>CALFWB010000077.1 GCA_937928795.1 uncultured Anaerolineales bacterium
GAATTAGGAATTGGATTGGTACTCATAAAAAGATCCTCCTCTATTTTAAGTTTCGTCGTGTGTTATCGGCCTTCCCGTTAGGGAAGTAGCCGCCGTAACCATTCTTTCAATATCTCCCAGGCTTGATGATTCCCTGCTAAACGTGGAGAGAGATTCTTTTGTAGTTGAGTTGGTAAGAACTCATGATAGAGAAAAGCCCATTTTAATAACCCGACCGAAGTGGCGAAGGCGGGGGAATTCAAGCGGTCGGTCATCCCCACCAAGCCCTGCGGGCGGGCAATGCGCACCGGCACGCCAAAGAGGCGATTTGCCATGCTTCGCATGCCAGGCAATAAGCTGGAACCACCGGTGAGCACAATCCCGGCTGGAAGCAAGCCGTCATATCCTGATCGTTTTAACTCTTGCAGAACAAGTCCGAAAATCTCTTCGACACGTGCTTCGATAATGTTGGCGAGTTCGGCACGACTGATTTCCACAGGGTCGTTCTCCCCAAATGGCTTAATCTCGAACCGTTCGTTTTCGTCCACTTCGGCTTGAATGGCATGGCCATGTCGGATTTTGATCTCTTCAGCTTGTGATAGAGGCAAATGAAGTCCTTGGGCAATATCTGAAGTGATATGATTTCCTCCCACTGCCAGCACTGCGGTATACCACACATCCCCTTCGCTATAGAGGGCAAGGTCGGTTGTGCCGCCCCCAATATCGCAAACCAAGACCCCCATTTGGCGCTCAGCCTCCGTCAGGGCAACCTCGGCGGAGGCAAGCGGGTTGAGGACAAATTGAGAGACCTCTACGCCCGAAAAACCGACACACTGGCGGAGATTTTCGGTTGAGGCGGCTGAAGCAGTGATGATATGGGTTTCAACTTCTAAGCGGTAGCCATGCATTCCGATTGGCATACGAATCCCTTCTTGTCCATCGACATTAAAACCGCGATGGATGACGTGGATGATCTCTTGATTGTGGGGAATGGGGATGGCCCGCGCCGACTCAATTGCTCGCATAATATCGTCTTGGTCGATCATCCGTCCACTAACGCCCACCACACCACGACTGTTTGTCGAGGAAACTTGGGAGCCAGCCATGCTGACTAAGGCAGCATTGATTTCCATTCCAGAGGTGCGCTCGGCTTTTTCAATCGAGCGTTTGACCGCTTGAGATGCGGCTGCTAGGTCAACGATGACCCCTTTTCTGATGCCTTGCGAAGGCTCGATGCCTACGCCAAGGATTTGCAGTTGACCGGGGGTTTCTTCACAGCCGACCAAGGTGCAAATTTTGGTTGTGCCAATATCGATACCGACAACGACTGGACGTTCAGTTCTCATGCTTATCGCTCCAATCGGTAATAAGGTGCATGGACGTATTCAATACTAATCAACAGCGGTTTTTGCTTTTCTTTTTTGATTTTTTTGACCATCAGCTCGTAGATTTTCATTTTGAGGCTAATATCTTTCAAGGCACCAAAATAAACCGTCCATCCACGCGGGTCATGCCAACCTAACCCCCGTTCACCATCATAGAACAGACGGGCTCCATCAGGAACTAAAGCACTGATGGATAAAATGCCTGAAACGAGCTCAACGGGCAGGCGCAGTTGCTGAAGATCGGTTTGGGGGTCTGTGGAAGTGGGCAAGGGCAGGTCTTGGGCTTCAATGACCAGTTTGGGCAGAGGGTTTCCCTCGCCGCGCAGCGGGAAAGCATAACCTTCTGAATCCACCAAAAGGGTGCGGTCACCTAGTTTCCAGACAAAAAGTGGTTTTCTCTCATCAACACGGATATAGACTTTATTGGGAAATTGCAGATTGACCTCAACACTGCGAAATTCCGGAAATTGGGCAATCAGCTTCTCGCGGATGAGTTGAGGGTCAACGGCAAAAATCGGTTGCTCTTCTATATCCAACTCAGTTGAGATTTCTTTGGCACGAATGCGCTGTAGCCCCTGAAAATTGACCGTATCCACCTTGAATAGGGGGGCTGTCCAGAGCAAGTAGAGCAATGCGATCAAACCAAAACTCAATAAAGCGGAGAGCATCCGCCAACCTACCTGAATCTGAACCAAGCTCGGCAGACGGATTTCTACTCCGGGAACACCGAGTGGTACTTCTAAACGGCGTTGTGTGTTCGTTGCGCGGCGCGGGGTTGCCATGGGCAGTCCGGAGACCGTCCCCCGCATGAGAACAGGAACACGGCGGGTTTCCATCTCGGCAATTCTTCTTCGTCCTGACCCCGTATTCCGCAGGCGCGGTTTGTTACGCTCTTTTCTCGTCCAAGCGTTCTCGGTGATGGAGGCGGTTTTCAAAAAATCCGCTGAAGAGGTCGGTTTGGCTTTCACTTCCCTTTGCTCTCTCTTTGATAACGGTAAAGCGTCTCACTTTTTTCAGCTTTGCGAGCCAGTGCTAATTCGATCAACCGATCGACCAGTTGGGGGTAGCTGATCCCGACTGCATTCCAAAGTTTTGGATACATGCTAATGCGGGTAAAGCCGGGAATGGTATTGATCTCATTGATAAATAGTTCACCGGATTCTTTATCTAAAAGCATATCGACCCGTGCCATCCCGGCACCATCGATCGCTTTGAAAGTTCGGATGGCTAATGATCGAGCATACTCGGCTACTTCTGGTTCCAGAGGCGCCGGAATGAGCAGTTGGGAACGGTCATCATGATATTTTGCATCGTAGGAGTAAAATTCCTCGGCGGGGATGATCTCACCCGGCACAGACGCGTCCACGTCTTCATTGCCCAGTACGCTCACTTCGATTTCGCGGGCGTTGACGCCGCGTTCGACCAAGATACGCCGGTCATAGCGGCTAGCATCTCTTAACCCTAGAATGAGTTCCTCTCGGTTGTGGCATTTGCTAACGCCCACTGAGGAGCCAAGGTTGGCTGGCTTCACGAAGAGTGGGTAGGGAGCGATGGCTTCACTCTTTGCGATGACCTCTTCGACCTTGTTTCTTACTTCTTGGCGGGTGAAGACCAGCCAATCGACTACCGGAATGTGGTGGGCTTTCATGACATCTTTGAAGATGCCTTTGTCCATTCCCACCGCGGAAGCCACCACTCCGCAACCGACATAGGCGACATTTGCCATCTCTAGTAGTCCTTGAATGGTACCATCTTCGCCAAACGTGCCATGGAGGACCGGGAAGACGACATCGACAGAGCAAAGATGACGTAAAATTTCATCCGTATCTCCCTTGCTCAGGGTGAAAATGCCGTTTCGGGTCGGGTCTGGCAAAAGGGTGGCAGGGATGCAGGAAGTGAGGTTTCCCTCCTGTAATGCGTCGAGGGCATTTTCACCGAAGTACCATTTGCCTTCATGGGTAATGCCGATTTGAGTCACTTCGTAATGCGCCGGGTCTAAAGCGGAGAGGATCGAACGCGCGGACAAAAGTGATATCTCATGTTCCCCAGAGACCCCTCCAAATAAGACGGCTACCCTTAATTTTTGGCTTTGATTATTCATTTTGCACCTCGAGGGATGATTGGATAACGGATGGCGTTGAGGGTTCGGCGAAATTTCCCAACGGTTGGATCTCCAGCTCTAGATCAATGCCAAATTTTGCGGCAACTGCTTGGCGGGCTGCCTGAATCAACTGCCAGACATCCTTTGCGGTGGCATTGCCTAGGTTAATGAAGAAATTGGCATGGAGGGGGCTAATCATGGCTCCACCAATGGTCAATCCTTTCAATCCGGCGGCATCGATCAGACGCCCGGCAAAGTCGCCAGGTGGATTCTTAAACATCGAGCCCAAGCTAGCACCGGGTGGTTGGGTTTTTTTGCGTCTTTGGGCAAAGTCCTCCATTTTTACCTTGATTTCGGTCGAATCACGGCGCTCAAGACGCAAAAGAGCTGATAAGACGATCGCTTGAATAGCGTTCTGCTTCAAGCGGCTTGAGCGATAACGGTACTCCATCTCTTCCACCGTCCATTGTTCTTGAACGGCGCGAAATTGATTGGTTTCCCATTTGCGATGCAAGATTGTGACCATGACCAGACTGCCAGCCATGTCACCGTCAAAAGCGCCGGCGTTGTTCACAATGGCTCCACCTAAGGTGCCGGGGATACCACAAGCCCATTCTAAGCCGCTCAAGCCCTGTTCGGCTGCCTGACGGGCAAGATGAGCCAGATTTACCCCTGCATCCGCCCAAACCAGAGCGGGGTGTCCGCTCAGATCGAAGCGGACGCGGCTTCGTCCTCGGGCGCGGTTGATGATCACTAAACCAACCAACCCCTCGTCACTGATCAGAACATTTGAGCCACCGCCTAGGAGTGTATAAGGGATTTCGTTTTCCCAGATCAGCGGCATCAATTGGGCGAGTTTTGAAGATGAATTGACCTCGATCAAGAACTCGGCTGGTCCTCCAATGCGGGCAGCCGTGTAGCGCGAAAGGGGCATCTGGCTTTGTAGCTCCATGCCCAATTGATGGGCAATTTCTCCAAGCCGCTCTGCGTAAGGTGAGGGGACTCGAGAAGTCATATATCGAAAGTTCATCCTGCCTTCTCCGCAGCCCCATCAAGGGATTGAAACAAACGGCGATTGAGTTGGTCTGCATCCCCGGCTGAGAGAACCAATACAACTTGGTTGGGAGCAAGGTTATCTAATAAAAATCGTTCGGCAGCTTCAAGATCGGGGACGAAAAAGCGCCGCTTGGCATGGATTTCGGTCACCATCTTTGCCATTGAAAACCCTTCGGGTGCCTTTTCGCGGGCGCCGTAGACATCGAGGACAATGAGCGCATCCGCATCGCTAAAGGCGTTACGAAAACCTTCCCAGAGCGTAAGGGTACGCGAATAGGTGTGAGGTTGCCAAACTGCCCAAATGAACTGGCTGGGGAAGCGTTCCCGAGCAGCGGCAAGCGTGGCTTCGATTTCGCTAGGGTGGTGCGCATAGTCGTCAACGAGGGTGATGCCCTGCCTTGTCCCTTGGATTTGAAATCGGCGCGCTGAACCGCGAAACTCTCCCAACGCTTGAGCAGCCTCTTCGTTGGGCAAGCCCAATTGATGGCATAGAGCTAGTACGGCTAAGGCATTGCGCACGTTATGGATGCCGGGAATGCGCAATTGTACTTTTGCTAGGCTACGCCCTTGCCATTGGGCTTGGAAGGAATATGCCCCGTGAGAATTCTTGGTGATTTCGGCGCCGAGATAGGCGGCCTGTGATTCGAAAGGCGAATTTCCTAAGGCATAGCCGAAGCGGGGTGGGTGTTGCCCAAGTTGGTTCATCAGACGGCGGACTCCCTCATCCTCCATACAGGCGATCAATGCGCCGCTGGGTTGAATCTGATGGACAAACTGTTCAAAGGCTGCTTCGAATTGACGGGGGGTTGGGTAGCAATCTGGATGATCGTATTCAATGTTGGTGATGATCGCGTATGTAGGGTGCAGCCCTAGGAACATGCCGTCATATTCATCGGCTTCAATAACAAAATAGCTTCCTTGTCCGGCATGAGCGTTGCGGTTTAGGTCAAGAGAAACGCCACCGATTACGTAAGAAGGATCCAAACCGAGGCGGGTTAGGACCCATGTCATCATAGCTGTTGTGGTGGTTTTTCCATGAGTTCCGGCAATAGCGATAGCTTTGTTTTCTCCAATCAGGGAAGGCAGAAATTCATTCCGTTTGAGCACAGGGATGCCGGCCGCTTGCGCAGCTTGTACTTCTGCATTCTCATCGGGAATTGCCGATGAACGGATAACCAGTTGGGCACCCACGATGTTCTGAGGTTGATGCCCAATGGTAACATGGATGCCTTCCTCCATAAGTTCTTTTATCAACGGTGACCAAGTGCGATCAGAGCCGCTGACGATCAGTCCTCGTTCACGAAGGACGCGCGCAATCGCCGATAGACCACTGCCGGCAATACCGATGAGATGAATACGGGCACCCTTTTCAAGCATCAGATAAACACCACCAATACAAATAATGCGAAGAGGATCACCGCAAAAAAGATGGTGGGAATGCCCAACCAACGCGGCGCCAACAACGGAATCATATCCTGAGCAGCTTCGTAGCCGGGTAAGTCGGCTTTTGGCGGAATGATGATCGTGGGGAAGGGGTAGTTTGACTGCTCTAAGAAGTACCAAATACTACCGATGATTAAGAATCCGTTCAGTAAACCCAAAACGAAACCCAATAAAATATCCGATAACTTATCGCGGGCGAATTTTCCGCCGCTTAATTTCGGAATATTGGGGGTTTGGTAGCCAAAAAATACCAAGACGAGAACAATGATTGTGCGTGTCCAGAAGACGGGTGTACCATTTCTGGCATCAAAAAAGGAACGCACGGGCGGGACATAACGCTCAAGAACGGCGAGGATAAAAAGTGCCAAAATTCCACTGAAGGTCACTAACACTTCCTTTGCCCAGCCGCGCATGGCGCCAATCACACCGAAAATAATCACTAAAAGCCAAAATGCTGCAATTAGACTGATCATGACCGACCTCGACTTTCCGTTGCCGCTTGTAAGATGCTCTCTGCAATGGAATAAGCTGCAAAAGGCTGGGCAAGAGACTGTAAACGGTCACGCATCTTAGCAAGCATGGAAGAATTACCAAGCAACGTTTGAATTTCGGGTAGCAATTTGGAGCCTAAATCGTGATCTTGGAGAATCCGCGCGGCTCGTCTTTTGGCTAAATATTCGGCATTCACTTGTTGGTAGTGCCAAGCATAAGGATATGGCACCAAAATCGCCGCTAAACCGAAAAGAGGCAACTCACCTAATACAGACGCTCCAGCCCGGCAGACAGCCAGGTCTGCGGCTGCGAAAGCGGCACTCATCTCCTCGTGCAGATAAGGGAAGGAGCGATAACGCTGAAATCGTTCTTCAGGCAGTTTGGCTTTCAATTGTTTTTGGAATTGTTGCACTTCTTCCCAATCCCGATGGCCACTGATATGCAGGACTTGGATAAACTCTAGGAGTTGCGGCAAGATTGCCAACACAGCGCGGTTGATTGAGCGGGCTCCTTTGCTGCCACCGAATACCAGCAAGGTGGGTAGCTGTGCATCCAACTGAAAAAGCTGGCAGGCTTTTTGTTTTCGTTGCGGATTCGTTGCCCACTCGTAGTGTTCGGCTCGAATGGGGTAACCGCTGACGTTTATCGGCGCTTTGGGATGGAAATATTGGCGACTCACTTCAGCGGTCACGTTAATCTGATCGGCGAAGCGAGAGATGACCTTAAGCGCTAAAGCCGGTTCGATATCCGGAACGTAGAGGACAATCTTGGGTTGTCTTGCCCTAGAGAGACCGTAGCGAGCGGCAATTGCCATTGGGAAAGCTAGATAGCCGCCAGTAAAGAGAATGACCTGAGGCTGGAAACGGCGCAAGATGGTTCGCGACGCAATAATACCGCGTCCAATTTGAAGGGCATTTGAGGGTAGGCGCTTCCAACCAACCCCATGCACTCCGGCGGCCGGGATCTCCTCATACGGGATGCCCATACGACGGACGATTTGAGCTTCCATGCCTCCTATCCCTCCAACCCACAGGGTGGAGATTTGCTCAGGAGGTGGAAATTGGGTATTGCCCTTCATTCGATAGCTTTCCCGTAAAGTGCTCTCATCCTTCGCGAAAGCCTGGTGTACGGCGAGGGCGGGATATACGCCTCCGCCGGTCCCACCGGCGCAAATCAACCATCTTACTGAAGAGATCATCCTTTGGTTCCTTTGTATCCTCCGAACGGATACCCACATTCAAGATTGTGGCTATAGCAAAAATCGAGACAACCAAATTCGACCCGCCAGCGCTGATAAACGGTAAGGCATTGCCGGTAAACGGGATCAGATTGACAATCTGAGCCATGTTGATCAGCGCTTCCATCACGATCCAACTGGTCATCCCGGCCGACAATAAGGCGCCCAAATGATCGGGAGCCCTCTGTGAGATGGCTAAACCACGCCACAGAATAATCAAGTATAACCCAAGCAGGAAAGTTGTTCCAATTAAGCCAAATTCTTCGCCCACAATGGCAAAGATGCTGTCCGATTGCGGAGTGGGCAATCCGGTGCTTTTTGTGACACTGTTACCTAGACCGACTCCAAAGAGCCCGCCTTTATAAAAAGCCTCTAAAGCGCGTTGCACTTGATAGGGTGCTAGGGTTGGGTCGGCAATCCCTTGCATCCAGTTCATCACCCGAGTTCGTCCGGTGTCGGTTACCAGAACAATCAACATTCCTAGCAAAAATACGCCGAGAACCAAAAGGAGAATTTGCTTCCAATCTCCACCGGCTAAAAAGAACAACATGCCACCGATGACGATAATCGTCAGAACGGCACTATAATCGGGTTGCAGAAGGATAAAGGCGCTCATGATTCCGAGGATCAAGATAAGTGGGATTAATCCCAAGGTGATCTCTTTGAGCATTTCTTTCTTGCTTTCGAGCCAAAAGGCTACATAGACGACGGTGACGAATTTCGCTAATTCGGCTGGTTGGTAAGAGCCGCCGAAGAGGCCTCTTCGGGCACCAAAGCGACTTTCGCCGATAAACAGCACCAAGAAAAGCATCAGGATAACGACAATGGCTGCTGGAAAGACAAATGGCTTCCAGGATCGGTAATCGATCAGAACAACCAGAGGGGCAGCGATTAAGGCGATCACCAGTGCTAAAACTTGGCGTAAAAAGATGCCGTAGATCGCAAACAGGTCACGTGTGCCACTAAAGTAAAAGGAGAGTTCTGCGCTGGCGGAATAGAGCATCATCAATCCAAATAACAGCAACGCCACACAAACCAAAATCAATGGCAAGTCTAGCCGTAAATAGATTCTTCTTTGGAGAAATTGACGCATCTCGCTGGAAGAGTTCGATTGATTTTCTTTTACAAATCCATAACCCATTTTCGGAAACACTCACCACGCTCCTCAAAGTCTCGAAATTCATCAAAACTTGTACCACCCGGAGAAAGCAGGACAACATCTCCCGCCTGAACAATCTCTTTGGCAACCTGCACGGCTTGGAATAAATCGGGACATATCGTGATTGGCAAATGCTGCTTCTGATCGGCTTTCTCAATGGCTTGGCGAATCTTACTGGCTGCTTCGCCAAACAGCACCAAATGCCGCACCCTCTGCACAACCAATTCAGCAAAATCCTCCCAGGGTAAGTTCTTATCCCGTCCACCGGCGAGTAATACAATCGGTTCCTGGAAAGACCGGATTGCTGCCATGCTGCGTTCTGGGGCAGTGGCAATCGAGTCGTTATACCACGCTGCGCCGCCCCAGTTGCGGATGAATTCCAAACGATGGGGGACTCCTCGAAAACCTTGCACGCCCTCACGACAGGCTTCAAAGGGGATTTGGGCGGCGATGGCTATCGCACAAGCAGCAACCACATTCATGAGATTATGCAATCCTCGCAGGCTAATCTCTTCAACGGGAAGTAAAGGGCTCCAAGTGTTATGGTCAGCAAAGTACACTACTCCCTGATGGACGAAGGTGCCGGGGGTTGTTTGAGGAGGATCGATGCCAAACGTGAACAATCGAGCAGCGGTTCGCTTGCGCAAATCCCATGTAATTGCATCTTCACGGTTCAGAACCGCCGCTTGATCAGACGATTGATAGGCGATCAGTCGCGCCTTTGCTTCAACATAGGCTTCCATTGTGCCATGGCGGTCTAGATGATTGGGGGTGATGTTGAGCAAGGCAGCAACCTGCGGGGATCGGGTCATCAGTTCCAGTTGGAAACTGGATAACTCAAGCACCACTAAATCCAGAGGGCTGATCTCATCGACCTGATGGATCAAGGGAGTACCGATGTTGCCGCCTACCCAGACCTTGTGATAGGGGACTCGGGATGGGAAGTTCTGAACAGCCGCTTGGGCAATCCGACCGACAAGGGTGGTCGTGGTCGTTTTGCCCGCCGAGCCGCTGATTCCAATGACCGTTGCTGATGTGTTTTCAAGGAAAAGTTGGGAATCGTTCGTGAGGGGGATACCGCGCCGTTTCGCTTCGACAATCAATGGAAGCGTCAACGGCACACCCCCGGAGACGCAGATCAGGTCAACCCCTTGCAAGGCTTCGAGTGGATGACCCCCTGCAATCCAGCGGATGGATAAATCGGCTAAAGCTTGGCGGGCATATTCGAGCGCCTCAGCAGGTTGGCGGTCGTTCAGGGTGACCTTTGCCCCTCTCTCAGCAAGGAAACGCGCTACAGCGATCCCCTGACGGGCTGCTCCAATCACGAGAGCGTGCTTTCCTTGCCAATCTTTGTTAGAGATGGGCTTCGCCTGCGTCATCAAACAATCAACCTCCGAGGGATACAACTGCAGCAACCTCTTCTAAACTAGAGCTAAAGCGATGCCAATCATGGCTGCCAACAGGCTAACCAGCCAAAAACGCTGGACAACTTGGGTCTCACTCCAACCGAGCAGCTCGAAATGATGGTGAAGCGGTGCCATCTTAAACACGCGCCGTCCCTCCCCGTATTTGCGTTTGGTGTACTTAAAATAGGAGGTTTGAATGATCACACTCAACGTCTCGCTGACCGGAATAATGGCGATAATGGGCAACAAAATCCACTGCCCGGTCATCAAGGCAATCACGGCTAAGGTCGAGCCTAGAGCCATTGAGCCGGTGTCGCCCATCATCAATTCTGCTGGGTGGACGTTGAACCACAAAAAGCCGAAGATGGCGCCCACTAGGGCAAAGCAGAAACGCGCTAGGTAAATTTGTCCTTGTAGGATGGCAATGCCGCCATAGCAGGCAAAAGCCGTGGCGGTAATTAAACCAGCCAATCCGTCTAGTCCATCGGTGAAATTGACGGCGTTCGACATGCCGACAATGATGAAGACTACAATGGGAAGGTAGTAATTTCCCAAATTGATGCTTCCCTTGATGCCGGGAAGAAACATCTCGGGAACTTGCAGAAAATACTTTAGTCCGATACCGGCTCCCAAAGCTAAAACCACTTGTCCAAGAAATTTTGCTCGAACGCTCAGCCCGCTCTTGCGGGCAGAGCCAACCAGCCCCTGCCAATCGTCAATGGTGCCTAAGATGGCAAAGCCTAGCATCACGATGATGGGCAATAAGACCGAACGACCGAGCAGGGTCAAGCCGCGAATTGGTGTGACATTGAGCAACACCGTAATCAAGGTGACCGGTAAGATAAACAACCAGCCTCCCATAGTAGGTGTTCCCATTTTTGCCAGGTGTCGCTGCGGTCCTTCAAGGCGGATGGCTTTGCCGGCTTTGAAGTATCTGAGGACGCGCAAAACAGGAGGTCCCCAAATGACAGATAGCAAGAAGGTTAAGCCCGCTAGGGCGAGGGTCATTGGTGCTTGGCTCATTCGTGAATCTCCAGTGCAGCAACGATCCGATCCATGCGCATTCCATGCGAGCCTTTGACCAACAAAATATCGCCTTCTCGCAGTTGTTCTTTGAGCAGAGGTACAGCTTGCATGGCGTCTTGTACCTCATGAATCGCACCTGCTGGCATTCCGGCTCGTCTTGCAGCCTCGGCAATGATCTTGCCGCGTTCGCCGACCGCAATGAGAAGATCGGCGACTTCGGCGGCTCGTCTACCGACAAGTTCGTGGCCCTGCACTTCGTATAGGCCTAATTCCAGCATATCACCCAATACGGCGATCTTCCGTCCATCGAGATCGGCTAACAGGTTTAGGGCTGCGAGGGTCGATTCCGGCGCAGCGTTGTAGGAGTCGTCTAAAATGATCGCGCCTTGTTCTGTACGCACTACGGCTAGGCGCAATTGAATCGGGGTGGAACGCAAGCCTTGCACGATCTCCTGCCAGGTTAGCCCATCCACTAAGCCAACCGCAATGGCGCGCAGAGCCGTGTGAACCGAATGACGACCGAGAAGTGGCACACGCAGATGGAGGATCTCATTGCGGTAATGGGCACGGAAAGAGATGCCCTCAAGACCAAAACTTTGGATCTCATCCGCCCACAAGTCCGCCTGGGGGTCTAATCCGTAGAAGAAGACTTTGGCTTGAGTCTTCTTTGCCATCTTGCGCACATAGGGATCGTCCATGTTGAGAATGGCAACTCCTTCTGGAGCTGGGGGAAGAGCCTGAACAAGCTCGCTTTTTCCTTCCGCAATGGCTTCCTGACTTCCAGCCCGCTCGGCATGGACGGTACCAACGTTGGTGACGACTCCGATTTGGGGCAGGGCAATCTCGCAAAGGAAGGCGATTTCGCCAGGCACGTAAAACCCCATCTCTAGCACGGCACGTTGATGGCTTTCGCTTAGGCGCAGAATGGTTAGAGGTAACCCGATTTCATTGTTGAGATTGCCGGGCGATTTCAAGGTTGAATAAGTGCGGCCAAGGACTTCAGCAATCAGCTCCTTGGTGGTGGATTTTCCCACGCTGCCGGTAATCCCGATCACTTTAACCGAGAGTTTTCTACGCCAGAAACGAGCGATATCTTGAAGGGCTTTGAGACTGTCTTCAACCAGCAAACAAGCCGGAAGAGGAGGAAGGTCTTGATGAAGAGGTGGATTGCGCAAATCTAAAATGGGTCGGTCGGTTTCAACGGGGTGTTCAATCAGCGCCAGATGAGCACCGCGTTGAAAAGCATCTTGGACAAAATTATGCCCGTCTTGCCGTTCGCCGGGCAAAGCGACGAACAATGCCCCAGGGATAACCAAGCGCGAGTCGACTACCGCATCGGTAATCGGCTGTCTAGCCTGTTCAAAGGGTTGAAGGGTGAGAGCCTCTAAAACATCTGCAAAGGTCAGCATTGTTTTACCGTTTATTGGGTTGCTTTCCGATAACGATCGGGTGGGATGTTCATCAGTAGGGTAATCTGCTCGACCACCTTGGGAAAAATTGGCGCTGCTACTTCAGAGCCCCAGATCGAAGTTGAGGGTTTTTCCAGCCAGATATAGACGACAAAACGGGGATCGTCGACCGGTCCCCAACCGGCGAAAGAAGCGTTGGTCTCACCGCTGGTATAGCCTAGGCCGGGGATGGCGATTTCACCGGTGCCGGTCTTGCCGGCCACTCGATAACCATCAACCAAGGCCGCCGAGGCTTCAGCCTCAAGGGAACGGGCAAGCATTTCGGTCAAGGTGTGGGCTGTTTTGGCTGAGATGGGGATCGAACTTACCGAGGGCGTGATCATGAATTGTTCCCCATCCTTGATAATAGCGCGCACGACATGGGGGCGCATGATCTTTCCGTCATTGGCTAACGCCGAAATGGCGGCTGCCATTTGGATCGGTGTCGCTGAAACACCTTGCCCAAAGGAATTTGTGCCGATTTCAGACTCAGACCATAATTGATCCTGAGGAAGCTTGAGAATGCCAGCTCGTTCGCCGTCCAGATCAATGCCGGTGGTGTGACCGATGCCGAACGCCTGCAAATACGCATAGAAATCAGCCGCGCCGAGTTGGGTCGCCACCCAAGCCAGACAAACGTTCAGCGAGAGCTGCATACAGCCTTGCATGGTCTGTTTTCCATGACCGGCGCGATCCCAGTTATAAATGACCAAACCGCCTACCTCGATAGCTCCTTTGTCTAGATAAATGGTATCTTCAGTTACTACTCCTTTATCCAGGGCGCCAGCCATGGTGAAAATCTTAAAGACTGAACCGGGCTCATACATGGCGCTAATCGCTCGATTGAAGACGAATTGACCTCTTTGGGAGAGGGATTCATAATCCCAATAGCGGCTGATGTCGAGGCGGGGATAGGACGCCATTGCTAATACTTCCCCGGTCTTTGGATCCAAAACGACGATGACGCCGGTGTCGGAACCGCTTTTGTGTACGCTTTCTTCAAGGATTTTCTCAATAGCTGCCTGAAGCTCGCGATCGATGGTCAAGATTAAGCTAACCCCTTCTGGTATTGGCGGAAAATCTTGTACCATCCTCGGGTCGTTAGGCACCCAAATCTTAACCGGCGTGCCGGCTAGCATCTCATTATATTTGGCTTCTACACCAAAGTATCCTACCGGTAAACCTTGTTGTGTATAGCCGACGAATCCCAAAACATTGGAGGCTAGAAGGGGCTCAGGATAGACTCGCTTCATGTAGGGTTGCAAGACTAGTCCGCGCAGGTGCTTAGCTAATCGTGCTTTCTCCGCCTGTTCGGTACGGCTATCCTCGTCTTTAACTTTCAGAAAGGTTTGGAACGTATCGACCTTATCTTTTTCTATCCCCTTAGCTAGCGGCAAGTAAACCTGTTGCGGATTGGGCGGATTTTCTATGGTCACTTTCACCTGATTATAATCAAGGCTAAAATAGACGTTTCCAATCAATGCGATCGTGTGCGCATCGTTTGCCTCTCTGTTGATGGAGCGATAATCAATGCCGACCTCATAGACCATCTCGTTGCCGGCCAATAGTTGACCTTTGCGGTCAAAAATTAAGCCGCGTGGTGGGTGAATCGTCCAGATTGACCCCAAATGATTGGCGCGCACCTCTTCCAAGATTGCCCCGCGTTGCTTGTCTAAGAGTAAAGCAACGTGCTGCCCGAATATCAGAGCAGCGACAACGGTGAACAAAGTGCCCAGGAGAATGTAACGCGAGCTATAATCCTGGCTCATGGACTCTTGCCTCTTTCTAAATTCGCCCATTCGTCCAACTTGGTTTTCAGCCAATCTACCAAGGATTGGGTATAGATGGGTGGGAGAGAGTAAGTCACGCTTTGTACTTTTTTGGAAGGTGATGAAAGCGGGGTCTGATCTAACGGGACATAGCCGGGTACAACCAGATAAATCTCTTCGCTTGCTTCTATGCGTCGGAAACCCATTTCGAGGGCGCGCTTTTCCATCATCGCTGAGGAGGTGAGGATGCCCAATTGCGTCCGCAGATGAGCGTTCAACATTTCAACCTCGGTGATCTCATTTTCCATCATCAGGATGGCTCTTCCTAGCGCAAGCGTGCGGGCGGTTACGTCCAAGTAAAGGGAGGCGGCTAAGATCACCACCAGCAAGCCAACTAGGATCAACATGCCAGTGCTAATTTGCTTCCGCCATGGCGTTATGATATAAGCTTGAGTTAACCTGCGCAGCGAGTTCATGTTCCACTTACCCTTGTTTTTCTTAAGAGAACTTGCAAGTGTCATGCCATTACTCGCTTATTGGTAATTTTTCAGCTACGCGCAGGCGAGCACTGCGAGCGCGTGGGTTGTGCTCGATCTCCTGCGCCGATGGACGCACCGGTTTGGGGGTTAGCACTTTCAAACGGGCGCGATGCCCACAGGTGCAAATCGGCTGCTTCGGTGGGCAGATACACTGGCGCGATTCGGTTTGAAAGTAAGCTTTAACCAAACGGTCCTCCAATGAATGAAAAGAGATAATCGCCAAGCGGCCAGAAGGCTTTAGGACAGCCGTTGCTTGGGGCAAAAATGCCTCTAAAGCGTCAAGTTCTGCGTTGACGGCTATTCGTAAAGCTTGAAAGGTGCGTGTGGCGGGGTGAACGCCGCCGGATTGACGTCCCACCACGCCAACAACCACATTTGCCAATTGGGTGGTGGTTAAGATGGGACGAGAAGCTACAATTGCTCGGGCAATTTGTCTGGCAAAGCGTTCTTCTCCGTAGAGAAAAAGAATCTTCGCCAGGTCCTCCGGGGACAGATTGTTGACAAGCTGGGCTGCGGTTAGCGGATTGTGGCGGCTGAAACGCATATCCAAAGGCGCTTCGGAACGGAACGAAAAACCGCGTTCGGGTGTATCGAGTTGCAAGGAAGATACACCTAAATCCAGCACCACACCGTCCACCTCACTCCAACCAAGCTGAGCTAAATGCTGGGAAAGGTCTCGATAGCTTCCTTCAATGAGCCAATAGCGACCGCGGTAGGCTTGTAGGTTTTGCTCGGCGATTTGCAAAGCAGAGGCATCGAGATCGATGCCCAGCAACAAACCATCAGGCTCACTCGCCTGCAAGATGCCGAGAGCGTGTCCACCGCTCCCAACTGTCCCATCGACAAACTTCTGCCCGGAGCGAGGTCGAAGATAGGCAATAGTCTCTTGGTAAAGTACTGGTTTATGCACGGCTTCGATTGGTTGTTAACTGAAAGTCAATAAACCGTGCCACGTCGTTTTCAGCTTCGTCAAGAACTGACTTGTGTCTTTCCCAATTTTCTTTCGACCAAATCTCGAAAAAATTTCCCACACCGACAATCACGATTTCAGAGTTTAGATTAGCTTTTTCGCGCAGGTATTGTGGGATGAGGATGCGTCCAGTCCGATCGACTTCGACCTGTTCGCCGTTAGAAAAGAGGTAACGCCGCAATAGGCGCGCGTTGGGGTCGGCATAGTTTTGATCGTTGATTTGATTCGCCCAACTCTCGAAGACCTCACTTGGCATGACCAGTAAATTCATATCAAAACCTTTGGTGATGATCACCTCGCCACCTAGCAACTCGCGATACTTGGCAGGGATGGTCAAGCGCCCTTTTTGATCTAGAGAGTGAAAGTATTGCCCTAAGAACATCTGTTCCTTCTAACCTATTTAAGTCGCAACGCCGGATAAGTTCCGGCGTCCCACTTAAACCCACTTTACTGCACAGTTAGACACATTGTAGCTTAAAATACGATGAAAATCAAGGGTTTTATGCACCTAATTTTGATAAGGATTGTTTAAGTGAGGGTGGGTTAAGAATGGGTGAATTCTATCGAGTGACGCTGTACGCTGAAATGAGGGGATTTTAATCCTTAAAAAAATGCTTAAATCATGTATAATTTTGTTAATCATCTTGCCGCAACTTGAGGCTGTGCTGTGACTTCTTTCCCTCTGCGGCAATGGCTGTAGGAATGATCTCAGTGTCCAAAACTGTGCTTGATGTACCGGTAGGTTTATTCGGTTTGATGAGTTCGAGTTACTTCGATCGAGGGTAGCGCAGATTCGGCTGCGCATACAAAGGAAGGATGGGCGTGTACACAAGCACCGGGATTTGTCATTTTATCATTGTCATACCTTGGTAAGGGTGTTTAGTTTTCTGAACACTTGAGCATGATCTAAGTGTACTGGGGTCTGAGCGAACAGCCGTTGTCCGTACGGAAGGATAACGGCTGTTTTATTTGAGATTGAAATGGAAAAATCGGTACGAACGGTTACAGCGTTAAAAGCGCAAAAGAAAAACCCTCAACGGATTAGTGTCTTTTTGGATGGCCAGTTCGCCTTCGGTGTGTCACGCCTTGTTGCAGCTTGGCTGCAGGTCGGGCAAAAGCTTACCGAAGAGCGTTTGGCGCAGTTGCTCCATGAAGACCGGGTCGAAACCCTTTACCAGCGCGCCCTGCGTTATCTCTCTTTTCGACCGCGCTCGGAACAGGAAATGAATGCCTATTTGATTAGCTATGAAAAAGATGAAAGGGTGCGTAACCTGATTTTAGAGCGCTTGAAGGCAAATGGCTGGCTAGACGACTGCCAATTTGCTGCTCAATGGGTTGAAAATCGGGCAACTTTTCGGCCGCGCAGCAAAAAGGCTTTGACTCTCGAATTACGTCAGCATGGAGTGCAAGCTGAGGTCATTGATCAAGCGCTCCAGAATATCGATGAAGAGGAAATGGCGTATCAGGCTGCCCAAAAGTGCCTACATCGCTATCGGGATCTCGATAAGCCAACCTTTCGACGCAAGGTATATGACTTCTTGATTCGGCGAGGGTTTTCTTACGAGGTTGTTCTACCGACCATTCAACGTTGCTGGCAAGAAATACACTCTGATACTGGAACGGAACAAGAGGAAATTAAAGGATGGAATGGTCGTGGTTAACATCAATCATATTATTTATCTTCGGGCTGGCTGGTGGCTACCTTCTGCGGGAATGGGTCAATCGCCGTAGGATTCAACAGGGAAAAGAAGAAGCTGAAAGACTTGTGCGGGAAGCGGCCCAACGCGCCAGCGATATCGAGTTAGAGGCGAAAAACAAAGCCCTTGAGATCCGACAACAAGCCGAAGCGGAGATTGCCCGCCGTCGCAATGAATTAAGCCGTGAAGAAGACCGCCTGCAAAAGCGGCGGGAGGAGTTGGACATTCGGGCTGATCGGCTGGAAAAGCGTGAACAAGCTTTGAATAAACGGCAAAGCGCCATTGACAAGCGGGCTAACGAGATTGAAAAGATGTATGCCGAGGAATTAGAAGAGCTGCAACGCATTGCCAACATGAGCATGGAAGAAGCCCGAAACGTGCTTTTGGCTGAAGCCGAAAAAGAAGCCCGCGCCGATATGGCGCGCATTATCCGTCAAATTGAAGCCGAAGCCCGCGAAGAGGGAGAGAGCCGAGCCCGCAAGTTGATTACTGCTGCCATTCAACGGGTTGCCTCAGAGCATGTGGCGGAGGTATGCACCTCTGTCGTGCCATTGCCCTCCGACGAGATGAAAGGGCGAATTATCGGGCGCAACGGACGGAACATTCATGCTTTTGAGCAAGTCGCCGGTGTGGATGTGATCGTGGATGATACCCCCGAAGCAGTGACCATCTCTTGCTTTGACCCAATTCGACGTGAAGTCGCTCGGCGGGCTTTGGAGAAACTGGTTTTAGATGGGCGGATTCATCCAGCCCACATTGAGAAGATCCTCAAAAACGAACAAAAAGAGGTCGAGCGGGATATCCTTGAAGCAGGAGAGCAAGCGGTTTATGACGCAGGAGTGGCTGGCTTACATCCGGAAGTGATCAAGATGCTGGGGCGCTTGAAGTATCGCACCTCCTATGGGCAGAACCAATTAGCTCATGCGGTTGAGACGGCTCGTTTAGCGGCTGTTTTGGCGGCTGAGTTAGGCGCAGATGTTGAAGTGGCGAAAGCCGGTGGCTTGCTGCATGACCTAGGAAAAGCGATGGACCACAACATGGAAGGAACGCATGCTTTGTTGGGTGCGGAATTTGCCAAACGGCACGGCGTTCATCCGGCTGTGGTCAACATCATTGCTTCTCATCATCACGAAGTCGAACAAGAAAGCGTGGAGGCAGCCATTGTCGAGGCAGCCGATGCGATCTCCGGAGCCAGGCCAGGGGCAAGGCGCGAATCCCTTGAGCAATATCTAAAGCGGGTGCGGGCTTTGGAAGAAATCGCCAATTCTCATAAAGGCGTGAGCCAGAGCTATGCCCTCCAAGCAGGGCGCGAAATTCGCATTTTCGTTAAGCCAGAGGAAATTGACGACTTGGAGTCAATTCGCCTCGCCCGAGATATTGCCAAAAAGATCGAAGAGACCATGCAGTATCCCGGACAGATCAAGGTTACGGTCATCCGCGAGACGCGCTCGATCGATTACGCCAAATAACCAAAGTTCAACATCATCGATAACACAAAGGCTCTAAGATCCAAACGATTCTTACAACCCTTTGTGTCTTAGGGTCTTTGTGTTTTGTATAAAGCACTTCTTTTCAATTTACCATTGCAGCCAGGGGTTGTGCTGGCGTTCTTGGGCAACCGTGGTTTCGTTGCCGTGACCGGAAAGTAAACGCGTTTGGTCGGGGAGAGTTAGAATTTGTTCGCGGATGCTGTTCATCAAGGTCTCAAAATCGCCGCCGGGCAGATCGGTTCTGCCTATCCCCGCCTCAAAGATAACATCGCCGCAAAAGCAAACCTCTGCTTGAGGAAAATAGAACACCACATGGCCGGGCGTATGTCCGGGTGCATGGCGCACCTCGACCTCGTATTCTCCGATCTTAAGGACTTGTCCGTGTTGTAAGGGTAGGTTGGGTTCTGGCATGGCTTCTAGCTGAAAGCCGAAAAGTTGGGCGCCGCCTTGGACGCGCCATAAAGGAAAATCAGCGGCGTGAAGGGCAACCGCTGGCGATGGAGAAACTGACTTAAGGATACCGGCAACCCCTCCGAGGTGGTCGAAATGGGCATGGGTGAGCCAGATTTGTGAGATTTCCCAACCCTTTTGGCGCGCAACCTTGACGATTTGCTCGCCATCCCAAGCAGGATCAATCGCCACGGTTGTCTGGCTGGCGCTGTCGTGAACCAAATACGCATTGGTCTGCACCGGTCCTAATACCATTCGTTGGATATTAAGCATCTTGCTCCTCACGAGTTGTTTGATTGAAGTCCATCATCCCTCCTTTGAGGTGTGACGTCGTTTTTGTATCCGCTCCCAAAGTTTACCAAATAAGGCGGCTGCCGGGTTAAAACTCAGCCAAGAACCTAGCAGGAAGCCAATTGCCCCTATCCAGCGCGCCGCGTTGCCGCTTAGTCCAAGTAAATTCACCGCTCGAATGTCGATTCGCTGAGCAGAAAGCGCGCGTCGTTCTTCTGCTCCGCCAGATTTGGGCTTGAAGATCAGGTGCAGCCAGACCAGGCCGCGATAATTGCCGGCTTGTTGCGGGCGGACGCTCCAAGCAAATTTGACAGTCTTGCCCATCTGTAAGGACTCTAGGATATCCGAGTTGGGCTTGATTTCCAATCCGCTGATGTCTAAATGCCCTTCCGCAAAGACGTAATGGGTCTCATAAAGATTGGCAATGAACACGGTCTCCCCCTGAACTTGATTGCCTTCAATGGAAGCCATAGGCGTAATGTTGCCTTTGGGATTGACTTCAAAAGCCAGGGAGATTAAGTCGCTGTCGCCAACCCGAATCGTTTGCGGCCATTCAAGGATTAGCATCCGTTGCTCGGGGATTTGGGCGGGTTGGGTGGCGAGAGAGGGGAGCAATGAAGGAACGGTTTGGGTGTTTGAGCGAGTGGGAACTTCTATGGTAGCAGAGGCACAAGCAACCAAAATCAGCGATAGAAACAGGAGGAAGGGTATCTGCAACGCTTTCCTGATAAAGCGCTGGGTTGCCGTCTCAGGCAAAACGGAGGGCATTAGGGACAACCTCGTTCATACTTGGGAGTTGCATCTCCTGTGGGAGAATCCGCATCTCGCGCCGCTCTCGTTTGTAGGGGAAAAAGCCCCAAATCAGTAACACCAGCGAGATGAGAAGGAGAAACCAACCCAACCAAACTCGCATCGAGAAGCGTTTCATAAACAAATTATAACATCCCTCGCCTGCGCTTCCGTTTATAATTCAGATGCGCAAAATCGGGGCGCAAGTCTGGGTAAATTGACTTAAGGAAGAATTTACGAACTTATCGAAAGAACGGAGATAGCCACAATGGACATCACGAATTTACTTTGGTTTGTTCTTATTGGCTTTGTTGCGGGCTGGATTGCCACGCGGCTGATGCGCAAATCGAGCATCGGTTTGATCGGAAATATTATTGTCGGAATCTTGGGCGCTGTGATCGGGGGGTATATCTTTGATTTTTTGCGCATTTCTGTTAACGGATTGATCGGTTCACTGGTCACTGCGATTGTCGGGGCAATCGTGCTTTTGTATCTGATTCGCTTAGCCAAGAAAATTTAATTCCCCGAGGTCACCTTGCACATTTCTAAATGGATCGTTCTTCATGCGGTTTTGTTGGTCTTAGTTGGATTGCTGTTTTTGCTCTATAGCCCGCTGGTGATCGCCTGGCTAGGGTTGGGTCAAGTGGTACAGGATTCTGAGGGATATTGGGCAATGGTTTCATTTGCCCGTCTGTTTGGCATGGCTTTGATCGCGTGGGGTGCAACGCTTGTCGTCGCTAGCCAGCTTGACCATCAGGCTGATTTGCCAGCCCAAATTCAGCGCAAATTGCTGTGGGTACTGATTGGTGGCGATTTTCTGGGAGCTTTTAGCGCCGCCATTCAATCTGCTTCCGTTTGGGGAATTCCAGCCAGTTGGTTCATCAGTCTTGGCTTTGCGGTTTTGGGGATTATCAGCCTTGGGCTTCTTGTTTTTACCAAGCGAGATGTTGGCTAAATGAGCGCCTCACGACTGCAAGCGGTAGAATTTGAGCTTCTAACTGCGAGCGGTTGGGAAGAGTATGTCTTATTGGATAGCGGCAACGGTCTGCGCTTAGAGCAATATGGGCGCTATTGCCTGGTGCGGCCAGCCTCTCAAGCAATGTGGCAGCCGGCGCTGCCCGATGAAGCGTGGCAAGCCGCAGACGCCATCTTTCAGCCGAGCAGCGGGGAAAGCGGCGGTCAGTGGCTTTATCGAAGATCGCCAGCACCTGAAGCTTGGCAGATGAGTTATCGCCAGTTGCGCTTTCAGGTTTTTACCAGCAATTCGCGCCATATAGGGGTGTTTGTCGAGCAATCTCCGCAATGGGATTGGATCATGGAAACCGTTCAAGCGGCCGCTGAGCCTCTTCAGGTCTTGAATTTGTTTGGTTACACCGGCATTGCCACGTTGGCAGCCAGCGCTGCCGGCGCAAAAGTGACCCATGTTGACGCCTCTAAGAAAACTGTGCAGCTTGCCCGCCAAAACCAAGCCCTAAGCGGCTTGGCAGAAAAACCAATCCGCTGGATTGTCGATGATGCCTTGAAGTTCCTCAAACGCGAAATTCGGCGGGGGGTTCGCTATGATGGAGTCATCCTTGATCCTCCCAAGTTCGGACGGGGTCCGAAAGGGGAAGTCTGGGAATTCTTTGACTTACTCCCTAGCTTGTTGCAGCTCTGTCGTCAAGTGTTGAGTCCGAAACCTCGTTTTTTTGTGCTCACTGCCTATGCTATTCAAGCTTCTGCGCTTAGCTTGTACTATGCAATCCAAGATATTCTAGCACTCAAGGGCGGTGAGCTCAGTTGTGGTGAGTTGACCTTGCCAGAGCACTCGGCCGGCAGGCTTTTACCCATGGCCATTTTCACCCGTTGGCGGAGATAAGAAATTTTTAGGCGAAGCGTTGTTCTTTCCAAACGTCCGCTTCGTTGTGATAGCCGGCTTGTTCCCAAAATCCTAAGCGGTCATGGGCGGTAAATTCCAAACCGCGCAACCATTTTGCCCCTTTCCAAAAGTAGGGGACTTTCAAGTCGTCTCTACCGGGAATGTAACCAATTACACCGCGCAAGGGATAACCGTGGTCAGGTGTTAGGGGTTGACCATCGTAATGAGTGGCGAGCAGGAAATTGTCTTGCAAGACCACTTCGAGGGGCAAATTTGCCGTAAAGCCGTATTCGGCGTGTTGGATGACATACCGCGCTGTAGGCTTAAGTTTGAGATAGCCCTGATCGATCAAGGTTCGCACAGAGACACCACTCCACCGTGTGTCAAATTTGCTCCAGCGGGTGACACAGTGGATATCCATGACCACTTCGGTACGGGGCAATTGGTTGAACTCTTCCCATGTCCAGCGTAGGGGCTCTTCCACCTCACCCCAGATGCGAAAATCCCACGTGGCTGGGTTGAAGGTGGGGGTGGGCCCATAGTGCAAGACCGGAAATTTTTGGGTCAGCGATTGGCCAGGAGGCAATCGCCCTTCCCGAGCTGATCTTTCTTCTTCGGCGCGACGACCAAACCAACTTTCAAACATGAGAACCTCCAATTGCCCGCAATTATATCAGAGAAACATGGTCTAGCTACTCCAATTGCAACGATCCGCCGGGTGAGAGGACATGCACCTTTGCCGCAGTCTCTGACTCGACTGTGGCTTTCCAGTCGTTGACATTCTGAGCAATCAGATCCCAGGTATTATAGTGAATTGGGATCACATGCTTGGGTTGAATCAGCTTGACCGCGCGCAGAGCGTCAGTAGGCCCCATGGTGAAGTTGTCGCCAATGGGGAGGACTGCTAGGTCTATGCCTTCTTCTCCGATTAGACGCATATCGCCGAATAAACCGGTGTCGCAGGCAAAATAAAGCTTCTTCCCATCTAGCGTGGTGAGCAAGAATCCGGCCGGGTTGCCGCCATACGAGCCATCCGGTAAGGCAGAACCGTGTAACGCTTGAGTCAGCTTGAGATAGCCAAACGGATGTTGATAGCCACCGCCAATGTGTTGCGGATGGGTGCGAACGCCTTGATTGCCCAACCAGGTGGCAATCTCAAAATTGCTGATGACTAGGGCGTTGGTGCGTTTGGCGATCGAAACGGTGTCGCCTACGTGGTCTCCATGCCCATGGCTGACTAAGATGAAATCTGCGTTCAACTCCTCTTCCTTGACGGCGGCGGCTGGATTGCCGTTGATAAAGGGGTCAACCAGAATGCGATAGTTATTGGTTTCGATTGCCATGCTGGCGTGTCCAAGCCAAGTTACCTTCGTCATCGTTTACCTCCTTTAGATTTGGTTGATGGATAACGGTTTTTTCCTCGTGTGTTGCCCGCCTAAAAGGCGGGAATGAGGCTAATGTTCTAGCCCTATTTTATCCGAAAATAAGGCGGTTTTCCTTTCTAATTTCCGCCCTCATCAGTATAATCGTCCATTGCCAAAGGCAATCTTCTAAACAGAAGGGAAATCAGATGGATTTTAGCGATCTCATTCAACCAGGGCTTACCCGTGTGGATAACTACATAGTTGAAGAAGACCATACGGCAAAGCATGTTGGAAGCGGCTCTTCCCGAGTGTTAGCGACGCCGTGGATGATCCTTTTCATGGAGCGCACTTGTCATCGCTGTTTGGCAGAGCGCTTACCGGCTGGGTATTCCAGCGTTGGAATTGCCGTGGATATCCGCCATCTTGCTCCAGCCCGCGTCGGCAGCACGGTTGAAGTGCGGGGAGAGGTGCTCCACATGGACGGATTGAAGGTGTTGTTTTCCGTTGAAGTCCGTCAGGGGGAAAAAGTGATTGGCAGCGGCAAACATGAACGGTTTATCATTGATGAAGAGCGCTTTCTGAAGAAAATTGCTGAGACAGGGTGACATGCGGGTCTTACTGGATGGTTGGCAACTCGTTTACGGTCCGCTTTCTGGAGCTGCCTTTCATGTTTTAGAAATCTTAGAAGCCCTGCGGACCGATGTAGAGCTGATTTTAGCTCTTCCGGCCGAGAGGCCGCATTGGTTAGCCGAAGAAGTAGAAATCTTTGAGTTAAAGCGTCCTTTCTCTGCCTTAGGGCATTTGCGCTGGGTGCAAGTGGATTTGCCCCGCATCGCAAGACAAGTCAAGGCAGAACTGATCCACTCCGTTCAAGCGGCTGCACCGCTTTTTGCAACTCAGGCTTTGTTTTATAGTCCGACCGAGGCATCAGAAAGGCGCAGGCAGAGAAACACCTTGTGGGAAAGGTTGGATGAAGCCTTAGGCTGGGGCGGAGTGAGCCGAGCGGTTTTCATAGAGAGAGAAGACATCTTCGCCGAAGCAGACGCGAGAGTAGGGTCTGAGCGAGAGGAAAATCTAACAGGCTGGGCGTTTTCTTGTCTCATCGGCGAAGTCGGCTCTTTGCCACAGGCGCCTTATTTTCTATATCAAAGTTTTGGAGATTGGGATCGGTTGCAAGTCTTATTGCAAGTATGGTCGAAGACGGCGGCTCATCTTGGAGACCAAGCGTCCCTAGCTATCATCTGCGCCACTGTCGATGAATATAAGAAAATCGAAGCGCGCAGTTCAACTGAATTTCTTCAGTCCCTTCGCCTGTACACTAAGGTTACCCCCACTCAATGGATGGCTTTGCTGAGGGGGGCAATCGCCTTGATCCAACTCGAAGAGGAGCCTTTATGGGGGGGTGTGGCGAGACGTGCGATCGGTCAGGGCGTGCCGGTGGTCGGTTTTGAAAGCCCATCCCTTGACGATGCGGTTGGGCAGGCCGCTTATCTGGTGCCTGAAGGCGATCAGCGCACTCTTGCGGCTGCCCTGATGACCTTGGTTGTGGAAGAGGAGGTTTTGCAGAACCTGCAAAGAAAGGCGCAGCAGCAAGCTCGGCGAGGGAGTCGGGATATTTTTCGAGCAGGATTGCTCCGCTTATATCAGCAAACTGCATTGCAAAAGGCTTAGAAGATTCAAAAGAGTACGGACGACGAAAGGAAACGAATAAACGAAGGCTCTAATTGCACTGAGATCGACTTACCCTAGAATTCACTCACGCCTTTCAGGGCTTTTCAAAAGCTTCATGTTGTCCTGTGTTCGGGACAAGCCTATCACCTTGAAGTTTTCCTTTGAGTGAAGCGAGAAAACTATCGGCCGCGCAAGAGGCGCGTGCCAAACAATGCCAGCAAGATGCCTGCCAACAAGAAAATTGCTCCGAGGATGCCGAGCAGCGGAGAAGAAGACGCTTCAGTTGGCGTGGGTTCGTTGGCTAAGGTTTCGGAATTCTTCTGGGCGCCGAAGTCTAGGTAGGTTTCATCTCCGGCGTTTAGGTCAATCGTAATGGTATTGATGGTGGTGGGATTGTAGCCACCGGGAATGGCAACCGAGATAGTGTAATTCCCTTCCGGCAGGTCATTAAAACAGACCGGATCACTGCCGCTGCGCGATTCACCCGTAAAGGTTGCTTTGCCCGAACGCTCTGCCAAGCTGATCGCGCCACCCGCAATTGCGTTTTCGGTTTCTTGGCGTAGGGCGTCACCGTTCTCGTCATCGTAGAGAAGGACACAAATGACCCCGGTGCCAGGCAGCGGAGTTGGTGTGGGGATTTCAACCGTAGGGGTAGGACTCGGTCCGGGCGTAGGGGTTGAGAGGGTTGGTCCCCCTAATCCTAACAGAAGTTCTTGTCCAACAATGATGTTATCCCCGGTCAACTTGTTAAGCCCGCGCAATTCTTCAATGGGCACGCCGGAAATCAGGGAGATGCGAATGAGCGTATCACCGGGTTGTACGATGTAGATAATCCGGCCGTCTGGACCGGGCGTTGGGGTTGGGAAAGGCGTCAATTGAGCGGGGTAGGAGGCGTGGCTCACGGAGGGCAGCACCAGCCAACCGCTAAGCAGGAAAAGCGTGACGAAAATCCAATGCTTTCTCATGGCGGAGATTATATCATTACAGAGATTTGCGTTGCGTGAGCAGCCACAGGGCGAAGAGGGCGATAAGGTTAAAACCAACCGCTATGGCGAGATTGGCAAAGATGCCGATCTGATAGAGGGGGGCAGCCAAGAAGGCCCCAAAAGCCCGTCCTAAAGAATGACCTGCCCCAGTTGAAGAGAGCATGGTTGCCCGCTTCTCAGGCAAGATTTCGCTCATCAGGGGGATACTACTAACCAAGGTGAGTTCAAAGGTGATGTAAAAAAAGAACAGACCAATCACGGCTGAGATGGTGGAGCCTTGCCCTTGCGTGAGGCCGATCGCAGCTAGGATATTGAGCAAGATACCGATCCCCACCGTTCTAGGCTTTCCTAATTTGTCCACCAAAGCCGCAACCAGAAATTCACCCACAAATTCCGAGATACCGATCACAGCGGTTGTTGCTCCTAAAGCGGCGATCTTCAACTGGAAAGCATCTTCGAGCCAAACTCCGAAGACCAAGTTGATCACTTCATTGGCAGCACTTATGGATAAACCGATTGCCAGTCCGTTGAGAGCTAAACTAGAGGTTAGAACCGTAAAAAAACTATGCCGTTCACCCGGCGCTTTGGCAGGAGCTCGATCGGCGGTGAGTTTGAAGGCAAAACCGCTCAGAAGCAAGGCCCCCATAAAAGCGAAGACCCCAAACGGAGCTGTCCAACCGAAGCGGGCAATCAGGAAACCGGCTAAGGGAACGCCGATCAAGAAGGACAGTGACCAACCCAATTCCATCAGCGCCATTACCCGTCCCCGCGCTGCGTAGGTGACCTGATCGCCAATATAGGCTAGCAAAGAAGGGTCGAAAATGTATTTGCCCAACATCGTCAACAACAGGGCAAGGGCAAAAACGGTGTAGGTTTGCCGAAACAGGACGAGGCTACAACCTAAGGTGAAGAGAGCCAACCCAACAACCATGCCACTTTTCCGCCCACGGCTGTCCCCAATGCTTGCAAACAGAGGAGCGAAAGCACCGAGAACCGCGCGGATGGTTAAGATGAGCGACAACTGCTCGAGGGAAACGCCGAGGGCGGTGCGAAAAACCCCTAGGAAGGGATAGACCATGCGGTACAAGGTATTGAGCAGAATGCGCGCAAAGGTAAAAAAGGCGAGACGGCGCCCGGAGATCGGAAAAGAAAAGTCGATCATGCTTTCGGTTGGGGTGGCAGTGAAAGATTGCGCCACGCGGTTTGAGGGAGGTTGGTCAACCAATCGGCGAGGCTCCAACAGGCTGCGGTCAATAGGATAACCAGGGCAAGAAAGATCACAGGCAAACTTCCAGCTTGGCTGTTAAGCATGGGCATTTGGGGATGCAAGATATAATCTGCCCCGCGCAAAGCCACAAACAGCGCTGCAACAAAGAAGAAATTGACCATGCCGCTGATGCGTGGGTTCGCAATGAGGGTGGTGGCAATTTGAAAGACCAGCCCGATGATGGCAAAGTTGAGCGGGATGCGGAAACGCGGTTCGGCGAGAAATAGTCCGTTCCAACTGACTTGCATCACCCAGAGAGACATGGGCAGGAAGAGCAACCAAAAGAGCAGCGCGCTACGTTGGAGGGCAACCGACCAGGTCAAAAAGTTGCTTTTGTGGCGAAAGAACCCGTATAACCCTGCTGCACCGCTATAGGCAAAGCTCAACAAGGCTGCCCAAACCCACCCGCCGTGGAAATAAATCAGCCGCGCTGAGCTGCCGAGGGTTCTTTCGGGCGGCGCCAAGGTAGCGACGAGGACTGCGAGCAGAATTAGCGCAATGGTCCGCAAGACAATGAAAAGTGGTTTCATCAAGTTTTCCCTCGTGTAACAGTCTTGTCTACTGCAACGCCGATCGGTGTGAGTGTGTCTTTGTGAGCCTCTTCGGCATAAGGGGATACTTCTCAAGTTACCTTTGTGCCTGAGGGGCTTGCTGATTTTAACACAAGTTGCTCTGGCGGCGCGCATGTCTGCGGGTTGAGCCTGTCGAAACTCGCAGCGGTTGGGTCTCGATACGGGCTGGCGCCCTACTCGACCCGCGCTCGATACGGGCTGACGCCCTACTCGACCCGCGCTCGATACGGGCTGACGCCTTACTCGACCCGCAAAAAAACGCGGGTTGAGTAGCGCAGCGTGCCGAAACCCAAAACTCAAAACGCCCGCCGGGTCTCGATAGGGGCTATCGCCATCCTCAGCCTGCTCTTTGCCAAAGTGTTGAGCGAGAAACGCGCTATAATGAAGTAGAGCGGTTGTCATCTGCAAGGATCAAAAACTTTATGGCAAAAAAATCTTCCTCGCAAAGTCGAGCAACTCCTTCTAAAACATCCCCAAAACCGATGAAGCCTACCGCAAAACCACCTCAAAAAGGTTCAGCAAAGGTTGCTTCAACGCGTTTTGCGTGGCTGAGAGGACTGATCCAGCAACGCTTTCAGCGCTCTGCGCCTCAAAAAGCCGCCCGCAAGACCTCGCCGGCTAGCAGCAAAGCGATCTCACCCAAAGCAGGGCTATCTTTAGACCAAAAACTGGATTTGGTGGGGGTGACCTTGCTTGCTTTAGGAGCCTTATCTCTCTTGAGTATGGTTTCGGTCTCGCAAGGGTGGTTGACCAACGTGTTGGTGGATGCTTTTTTCACCGCCTTTGGTTGGGGGGCAGTGATCTTGCCGCTTTTATTTATTGCTTTGGGGCTATGGTTGATCTTACGCCGTTTTGAGCGCGTTCCTACGCCGACCATAGAACGTGCCGTCGGTGTGCTGCTGCTCTATTTCAGTCTCTTGACCTTTTTCCAATGGTTGGGAGTCCTCTTTATCGTGGACGATGCCCAATCCATTGCTCCAAACCCTTTGGGTGGAGGGCGCTTAGGAGCCTGGATGCTTCATCTCCTCGATAGGGGGTTCGGTTTTATCGGAGCGACAATAGCTTTGTTCGCCTGGATGCTGATTGCCCTCATCCTCGCTTTTGATATTCGCTTAGCCCAACTGTTGTCCAGCTTGACTCATCTCTGGACTCTTCTGTTGGATTGGTGGGATGAGCGGCAAGCTCAGCGTGAGAACGGTGGAAGGCCACCTTCTGAAGGAGGGGTAATTTCAAAGACTTCTCAAGGGCCCTCTGTGCCCTCTTTTCGGTCTATGGCGGATTTCCAAGGCGAAGGGCAAATTAGCCTAACGCCAATGGTAAAGCTAAGAGTTAGTAGTGAGGTTGCTCCAATAAGTTGGCAATTGCCCGTTCCTCAGGAAATTTTAGAAGCAGGGATAGCCATGCATAGCTCGGATGAGATGGATCAGCACCGTGCCAGAGTGATCGAAGAAACGCTCAATTCCTTCGGCGCGCCAGCCCATATTGTCGAGATCAACCGCGGCCCGGTCATCACCCAATTTGGGGTCGAACCGGATTTTGTTGAAACCCGTAGTGGAAGAACACGTGTGCGGGTGGGCAAGATCGCTGCGTTGGCAGATGACTTAGCCTTGGCGCTCTCTGCCCGCAGCGTGCGCATTCAAGCCCCGGTGCCCGGCAAAGGATACGTTGGAATTGAGGTGCCCAACGATCAAGCGTCGCTCGTCCATTTGCGCGAGGTGATCGAAAGCGAAGCCTTCCAACGCTTGCGCTCCCCATTGCGTTTTGGGTTAGGTCAGGATGTCAGTGGGCGAGCGGTGGCGATTGATTTGGCTGCCATGCCTCATCTCCTGATCGCCGGCACAACTGGATCAGGAAAATCGGTTTGTGTCAACGCCCTGATTGCTTGCCTGTTGTTGCACAACACGCCCGCCCAGTTGCGTTTGATCATGGTGGATCCAAAGCGGGTGGAACTCTCCAATTACAACGGCATCCCTCACCTGCTGACCCCGGTGGTGGTTGAACTGGAACGGGTGACGGGTGTCTTACAATGGGTGACGCGTGAAATGGAAGGACGTTATCAAAAGTTAGCCAACGCTGGCTGCCGCAATATCGCCGAGTACAATGCCAAAGCCTCTCAAAAAGGGGAAAGTACTCTCCCTTACTTGGTGGTGATCATTGATGAATTAGCCGACCTGATGATGTTAGCGCCGGAGGAAACCGAGCGTTCTCTCACCCGCCTTGCCCAATTGGCACGTGCCACCGGAATTCACCTCGTGATTGCCACTCAACGTCCCTCAGTGGATGTAGTGACCGGCTTGATTAAGGCGAATTTTCCAGCCCGTATTGCCTTTGCTGTGGCGTCGGGGGTAGATAGCCGCGTGATCCTCGATCAACCGGGTGCTGAACGCCTGCTTGGACGAGGGGATATGCTCTTTCAAGCCCCTGACTCTGCTGCGCCAATCCGTTTACAAGGGGCATTTGTCTCTGATAGCGAAATTCAGCGCTTGGTTGAGTTTTGGCAGGCGCAAAACAAGCCCAGCGGAGAGATGGCTAGCGGTGAATTTGCCACTCCCTTGCCCAGCGGTGTTCCCTTGAAGCAGATGCCACTTTGGGATGACCTCATGAGCGAGGAAGCCCTAGACCCCCTATTTAACGAGGCGGTGGATATCGCTCGACGGCAAGGACGAGCATCGATCTCCATGCTGCAGCGCCGTTTGCGAATTGGGTACACGCGGGCAGCACGCTTGATTGAAACAATGGAGGAGAAGGGAATTGTAGGACCACCGATGCCCGGCACGGGGACGCGCGAGGTGTTGGATTACGGGGAGGCTGCTCCGCCGGCTGATGAAAGATAGTCCGCAACGTTGGTAACCAATGGGGTGGTCTCGATACGGGCTGGCGCCCTACTCGACCCGCAAAAAAGCGGGTTGAGTAGCGCAGCGTACCGAAACCCGCCCTCACCCCTTCGACAGGGTTTCGACAAGCTCAACCTGCCAGCTCAGGGCAACGCCCCAACCCCTCTCCCACGGGGCGAGGGGAGTGCATGTCTGCGGGTTGGGTAGCTAGCTCAGCGAGCGGATCGAAACCCAAAACTCAAAACACCCTCTGGGCTTCGATGGGCGTTAGCTGGCGCAGTTTGCGCAGCAGGGAATTGCGGATTTCCTGAACCTCCGGCGAGGCAATTTGGGACAAACGGTCTAAGGCGGCAAGGTATTGGGCGCGGGCAGCTTGGGCGTTGCCAAGCATTTGATACAAATCCCCCAAACCGAGATGAACCTGCAAAGCTTGTTGATGGGCTCCCTCTAGGCTAGGCAGGAGCGTTAGGGCGTGTTCGTAATGCTTCTGGGCTTGCTCGTAAAGCGACCCAGCCATTGCTTTTTGAGCAGCCAAGATCAGATAATGGAGGGCTTTATCAGGCTGATTGCCCCATGAGAAATGGCGGGCTAAGAGTTCGATGACTTCGTTTAGCCGCTTGCTGTACTGGCTCTCGATGGCTGTGCCGACCAAGGCGTGGAGATGGCTGCGTTCCTTCTTGAGCAAAGTGTTGTAAACAGCTTCGGAGATCATCATGTGACGGAAGGCAAATTCCCCTTGGGGATGATTGGGTGTCTCGATAATAAATTCTCGATCGATAAGTTCTTGTAAGGTCTTTTGTAGGTCTTCCTCGTGAAGCGGAAGTATTGCCTCTAGGAGGTCGCGGCTGAAGTGATGACCGATGATCGAAGCACACTGCAATACGGTGCGCTGAAAAGCCGTCAATTGATCGAAGCGGGCTTGGATCAGCCCTTGTAAGGTGACCGGCACCCCCAGGGATTCGCCGTCAATTGAGCGGTATGGACGGAGACCGTTGGGAGTGTGGACTAAGGCGCCGGCATCCAAGAGCATACGCAAGATTTCCTCAAGGTAAAGAGGAATGCCGGCGGCGTGCTCTAAGAGATTTTGGATCAATCTGGGGGAGAACTTTTCAATATCCACCAAGCTAGCCAATAAAGCGTAGCTTTCCTCCTCTGTCAGGCTGCTGAGTTCGAGCCGTTCGGTTAGATGCGGCCCCGCCGATTGCACTGATTGAAGAAAATTTTGCAGCGCAGGGACATTTTCGTTGCGCGTTGCAGCCAAGATTAAGATTGGAGTCTGGGGGAGATCGGTTAGGACGGTTTGGAGAAGGCTCAAGGATACCTCATCTGCCCATTGCAAATCTTCCAGAATCCAGATGCGCGCTTGGTTTTCATCACAAGGGTAGAGCAAAGAACGGATTGCAGCGGTAATCTGTTGGCGGAATTGATGAGCTTCTAGATTTTGCACAAGGATTAAGTAGTTGGGGTCAGAGGTGGGCAGCGAAAAGAGATACTCTAGGTAGGGAAGCAGCTCTGCGGCATGTTCAGATGATCGGTTTTGCAAGGTTTGGTGAAGCTGGTGGGCAATTTCCGCCGCACTGCTTTTGGATGTTATTCCGAGTTGGTGGCGCAGCAGATCGGTAAAAATCCAATAAGGAACAGAACGGCGATAAGTTAGACTATATCCTTCTAAATAGGGGAGTTGCCGTTCAGCTAGCCGATTTTTGAATTCTTGTAAAAGGCGGCTTTTGCCAATGCCCGCTTCGCCACAGATCAGGATGAATTTTCCTTGTTGGTCATTCTGAATCGCTTCAGCAGCTTGAAGTAAGTGCTCCAACTCTCTTTGCCGCCCGATGAGGGGAGCATGCAAACCCTCGCTGGTTCGCGCAGTTTCTGCCAAAGGCTTGATGCCGATCAAGCGATAGCAGGGGAAAAGCTGATCGAAGCCTTTGAGCTTAGCATCGGGTAATTGTTCGTAATCGAAAATTGCTTTGGTCTGGCGTACGATTTCTGCGCTGGTGAAAATACAGCCCGGATTGGCGATTTCCTGTAAGCGATAGGCAAGATTAACCGTTTCACCGATCGCCGTATAGTCCATGACGATGTTTGTACCGATTTCTCCAACGATGACTGGACCGCAGTGCAAGCCAATGCGCAAGTTTAGGTCCAGATTTAGATTTTGTTGCACGTGCTGGCGCCATATGGAAAAATTGGCTTGCATATCAAGAGCGGTTCGAACGGCTCGCTCGGCGTTGTTTTCGTAGCTGACTGGCGCGCCAAACAACGCCATAATTCCGTCACCGGTCATCTTATCAATCACGCCTTCGTATTTATAGACCTCGCGGCTGAGGAGGTCGGTGTATTGTTGCACCAGTTCATATAAAGCTTCACTATCTAAACGGCTGGCAGCAACCGTATAACCGGTCAGATCGGCGAAGAGTACAGTGACGTAGCGGATTTGACTGCGTTGGCGGGTTTCAAGGAGGATGGGTGGATCGCTCAGACGCGCCCCGCAGTAGCCACAATAGCGCATTCCATCGGGCAGTTCGGATTGACAATGCTTGCAGATCAACGCCATCGCCTTTATCTTACTATGAAAAATCGAAAATAGACTTGACACTTTTGTTGGGCGTTCGTATAATTTGATTTCGCCCTTAGCTATAAGCAGGGGCGAAATCTGATACTGCCAACTTCCTCATCGTTGAGCGGAAACGCTATTGAGAAGCGTAGAGCGCGCAACCGATGGAGAAGTGAAGATTGGAGAGAACGATGAAATATGCCATTGTTGAAGATGGTGGGAAGCAATACAAAGCTGTCGTCGGTGAGACGATCGAGGTGGATTACTTCCCGGCTGAGATTGGTGAGCAGCTTGATTTAGAGCGGGTCTTGCTCGTTGCCGAAGATGGTGAGGTTGTGGTTGGCAAACCTTTGGTGGAAGGCGCCAAAGTCCAAGCCACCGTTGAAGCCCAAGTCAAGGGTAAAAAGATTGTGGTTTTCAAGTACAAACCCAAAAAACGCTATCGTGTTAAAGCCGGGCACCGTCAGCGGTACACCCGCCTGCGCATTGATGAGATTGTGAAGGAATAGGAAGGTACGTATGGCACACAAGAAAGGTGGCGGCTCCAGCCGCAATGGACGAGATAGTCATTCGCAACGTTTGGGCGTCAAGGTGTTTGGCGGTCAGCGGGTGCTGGCCGGCAGTATTTTGGTGCGCCAGCGCGGCACCCACATCAAAGCGGGTAAAAATGTCGGTTTGGGCAAAGATGACACCTTGTTCGCTACGACTGCAGGCGTTGTGCTCTATGAAACTATCCGCGGCAACCGCAAACGGGTGAGTGTGATCCCGGTCGAGGAAGCCGTTCAAGCTTCGTCTTGAGAGAAGGATTGAAGGTTATGAAAAAAGGTATTCACCCGACCTACTACCCAGATGCCCAAGTGATCTGCGCCTGTGGCAACACGTGGACGACCGGTTCAACCAAAAAAGTGATCCATACCGACCTGTGCTCCAAGTGTCATCCCTTTTACACGGGCGAACAGCGCATTGTTGATACTGAAGGACAGGTAGACCGCTTCTATCGCAAATTGGAAATCCGCAAGCAATATCAAGCCGAGAAGGAAGCGCGCGAGGCAGCGCGCACTTCGCCTTTGCGTCCGATTACCGATCTGGAACTCGGCCCGCGCGCAACCGAAGCGCTGGCAAAAGCCGGCATCACCAATGTTGGGCAAGCCCTAGAGCGCCTCGCTCAAGGCGAGCAAGCCCTTCTTGCTATCGATGGCTTTGGGCGCAAATCTTTAGCCGACCTCAAAAAGCGCCTGCGTTCCTTTGGCTATGAATTGCCCGAAGCCGCCGAAGAAATCGTGGTGTAGGCTGAAAGATAAAAGAAACAAAAAATCCCCTGCTAGGGGATTTTTTGTTTCTCCCTATTGGGAGAGCGCCGCTACAAGGTGGGGCAAGTCCGCAATTTGCCACCGCGTAGGCCTAGTAGGGGCAAGTCCGTGACTTGCCAAGTGACTTGCCCAGTCACGATGAGTTATCTTGCGTAAAACTCCTCGCTGCGCTCGAAGTGACAAATTAGGGCGGCAGATTTTCCTAAACCCAGGGTAATGTATCCTACCTTCCACATCCTACAACACACTGCTCAAAACCAACAACACCAAAATTGTTACTTTTTTCCCATTGACAAAACCTTACCAATTTGTTAAGCTATTGTTAGAAAGCTTCGAAAAGGCAAACCCGTTGTGAGGCGGGGACGCAAAGCCAAGGGGTCTCTCATTCAGTGGAGATAGCCCGGCTGCCGAAAAGCCGACCAAACATGGAAAGTTCGGTCAGGCTTTTTTGATTCTGAGGTTTGTGGGAAGGGGGT
>CALFWB010000078.1 GCA_937928795.1 uncultured Anaerolineales bacterium
GGTTGAGTAGCGCAGCGTATCAAAACTCGCTGGGTTGAGCTTGTGCTGAGCGCCGCACTGAGCTTGTCGAAGTGCTTGTCGAAACCGACAACGAATTTCGCAATCTATGCCCTAAAATTAGCGAAATTCGCGTCAATTTGCGGATAAAACCGAATTCCACAAATTGGCGAAATCCGCGTTGATTTGCGGATAAAACCGAATTCCACAAATTGGCGAAATTCGCGTTGATTTGCGGATAAAACCGAATTCCACAAATTGGCGAAATTCGCGTCAATTTGCGGATAAAACCGAATTCCACAAATTAGCGAAATTTGCGTTGATTTGCGGATAAAACCGAATTCCACAAATTAGCGAAATTTGCGTTAATTTGCGGATAAAACCGAAGCCCGCCCTCACACCAAAGGTTGAGCGCGCATGGTAGCAGGGATGGGTAGTCCCATCAACTTCAAAACCGTCGGGGCGATTTGCAAGTGCGAAACGGTCTCGCCAGTCCATCCCTTCCCTTGCAGGCTGGGATCGATCAGGTAAAGAGGCACATCACGCACTTCGGCGGTCGTCCCGCCGTGAAATTTGTCGTTATTAATGCCGTGATCGCCGGTCACCAGGATCGTATAGCCCGCCTGCAGCCACTCACCGATCAAGTTGGCGAGGAGGACATCCTGACGCATGGCTTGTTTGCGGTATTGCGCCGAATCGGCCCCGTGCGTTTCCCCTTTGTAATCCATCCCCATCGGGTGTACCAAAAGATAATGCGGCTGAAATTTGCGCACCAGCGTTGCTGCGCTCAGGAACAGTTCCTCATCGGGGTATTCATCGCGCATGTAGAAGCGCCCGTGCTGGATGGTCGCCGTAGGGTCATCCACTTCGCGGTCGTTGATCGGGTCATAGGGCACCCGTTGATACAGTTCCGAAATCCAGAAATAGGCAGCCGCAGCGGTGACCCGACCGGCTTCTTTGACAACTTGAAAAATGTGCGGTTTTTGCGATAGGCGGACGACATAGTTAGAGACAATGCCATGTTCAATGACCGGCAAACCAGTGTGGATGGTCTCATACATCGGGCGGGACATGCTGGGTAATTCCCCGTGAATTTTGTAGAGAGTTGCCATTTTGTTTTCGACTAAATGGCCAAGAAATCCCATGCCTTCTACGGCTGTATCGAAGCGCAATGCGTCAGACATCACAAGGATCACTTTTTGAGCAGGGTTCATAGCAATTATCCTTAATTGAGCAGGTCAAGGAGAGATGGGGATATTGTACTCGGAGTTGTGGGGTATGAGTGATAGGTTTTGGGTTTTGAGTTCTGAGTGGTGGTTTTTTTGCCTCTTATGGACGCTGCTCCCATTGAAGCGGCGTAGCTCGCTGCTTGCATTGGGGTTATAATCCTCGAGGAGGAAAGATTTTGACTCACCTTGAGTTTAGGAACAAGGAGAGAAAGTCTCTATTGAGAAACAAGGAACAACTGCGCTCTCACTCGGAATTGCAATAGGTCTCTGACTTTTTAGGCTGATATGTACTGCTAAGGTAAATTGATCCTAAATCGAAGTTTCTTAGTCAAGAGATACGGAGCAGAACATGAAACCAGACCGTTTTCTAAACCTTATTCTGATCGGCATCTTGATTTTAGTGGTTGTGTCTCTCGCAGTTTACTTTACCCGCCAGCAAACGCTGGATTATGGAGATGATGCTACACCCGATGGGGTTGTGCGCAATTATGTCATCGCCTTGCTCAAAGAGGAGTATGCCAGAGCTTATAACTATCTCAAAGAGGGGCCGTTCAAGCCAGATGAGACTCAATTCCGGCAAGCTTTTCTCACCCGCCAACTCGACCCGCGCTCGGTGAGTTTGCAAGTTGGCAAGGTCACGGTTGAAAAGGATTTTGCCACAGTCGAGCTTTTCCTGACCCGCAATGCCAACGATCCCTTTGGCAATTCCTTTACCGAAAATGGCTTGGGTACCTTACGTCGCGATCAAAACGGGCAATGGAAGCTCGAAAACCTGCCTTACCCCTACTGGAATTGGGATTGGTACAACGCACCGCCCCCTACACCTGAAGCGATCCCGCTGCCGGAAAGCCAAGACTAAGGAGGCTAGCCATGCAGACCATTCGGCGTCTTTATTTTTATGCCGTCACCTTAGTCAGCTTAGAGACGGTGATCTGGGGCTTGATCGGCTTGATGCGCACGGTGGCTATGCCATCAACGATGGGGGCAACCGCCGATCGCCTGGCTGCGCCTTTGGCGTTTATTCTGGTGGGGCTGCCGGTCTTTCTTTGGCATTGGCGGATTGTGCAACGCGCTGCTACCCAAAGCGCCGATGAGTCCGTTTCCCGCATCCGCGCCATCTTCTTCTACGTTGCTTTAGCGGTAACCTTGCTGCCGGCTGCCCAAAATGCCCTTGCTTTTCTCAGTCGCACGTTCACTCAAGCCTTTGGCTTAGATAGCAGCAATGCCTTGCTGGGGGGTGGTCAAACCTTGGCGGATAATCTGGTCGCCGTTGGCGTGAACTTGCTCTTAGCGATCTATTTTTATCAGCGCAATGGTCAAAATTGGAAGGGGGAGGTTTGCCCTTCTCTGGAGGAAACGGAAAAAGTCCGGTTATTCGAGAACTATGGGGACGCCCGCCGCCTCTACCGTTATTTTTGGCTGAGCTATTCTCTGGCGTTGACGGTGCTAGGGGTGCGCCAGTTAATCAATTACCTCTTCTTCTCCCCACAGTCGATTGGGTTGCCCACTGCTGCCACCCTTGCGAATGGTTTGGCGCTCTTAGGCGTGGGCTTGCCCATCTGGTATTCCACGCAACGCTTGATCGATCGGTCGCTGGAAGAGGACGCAGAGGCGTTCTCGTGGCTACGGATAGTCTTTCTCTTTCTCATAAGCTGGCTGAGCTTGTTTCTCACCCTATACCAACTTATCCGCATCGGTGACGTGCTCTTCCGTCTGATCTTGGGTGAAGGTCTGAGTGCCTTCCAGATATGGCAATCCTTGCGTCCCGCCCTTGCGCTGGGTATCCCGATGGGTGTGGTGTGGAGGTTCTATGAAGGGCAACGGCAAGCGGCGGTCGAGCGGCGCCAGCCTGCTCTCCTGCAGGTAGCCTTGGGGCGCTTTTACGCCAGCGTGGTGGCAAGCGCTGCCTTGCTAGCAACTATCTTGGGCAGCAGTCGCCTGCTGAGTTTCTTTCTCAACCTGCTTTTCGGTGTAGAAACCTATTTCATTCAGAACGGACGAGCGGAACTGAGTGTCTCTCTGGCAACCTTGCTGATCGCCGTTCCCGTTTGGCTGCACTATTGGCGACCGCTCCAAAGCGAAGCCGTCCAAGAAGGAGAGGCTGGCGATCATGCGCGCCGTTCTCTGGTGCGGAGAGGAACGCTGTATTTGTGGATTTTTGTTGGTGTAATAGGGACAATGTTCGCCACCGGCAGCTTTTTCTTCGAGATCATCCGCGCTGTACTAGGAATGCCGCCGGAGAACCTTGCTTTGGAGAGCCTCTTACGCTTGCGACTCACCCTCATCTTTCTGGCTGTCTTGCTATACCATTTGAGCGCTCTACGAGGCGATCAGCGTTTGGCGGCTATTGCGCTAGCCGCCCGTCAGTCCGAATTTGCGGTGGCAGTTTGGCTGGATGTGAATAGCCCGCTCGCCCAAGAGCTTAAGAATGCCCTGCATAAGGAAGCACCTCAACTGCCAATCCACTGGTTGGACGGCGCAGAACAGCCCTCCCTGGAGCAATTGAAACAGGCTAAAGCTTTGGTGGTTTCATCCCAGGTTTTGGAGACTGCTTCTGGCGCTGGGGTGTCTAGCTGGCACGCCTTTGAAGGGCAACGCCTTGTCCTGCCTGATCCCCAAAGCCGCTGGTATTGGGTGGGCGGCAGCACGCAAACTGTCACTGCGCTTGCCAAGCAAACGGCGCGAGCCCTGCGCCTGCTCGCCGAAGGGCAACCGCTGCCGCATCAAACCGACAATCCTGTGCTGACGACCATTGCTTATGTGCTGGCAGCCCTGTTTTTGTTGCAGTTTCTCTTGGCAGGCCTATTTAGCGGTATCGCCCTATTTATGGATTAGGGGCGTTTTTGCACGCCGATGGGTGTAAATTCGGCTCGACGCCTGTGGAAGTGGTACTGCGCATGCTGGTGGTCAAGCGATGGAAGATTTCACCCGCTCAGCCCGGCGGGTTGCGCGCCAGATTGGCGAAACCCTGCGCCAGCGCACGGACAAAGCCAAAGAAGCTGGGAAGGAGCACTACCGAGCCTGGCTGGATATGACCGAGGAAACCATCCAAAAGGTTGCTCAGATGCGTGAACAGCCTGAGCAGCAAAGCGGGAAGGCTGCCGAACGCCTGCAAAGCAAGCGGCGCGTTTTCAAAGGGGAAAGCGTGCCCGCTCACAAGAAAGTGCTGAGCCTTTTCGAGCCTCACACCGACATCATTTTCAAAAACAAGAATTTTGAAGCGCCCTAACTTTTGAGAGAATCCTCTTTTCTACTCTTTTGCCTCATGGTATCATCACGCGAGAGAAAGGCATCCCTGAGCAAGGGAAATGCTACCTTAAGTAGCGGTTTAATATTTTCTCATTCGAATTGAGGAGGCTTCTATGACCCGTATCACCCGCTTTTCAGTTCCCCCTTTATACCAAGTCACCCGTGAACTCGCCGATGTGGCTGCCGGTCGGTCTGCGCCTGATCTCGTGATCACCAATGCCCGCATCCTTTCCACCTATAGTGAACGGATTTTGGAGGATAAGGAAATCTGGGTTAAGCATGGTCGTATCGCTGCCGTGCAAAAAGCCGGCACAGCCAAACGGGATTGCGGTGCGCAGTTCTACGACGCCGAGGGCGGCATTTTGGCGCCGGGCTTGGTCGATCCGCATATCCACGTTGAAAGCAGCATGATGACCGTGTGCGCCTATGCCGAAGGGGCTTTGCTCAACGGCAACACGACCATCTTTTGCGATAGCCACGAGATCGGCAATGTCGCCGACCGCGAAGGCATCGAATGGATGTTGGAAGACGCCCGCAACGCGCCCCTAAACGTCTTCCTTACCGTCCCTAGCACCGTGCCGTCCACGTCATCCGACTTGGAAACGGCTGGCGGCGATCTGACGCCGGAGAAAATTGGAGCGATCTTCGATGCTTGGCCCGAGGCGGTAGCCTTGGGGGAAAAGATGGATTATGTGCCCGTGTACTTTAGTGAAACCCGCAGCCATGCTGTGATCGCCGAGGCATTGAAGCGCGGCTTGCCCATCTGCGGCCACTGCTACGGTCGGGAATTTGTAGCCGCCTACGCTGCGGCGGGCGTCACCGACACCCACGAAGCCATCGACCGCGACATCGCCGAGGATTTCCTCGAGGGCGGGTTGTGGATCTTTATGCGCGCTGGCAATCCCTCCACGCCGTGGCACTCGTTGCCGGAGATTATCAAGGTGGTCACCGAATTGGGCGTTTCAACCAAGCGTCTCTGCCTGTGCACCGATGATCGCGATGCTGATGACCTCTTTCTCTTCGGCTTAGATTGGTGTGTGCGGGAAGCAGCCCGCTTGGGCATTCCGAAACTGACCGCTTGGAGCATGGGCTCGCTGCACCCCGCCACGCGCTACCACATGGATCACGAAATCGGCGGTTTGGGACACTCGCGCCGCGCCGACATCGTTTTGCTCAACGACGACCTAGAAGTGCAGAACACTTGGTACGGCGGTCAATTGATGGTGGAAAAGCGCAAGATTACCCCATTGTTGGAGGAACAGCTCGAAAACCGCTGGCGCTATCCTCACGCTGCCTACCAAACCGTCAAACTCGCCCCACAATATCAACTGGTCCCCGAGCTGCCTCAGGAAACGGTGGTTGCCAACGTCATTCAAGTAGCTTTACCGGGCATCGTCACCTTCCACAAGAAGATCACCCTTGAAGGGGGAAAGAGTTGGCAAGACCATTTTGCCGAGCACGATTTGTGCTTCTTGAGCGTGGTCGAACGCCATCAGGCTTCAGGACGGGTTGGGCATGGCCTCTTGCAGGGCTTCAACCTGCGCAGCGGGGCAGTTGCCAGCAGTGTCGGGCACGATGCTCACAATATTATCGTTGCCGGCGTCAACGAAGCCGATATGCGCTTGGCGGTCGAGACGATCAAAGAAAACAGCGGTGGCTTGGTGATCGTCGATGAGGGCAAAGTGGAGGCGTTGGTGGCTTTGCCCATTGCCGGCTTGATCTCTGATAAGCGTGCCACCGAAGTGAAAGCCGAGTCGGAGCATTTCAACCATGTTTGGAAGGAGAAAGGGATTGCCATCCCTTATATGGGTTTCAACCTGCTGCCTCTTTCGGTGATCCCGGAATTGCGCCTGACCGACCGGGGCTTAGTGGCTGTGCCGGCGATGACCATTCTGCCACTGTTTGAACCCTCTGCGTAAATGGAGTGAGGCGGGTTGAGTAGAGCAGTGCGCTGAGTATCAGCTCTAGCCGTTGCGATTGCGAATTGAAGGTTGGGCTTTTTTCGGAACGGTAAGCTCCGCTCAGGACAAACTGCCTTGCACCCTCATCCCTTCGACGGGCCCTTCGGCAAGCTCAGGACAGCGCCCTTCGACGAGGTTTCGACAAGCTCAGTACAAGCTCAACCTTCCAGCCCGGGCAGCGCCCATGCCCTTCTCCCAAAGGGCGAAGGGAGACTCTCCCCCCTCCCGCTGGGAGTGGGGGCGGGGCGTTGCCCGGAGCCTGTCGAAGGGGTGAGGGCACTCTCCCCTCTCCCTCTGGGAGAGGGGCCGGGGGTGAGGGCATCCCCGATCCAGCATCGAGACCGACTGAGAACAATGGCACTTATCCCCGAAGCACAACCTGCCCTATACCTCGTAAATCCCCTCGACTTCAATTGCAGCCCTCGCTAACAAGCCCGAAACCGTTTCGGTATCATTGCGAGAAATGGACACGCAAATGCCGCAGTCCGAACTCAGGTGGCGCGGAACAGGGATGAGCTTACACTCCAAGCCATGGGCGTGAAGCAACTTTTCAATCTGCAAGGCGTGGGTCGTAGAGTAGACTAGGATGACCGCAGCTTCCATGCGGAGGTCTCCCTGGCTAATTGGTGAAGCGCCTTAAGGGCGGAATCCACATCTTGCAGGGTGTTAAAGGCGCCAAGGCTAAAACGCACTGTTCCGGCGGGAAAAGAGCCTATTGTGCGGTGAGCAGCGGGAGCACAATGCAAACCTACCCGACAGAGGATGCCGAACTCTTCGTCCAAGTGCAATCCGACCTCGGAGGGTTCCAGCCCAGCCAGATTGAACGAGACTGTCGCCGTCTGTCGAGAAGCCTCTTTGGGTCCATAGAGAGTTAGGCCGGGCACCTCTTGTATGCCATCCAGCAAACGCTGACAGAGGGCTGTCTCGTGAGCGCGAATTTCCTCCACGCTGCGCTCTTGCATCCAGGTTAGAGCTGCGCTCAAGCCAGCTAAGCCAACCACATTGGGCGTGCCGGACTCGTATTTATCCGGGGCAAATTCGGGCTGCTGTTCGCGTTCCGAACGTGAACCGGTGCCGCCCTGCTTGAGCGACTCGAATTGGGCTAAATTCACCCGTTCTCCGATCACCAACCCCCCTGTGCCGGTGGGACCATAAAGCGATTTCGGTGCCGAACCGGCTCGGGCTTTGAACTCCCCAAAAATCAGGGCAGCAATGGTTGAACCGAGCACAAAACCAATGATCTCGGGACGGATATATTGCACCGCAGCCACGCGGTGCAACCCCAGCGCGCCGGCAATATCCCGTTCAAAGCAAGCAACGCAAATGCCCATGTTCTTGGGATTACCCAATCTCTGAAGCAGCGTCGCAAGCGTCCCGATAATGGCGCCGGTCAGGATAATCCCCCAGCGCGAGGAAAAGAATTGAGTGATG
>CALFWB010000079.1 GCA_937928795.1 uncultured Anaerolineales bacterium
TGGTCGAAATGACAAATCCGAGTACCTAACCCGAACTTGTGATAGTTTAGGGAAGGGCAATTTCTTTAGAAACTCAGTCGACACGCGCGCTTTTAGAGGGCATTAAGGCGAAGTCAATTTCCTAGTTAGCATACTTCCTGCGATGGCACAGGCATCTGTCGGAAGGTAGGAAGCAGCACTGGCATCAAAGAGAATTTGATAATTGGGTGGAAAGTCCTCGTCTCCTTGCCAATAAACCAATAAGAGGGGTACGCGAGGCAAGACCCAGAAGAGATAAGCGCGGTTGCCAAAGGGATAAATCTCCCCTTTTAGCTTCTGTGCTGCAACTTCTAATCGATCGACCCGATCTCCATAATGACCTGCCAAAACATGACCGGTATATCCCTGAAAGGCTTGGACATAAAACCGCCCCTCAGGTAACTCGGCAAAGGATACCCATTTTTCGGTGAGTGCTTGAGGGCGGGCGGTGACGAAGTAGTATAAGATCAGCGCTTGATGGGCGATGCCCAATTCCGTTCCAAAATCGGCAGATGTTGCCACGAAGGTCGGATAACTCAATCGAGTATCTTCCTGCCAGTATGGAAAACGGAAGTATCCGCTGTCTTGTTCTGTGAAGGTGAAAGAGGTGGCTGTGTTTAGCGCTAGTTGTTGTGGATTCCAAGCAGCTAATTCATTGCGGAGTTCTCGAACCCGTTGAGCCAATAAATTTGGCCTATCAAGGGAGGTGAAAAAGTCTTTTTTCATAGGTTTTTGATGAACTCGCGAACAGCCTGATTGAAGGGTTCAGTTGCCTCCAAGTTGGGGAGATGACCAGCTCGTTCGAGCAGGATCAGTTGGCAATGAGGGATTGCTGCTTGCATCGCTTCGGCTTCTTCAATGGGGATAAGCTGGTCATCCTTTCCGTGCAGGATGAGGGTAGGTACGGTGATCTGGTTAAGAAACGGACGTGAGTCAATCCTTTCCATCATCCCTTGCAGATCGCCGAGTACGGCTTCGAGCGAAGTTTGTTGCATGATTTCGCGCACGGTTTGGACTAAGGCAGGATTATTTTCGAGGGTTGTGGGAGAGAGCACACGGGGAAGCATGGCTTCAATGATCGGATCGATGCCTTGTTCTTTTGCAAGTTCGATGCTACGTTGGCGATTGAGTTTTCCTTCTTGAGTATCGGGTGCAGCGCGCGTGGCAGTTAGGATTAAGCCAGCTAGGCGTTCGGGATATTGCCGAGCAAAGGCAAAGCTGATATAACCGCCCATGGAGAGACCGCACAAAACGACTTTCTCATGGATATTCAAATAATCGAGCAGTTTGGCGCAGTCCTCAGCCAATAGCTGCATGGTGTAGACTCCGGCGGTGGGGGTTGAGTCACCATGCCCGCGCAGATCGGGAGCAATGATATGGGCGTCTTGCGAAAGCGCCTCTATTTGCGGCTGCCACATGCGGCGGTTGAGGGGATAACCATGAACGAACAGGATAGGCTTCCCAGATCCCGCTTCTTCATAAGCCATTTTGAAGGTCGCAAATTCGGCAAACTTCATGTTTCAACTCCTAAATCACGCAATTGCTTCTTGAGTTTCTCGGCGGCGATCTCGAAATCGGCTAATTTCTTTCTTTCTTTTTCAACGACCGACGCCGGAGCCTTCTGGGAGAAGGGGCTGTCCAATAGTTGCTTGAGCCGTTGGATTTGTTGATTCGCTTCGGTAAGCTCGGCGTGTAAGCGCAGGCGTTCGTTTTCTCGATCAATGGTGGCTTCCAAATCGAGGTATATTTCGATTTCTTTCACCACTAGAGGCACTTTTCCTGATAGTTCTTCTGCTGCTGAATCGAGGATTTCCAGCCGTTCGGGGTCGAGGTTGGCTAGTTTGGTGATCACTTCTGCTTGATCTTGCAAGAGGGGAAGATGCAGAGAGGAAATGAATGTGGCACCGATCGGTTGGTTGAGAGGAATGCCTTTTTCGGAGCGCGCATTGCGGATTTGGCGAACGGTTTCTTGGATCAGGCTGAACTGAGCGATCTTCTCATCCTCCCATCCTTCAGGGTCTTTTGGAAGAGGCCATTGGGCAACGATAAGAGCTTGCTCCCAACCTTGTTTTGGGGATAGGTGAGGTGAACAAGCTTGAGCAGCTTCTTTCAAATAGCCCCATACAGCTTCGGTGATGAACGGCGTAAAGGGATGCAACATGCGTAAGCATTGGTCAAAAACCCACACCAAGGTTTGTGCCGTATAAAAAGCTCGGTCACTACCTTTCTTGAGTTGAATTTTGGCGATCTCCACGTACCAGTCGGCAAATTCACTCCACAGAAAATCGTAGATAATCCGCCCTGCTTCCCCGAATTGATAGCTTTGGAACAGGCGTTCAACATCTCGTATAACCGTTTGCAACCTTGCCCAAATCCAAGAATCGGCTAACGTCCATTGCGGCGGTGAGGAGGGAGCACTTGGAATTTGTTCCAGAGATTGGATGATGAACCGTCCAATGTTCCAAACTTTATTGGCAAAATTGCGATTCGCCTCCACTTTTTTGATACTAAGGTTCATGTCGTTGCCCGGAGTTGATCCAACCAGCAAGGTGAAACGCAAAGCATCGGTGCCGTATTCTTCCATGACAGTAAGGGGATCAATGATGTTGCCGAGCGTCTTGCTCATTTTGCGACCGTGTTCATCGCGGATCAAGCCGTGTAAATAGACGGTGTGGAAGGGGATTTTGCCGGTAAATTCTAAGCCGGTCATGATCATGCGCGCCACCCAGAAGAAGAGGATATCGTAACCGGTTTCCATCACGCTGGTCGGGTAAAAATAGCGGTAATCTGGCGTATCTTCTGGCCAACCTAGGGTGGAGAAGGGCCAGAGAGCAGAGGAGAACCAAGTATCCAAGACATCCGGGTCTTGTTGGATGTGAGGGCTGTGACAGTGTTGACATTCGCTTGGATCGGTGCGTGAAACGGTCAGTTCGTTGCAGTCAGCGCAATACCATACCGGAATGCGGTGCCCCCACCAGAGTTGGCGGGAGATGCACCAATCTTCAATATTCTCTAGCCAGTTGGCATAGATTTTGGTAAATCGTTCTGGAATAATCCGAATGTGACCCTCTTGAACAGCTTTTAGAGCAGCTTCAGCAAGGGGTTGAATTTTTACAAACCATTGAGTTGAAATCATCGGTTCAATGATTTCGTTGCCTCTTTGAGAGCGGGGGATATTCATGGGATAGGGCTCTTCTTTGATGGTCAAGCCTTGAGCAGCCATGTCTTTCCAGATGTTCTGGCGAGCTTCAAAGCGGTCCTGACCAGCGTAAGGACCGCCGTTTTCGTTTACCTTTGCGGCTTCGTCTAACACCGAAATTACTTCAAGTCCATGTCGCAGCCCGATCTCATAGTCATTGGGGTCATGGCCGGGGGTAATTTTGAGGGCCCCCGTACCGAATTCCCGATCGACATAGGTATCGGCGATCACCGGAATGTGACGGCCGAGGATGGGAACGATCGCTTTTCGGCCAATGAAGCGACGATAACGGTCATCGTCGGGGTGGACAGCGACTGCAGTGTCGCCCAAAATCGTCTCCGGGCGGGTGGTAGCGACAGGGATATATTCTTCCTGAGGGGAATCGCCTTCGGGGACAAGCATATACTTGAAATAATACAGCGTGCCCATTTCTTGGGAGTATTCGACTTCAAGATCGGATACGGCGGTTCTTAAGCCCGGTGCCCAGTTAATCAAGCGTAAGCCGCGATAAATCAACCCCTTTTCATAGAGGCGGACAAAAGCCTCGCGCACCGCTCGTGATAGGCCCTCGTCAAGGGTAAAGCGCGTCCGTGTCCAATCGCACGAAGCTCCCAGACGGCGTATCTGATGGTAAATGATATTGCCATATTTTTCTTTCCACGCCCAAGTCCGCCGCAAGAATTCCTCGCGCCCGATTTGCTCACGGGTGAGTCCTTCTGCTGCCAGCGCTTTTTCCACCTGCAGTTGGGTGGCAATTCCGGCGTGATCGCTACCCGGAACCCATAACGTAGGTTCGCCTTTCATGCGGTGGTAGCGGATCATCAAATCTTCCATTGAGACAAACATCGCATGACCCAAGTGAAGTTCACCGGTGACATTGGGGGGTGGAATTGAGATCACGAAAGGTTTTACGGTTGGGTCAAAGTTTGGCTTATTCGGATCGTTCCAGGGTTGGAAATAGCAACTCTCTTCCCAAAATTTATAGATGCGTTCTTCTGTAGCCTTAAATTGGTAAGATTTTGGAATTAGATACTCTGCCATCGAAGCAAAACCTCCGTATAAAAAGAAAAAACCCTTCGCCCTTGAGGACGAAAGGGGCATCTTCCGCGGTACCACCTCACTTCACCAACATTGGTGCGCTTAACCTGAACGAATCGAGCGTTCGGTTTCAGTGATAACGGGCTGTACCGTGCTGGTCTACTCTTGGCAAGCCAATTTCTTCAGCATTCCATCGGGCGACCTTCGGTGCTTTCTGACCTCGGTGGCTCTCAGCCGGCGACCAGTCCTTCTCTGTAGGCAGAATGGCACCTACTCTTCCCAATGATATTTTCCTCTTTGATTATAACGATGGGGGCTGATTTGGTCAATATTTTTGGGAAAGATGAATCGTTGATTAAAATTTCTTGACTTTCGGGTTGTATTTGTGCTATCCTATCGCTATTCTGCCATTGGGAGAGTGGGTGAATGGTCCATAGGGAGCGCATTGCTGAAAATGTGTATTCTTTTCAGAGTGATCTATATGCTCAAGTCACTTCTGGAGCCGTTATTGGTCCGAATTGGGCTGTGGTGATCGATACTCTAGCTGTTCCAGAGGAGACACTTGAGGTTCGGGACTTTATTGAACAAGAACTTAATGTGCCTGTTCGGTATGTTATTAACACCCATTACCATGCCGATCACACGTGGGGCAATTGTTTTTTTCAAGGGGCGACGATCATTGCTCATAAATTATGTCGTGAGCTTTTAGAAAGCAAGGGAATCCCTGCATTAAAAATTGCTCAAGAACAACATGCAGCCTATCAGTCGATCCGCATTGTGCTTCCACACATCGTCTTTGAACAAGGGAAAATGACCCTAAGAGTTGGAAAAAAGACTCTGACGATCTTCGGCTTGCCCGGTCATAGCAAGGATAATTTGGGTGTTCTGGTCGAAGAAGACCGTGTCCTATTTGCCAGTGATGCTGGCATGGCATTGCCATATATTGTGGATGGCGATTTTGACGATATGGTCAACAGCCTTAAACTGATGTCTAAGATGGGCTTGGAGAATATCATCCAGGGACATGGCGATATCGTCTTAAGGGGAGAAATTGACAATTTCATAAAGGAGAATTTGGCGTATCTTTCAGCGATCAAGAAAGCGGTGCGTAAAGCAGCAACACGTAAGTATCCTCTGGATTTGCTACAGCAAATCAGCGTTGAAGAATGCGGCAAGAGCCGAGTCTTAATCGGCGGTTTGGCCGAAGAATTGCATCGCAAAAACTTAATCGGATTGTATAAACAGCTTTATGGTAAATTACCCGAAGGATCTCCTCAAGACGAATATGAATATTACGAAGAGGAGACTGATGAAGAGGAGGAATGATTTCCGCTGTTGACGGCTTGCTGCAAGCGCTTGGCGCGCCGACCGACTAAGCGCTCATTGCCGCGGATTAGGCGGCGGATGTTGGGACGCAGAGCCCAAATTAAGAGCGCTTCTCCGAGGATGCCGTAAAAGACGTATTGCCACGGGGCGTTGAACCAGATGGCTCGAGCTGCGAAGATGACCGCTGCGATCAAAGCCGTGCTCATCGTTGCGACCGATGCATACCCAATAAAGTATAGAATGAGAGCTCCCATAGGAGGAATAATCAACAAACTGGGCGGCCAAATACCAAATGCTCCGCCGACAAACGGTGCGCCACCGGCGCCACCACGTAATCGCACCTTCCCGTTTTCAGACCGTTCAATTAAGAAAATTGAATAATTATGTCCTACTACAGCTAAAAGTGGGGAAAACACTTCCATCCAGATCATATCAGGTACAAAAAACCTGGCAATCCACACTGCGATAGCCGCCTTTAATCCGTCGAGAAAAGCAGTGAGAAAACCGACCCAAAAGCCTGCGGCACGCCCAGCATTTGTGCCGCCCGTGCGGCCGCTTTCAATTTGGCGAAGGTCTTTGCCAGTGCGCAGTTTGACCAGAATTAGCCCTACCGGAATCGAGCCAAGTAAATAGGAGATCAGGCAGATCAGTAAGATTTTCAAAACCATGAGCAACTCCGTGATTAATTCATATCTCATTGTCAGATATTGAAACCCTTATTTGGACAAAGGGTTACTTGAGAACCTGAATTTTAACTTCATAAACTTGCCTTTGGTTAATTCGATACGCTTTATAACCCCACTGCTCATTTGTCTGGAAGAATATAAAGTAAATCGCCTCGGGGTAAAAAGCTTCTCGGATATCGGTTTCCGATGGAACTTGCGGCCCGCTTGGGTGTGAGTGCACAATGCCCATAAGGTCTTGTTGGTTCTGCTCGAACTGGAGAAAAGCCTTGAGTTGTTCTTCGGCATCCATACGATAGCGGGTAGGGCTTCTAAGGATATTGGGAATCGGTATCCAGCTTTGGAACGTGTGGTCTTTTCCTGCCAGTAAGCCACAGGCTTCTTCAGGGAGATGGGCTTGAAAGTGAGAGATGATTTGTTCGATTAAATCCTGGGAAATTGAATAAATTTCACTCATTTTACTTTAACCAATAAGCAACCACCCAAGAAAAGAACCAAATCAAGAAGGGTTCAACGTAACCAAATTTGGCAAAAGGAGCTGACCTTAGCCGATGCACCAATAGAAATAAAGCATAGGCAGCTCCAAATAAGGCTAAGCCATACGAGAGGGGTGAAATTGGCCAATAGTGAAGAGGAGCGGCAATTTGAGCGGTGATGACCGAAATCAGGAGGGCTTCGGTCCATGCCCATTTCTGCGGTTGACGAAGTTTTAGGCTCCTGAGGGACACAAGGAAAGTAGCGAGAAACAGACTTGGCAGGGTAAAGAGCAAGCGGTAATTGAGAATCCGAGTTAGGCTGCAAAAGAGAAGAAACAAAAAATAGGAAACAGCAAGGAGCACTGTGACTGCAATGGGATAACGTAAATCATTTGGATTTACGGTGATATACTCGGCAATCAGGATTCCCATCAGAAAGCCTGCACCGAGTAAGAAACTTAACCAGCCGTAAATACCACCTTCTAAGCGACTGATCAAAAATCCTAAAACCAAAGCCGTTAGCAGGGGAAGCACCCAATGTTCCGTTGTGTTTTGCTTGTTCCAGAGAGGGTGAGTGCGAATCAACCAATCTGATCCAGACGCAGCAAGGATGGATACAACGATCATGGCAACGGTCTGGATGTTCAATTGAAAAGTAATGTAGATGTTCCACAGTACAAGGCGCAATTCTTGTTCTGGGAAGGGAATAAAACCCGCCATTGCAAAGGTCAAGAGGATTGTTGCTGCAATGGTGCTAATCTGATCGATATTTGGTAAATAACGATTATCTGTCAAGATAGGATTAACCTTTTGGCGAAAAGCGGAGAATCAGTGGCAAAGCAATCAGAATTTCAAGGGAAGATTATAATACGAGAAATTTGATTTGTAAAAAAGCAAAGGGTTGCGATGCGAATAGGCATGTTGGCGGATGTGTATAAACCTCACGTAAGCGGGATTACCAATTACATTGAGCTGAACAAGAAGTGGCTAGAGGACAAAGGACATGATGTTTTTGTCTTTACTTTTGGCGATGAGACCTATCAGGATGAAGAAGGGAATGTTATTCGTTCACCTGGTTTACCCTTATTAGACACTGGCTATTACCTGGGTTTTCGCTATAGCAGCGAAGCTATTCGTCTACTGCGGATGATGGATGTCGTTCATGTCCATCATCCCTTTCTGAGTGGATCGCTGTCTTTGAGATACTGCCGACCGCGAGGTATCCCAATTATCTTTACCAATCATACCCGCTATGATCTCTACGCCCGAGCCTATTTACCTGTATTGGGGGAATTGGTCGGAGACTCGGCGCTTGAAGCCTATTTGCCAGTGTTTTGTCGATCTGTGGATATGGTCATTTCGCCCTCAAATGGGATGCGAGATGTTCTTAGAAAACTAGGAGTGACCGTTGAAATTAAAGTTATACCAAACGGCGTAGACCTGACCGCCTTTCGGCAACCGATTATAGCTGCAGATCGCAGTGACCTTGGATTTGACGCTCACAATGTGGTCTTTATCTATGTCGGAAGGTTAGGTCCGGAAAAAAATCTTCCGTTCCTAATTCGCTGTTTTGCCGGTGTAGTCCAAGCCTTTCCTCAAGCTCGTTTATTACTCGTTGGGGATGGGCCTGAAAGGAAGTCTCTGCAAGAAACGGTGGAACGCAACGGCATTGCTCCTTATGTTTGCTTTGCTGGCATGGTGCCTTACGAGAAAGTATGTCGTTTTCTCAAAATGGCGGATGTTTTTGCCACGGCTTCAGTAACCGAAGTCCATCCTTTATCGGTGATCGAGGCAATGGCGGCGGGATTGCCGGTGCTTGGGATTCATTCGCCCGGTATCAGCGATTCGGTGATCGATGGGGTAAGCGGTTTCTTAGTTGGGGAGGAGGATATGGCAGCTTATGCCGCTAAGATGGCGCGGCTGATTTCCGAGAAGGAGGAGCGCTTGAGAATGGGTAAAAGAGCGCAACAGGAGTCAGAGCGTTTTTCGATAGATTATACCGGAGAGAAAATGTTAGAAGTTTATCAAAGCGCCATCAAAGGAAAAGCACAGAAACGACGCAGTCTTTCGGTTCGGTTTCGGCGTTTACTGGATCGAATTCGATCGTGATGCAGCAGCGCTCGAAAAGCAGTTTAGGTCGCCAAGGGGAAGACCTTGCCGTAAAGTATCTTGAGGCAAAGGGGTATTGCATCCTTGAACGCAACTATGCCACTCGATTTGGTGAGATTGATGTTATCGCCTCTTGGTCTGCTGCCCAAAATTCAGAGCGATTGGTTTTTGTTGAGGTTAAGTTGCGCCGCAATCGACGCTATGGGTACCCTGAGGAGAGTATCACTTTAAAGAAACTCCAACATCTTATCCTTGCCAGTCAAGATTACCTTCAAAAACATTTGCTAGAGGACTCGGATTGGCAAATTGATGTCATCTCGATTGAAATGAAAGAGGAGCGCAGCCCAGAAATCATCCACCTTGAAAATGTAACGGCATCGTTAGCTCTCAACCATTGCGGTGATTTGTATGGAAAAAAACGATGATCGAAAATTGGTGATTGTTGTCGGTCCAACCGGTGTGGGGAAAACCGAGTGCGCTTATCACCTTGCCCAAGCTCTTGAAGGTGAAATCATTTCAATCGACTCGCGATATCTATATCGAGGAATGGATATTGGAACCGCAAAGCCTAGTCGGCAGATGAGAGAGATTGTACGCCATTATCTGGTGGACGTAGCCAGCCCGAACGAGAATTGGAGTTTAGCTATCTTCCAAGCAAAAGTCTATGAGGCTATAGAGGAGATATTGCAGCGAGATAAATTGCCGCTGTTAGTGGGTGGCACTGGTCAATATTATCGAGCGATTCTGGAGGGGTGGCAACCACCACCTGTCCCTCCCAATCCAAACCTGAGGTCAAGCCTTGAATGCTTCCTAAGTCCAATGCAGCCATATGAGCGAAGGCGCTGTTTGGCTTACCTCGATCCAGAAGCGGCAGGACGGATCGATCCGCGCAATTTGCGGCGCATGATCCGAGCATTTGAAGTGATCTTTTCTACAGGCGTCCCATTCTCACGCCAACGGAAAGCCGAAATGCTCTCATATCCTTGTTTTATTGTCGGTCTGACCCTGCCACGCGAACAGCTCTATGAGAAATGCGATCGACGTATTCAGCGAATGCTCAAAGAAGGGTGGATTGACGAAGTGAAGCGCCTTTTAGAAGAGGGATATACGCCAGATTTACCCTCTTTTAGTGCAATTGGTTATCGTGAGATTGCTGCGTATCTCCAGGGTTTGATGACAATGGACGAAGTGGTAGCTCAAATTAGGCGTCGTACCCGCATCTTAATCCGCCGTCAGGCAAATTGGTTCCGCGAGGATGACCCAGAGATCCATTGGTTCCTCGCCAAAGAAGGGGTTGCTCAGGAAATCATAGAAACCGTTCAACAATGGTTGGAGCAAATCCGTATTCGGGACAGGATGGGATGATCACGGCAATCCTCGTCATATTCTCGATTGTACTGGTTAGTTTGGCCGCTTATGCTTTTGCTTGTTGGGGTGGGCAGCGCAAATTGGCCCAAGATTGCCAACGGGTCGGAGAAAGATTGCGCGCCGCAGAGAAAAACATCCTCCAATTGGTTTCCTTGCGCCGCTCCTTTGACACTTATTGCGACGAACCCTTTGCGACCAGTCTGCTAGACATTGATGCCAATTTGGAAACAATCAAGCAGGATCTGAATAACCATTTCCAACGCTATGTTCAGATGAGAGAGGAACTGAGTCACTTGGAGAGCTTACCCTGGTGGAAGGTAAGACTGCGTTGGAATTGGATTTATCTTCGTAGATTTCAGAAGAGATGCACCGAAAGTCTTGTGAACTGTCAAGCTGTCGAAGGACGAGTCGAACAGTTGCGAACTCGCTTTGACCAGATCAGAGAATTTCCTTGGTCTATTGCCTTACAAGCCCGCGAAATGATCGAGTATCTCCAACAAGCAAAGCTTTTATTGAACGAATTGACGAGGTTTGGGCTGCATGGAGAGGCGTTTAACTTGCTGGTCGATCAACTTAAGGAGGTTGAAGAGACCACGAAACTAATCCCGGTCTATTTTCTCTCTGATCCGTATGAGAAATTGGTCAATGAAGCAAGCCAGGCGGATGTGCGGGATGTTTATCAAATTGTGCAAGGATTGCCGAAGATTGTCGTGGCTATCCAACAGGCTGATCGTTGGAAAAACCAGGTTTTAGCGCTTGAGAAGCAAGGCGAAATAGCACAGAAAGAGTTAGAACGCCTGACTCAATTGCTTTCTAGTTTATCTGACGAAATTGACCTGAGGGCGGAGAGAGCAAGAATTGAGGAATGGCAAGCGCTGTTAGGAGGGCTAAAAAAAGAACAGCAAAACATAGAAGTTGAGCGGCTCACAACCCTAGCGAATAAATTCAGTGATTTGACCCATCAAGTCCAGACTGATCAACAATATCTACGCCAGTTGCGTCAACGACTCTATCAATATCGGCGGCTCATGCAATCGAGTGCGGATTTAATAGCCCAAATTCAACGGTGCCATGATGCAATTGGTCAGTCTAGCCTTAAGGTCGAATGGGATGTCAGTGGCAAGCCTTTTCGTCAGGCGCTTGATGCCTATCAAGCCCTGCAATCCATTGAAAAGCCCTATTCGCCTCAAGACTTGGAAAAGCTGGTCAAAGAGTCGTCTGAATTGCACAGCACGCTTTTGGATGTCAATCGGCAAACAGGGCAAATCGAGAGCTTGCACAGTTTCTGTGGAAAGATGCTAGCGAGTGTGGAAATCGAAAATGCCCCACAGTGGATCGATGCGGCAAAAAAATTAGCCGAATCGATCCGTCCCTATGACCCCCGCAATTGGCCAAATCGGGAGTGGGTGCTGAGTTTCGACAAGCGCCTTCAAGAAGTGGAGACGAATTATCGCTATCTAATGGAGAAGTTGGCAAAGCGACTTGTTTTGGAAAGTTCCATGGAAGAAACCGCTCGGCTGCTGGATGAAGTATATCGCCAGAGCGTCTCCTTTCGAGAACGGATGAGCGTGATCGAACAGGTTTTTCGGAATTTGGTCAACCATGAACAGCGTAGCTTTTCTTTACTCAAGACGGCGCGCAACCAGTTTGCCCAGATGACCATGTTTGTCCTCAGCCAGCCTTTGCTGGCTGATAAAGCCGAGAGGGAGATTGTCCAACTCGATCGGAAATTTGATCTGTGTGAGGCATCTTTCCAGCAGCGCGAGAAAGATACGTTAGCTCATAAACAGACAAAACTGCAGCAGCTCATCTCCGACGTTGAGCAAGCCGCCAACCGTTGGATGTCGATTGTGGAAAGCGATTGCCTAAAGATATTGAATGACCTCGAGAAAAGGATTGAGCACATCAATCGCATTGGACATTTTGAAGATGCTCTTCTCTTTCGAGCGCAGGAAGTCCTCGCCAGAAGAAACGAAATCTTTAACTTTCGCCGCACGGCTCGCGTGAACATCCCCATCGATCAATTGGTAGGAGCGATGAAAAAGGTTTTTGATACCTGGCAAGAAAGCTTTGCTGTGAGTAAACAAATCGCAGAGCAGGTTGAGGACCCTCTCTTATCAGTTTATCAAGAGTTTCAGACCTTGCAATCCAATGTTCAGAAGAAATTTTTGGAATTAGAGAAACTGATCCCCTCTCAACGCAAGTGGCCACCGAATTCTTTGCTTCTAACAGTGGAGAGAAATGAAATGTGGCAACTGGAGGAAAAATGGCGATCTCTTCAAAACCAGCCAATATCGATCATCCAATTTGTCAAGATTCTAAGCGAAATGAGTGGGAATTATCGCACACTGCTTGAAAAATTCAAGCAATATGAACAATGGGCAATTCAAGAGGGTTCACGAATCGAGCGGATCGAAGCCGACATCTATCGTTTAGACCGTTTGTGGGAAATCCAACAGCGCCGCTATGGTCAAGTTCCTGAAATCGAAGGGCAAATTCGTGACATCCGCCAGAAAGCCGCTCAGGAAATTGCCTCGCTGCGCCAATATTGGCTTACCAATGTCAGTCGGCGACCTCCTTCGGTCGATTATGATGTGGTGCTTAGAAAATTAATCGAACTTTCGCGTCATTTGGCAAACGCTAAAGTTATTTTTATCAACGAGCAGGGTCAACAAGAAACGATGGACATTAATGGACAAGTTATTCAAAAAACATAGGCTAAAAGGGTTAACCATGGTCAATCAAAAACGCATCGCTGTTTTAGCAAATCTCAAGAAAAATGCTCCGACTCTTCCTGAAATGCCCTCGGATCAGTGGGATGATCTCGATTCTGAAAAAACGGTTGAAGCAATTGTGAAGGCGATCCAAGTTGGTGGTTATGAGTGTGAGTTCTTTGAAGGAGACATCAGCTTAGTGGATAACCTGCGAAAATATCAGCCTGACTTGTGCTTCAATATATGCGAGGGTCATTTTGGAGATGGTCGAGAAGCGCAAGTGCCCGCACTCCTTGAAATGCTCAGGATTCCATATACGGGCTCAAAAGTATTGACGATGGCACTCACTTTAGATAAGCCGATGACAAAGAGAGTCTTGACTTATCACGATTTGCCTACCCCGCCCTTTCAAGTCTTTGAAGATGCCGATGAGCCGATGAGTTCGGATTTACAATTTCCCTTATTTGTTAAACCAAGCCGAGAGGGGACCGGGATCGGCGTATCACAGAAGTCTATCGTTTCCAATCTAAGCGACTTAAGACAACAGATTCGGGAGGTCTTAACTAAATACCGACAGCCTGCACTCGTAGAACGATACATTGAGGGAAAAGAAATAACCGTTGGGGTTATCGGCAATTTGAAACCACCTGCAGCGCGTCGCTTGCCGGATGACGAAGATTCACCGAGGATCCAAGCTGGCTTGATGTTTTTACCCCCGCTGGAGGTCGACTTAACCCCATACCAAAGCAGTGATGTGATCTACAGCAATCGCCTTAAGGTCGAATTTGCCGATCGGTTGAATTACCTTTGCCCGGCTTCGCTTGACGAAGAAACCGTCCGAGAATTGAACTGGTACACCGCTGCGGTATTTCGAGTGACTGGCGCCTTAGACGTCGCTCGAGTTGATTTCCGTTTAGACAAAAACGACGGATGGAAGCCTTATATCCTAGAGATTAACCCCTTACCAGGCCTGGCACCGGGTGTATCGGATTTAGTCATTGAGGCGGCTGCATTGGGAATCAGTCATACCGAGGTTGTTAATATGATCTTAAATACAGCCATGCGGCGGCATGGGATGATTCCCTAATTTACTTGGCGCAAATCGTTTGACTTTTCCGATTTTTCATCTATACTTAAATCAGGTGCGGATCGTTTTTGTTCAATTTGTCAAAGGAGGAGACCATGTTTGACCGTCCCTGGTTTAAGCATTATGACAAAGGGGTACCCTATCATATCGATTATCCAGAAATAACCCTGTTCGATTTGCTGGAAGAGACTGCTAAAAAGTATCCCGAATCACCCTGTACGATTTTCAAGGGAGCTGTCATTACTTACAGAGAGATGAATGAGCTCACAGACCGCCTAGCAGGCGCGCTAGCCGACTTAGGAGTGAAAAAAGGCGATCGAGTAGGGATTTTCATGCCGAACACCCCGCAGTTTGTGATTGCCTACTTTGGAATCTTGAAGGCTGGCGGGGTGGTTGTCGCTACTAATCCTTTGTACACCCCGCGCGAAATTGAACATCAAGTCAAAGATGCGGGCATCGAAATTATGTTGGTGATGAGCAATTTTTACAATACCATCAAAAAAGCCCAACCTAACACGCCCATCAAGAAAGTGATTGTCACCAATCTCAAAGAGACTCTTCCCCCTGTGCTTCGTTTGTTATTTACAATTGCCAAAGAAAAGAAAGGTGGCTTTCGAGTCCAACTTCAAGAGGGAGACTACTGGCTCAAGGATTTATTGGCAAAATATCCACCGTCATCCCGACCCAAGATCGAGATCACGCCAGATGATGTGGCTCTCTTTCAATATAGCGGTGGCACAACTGGAATATCCAAAGGAGCGATTGCTCTCCATCGCAACCTTGTTGCCAACTCGCTTCAAATCCAAAGTTGGATGCCCGATATCGAGGAGGGCAAAGAAGTGGTTTTGATGGCGATACCGCTATTTCATGTGTATGGGATGGTAGCCGGGATGTGTTTTGCCATTCGATCTGGGGCTTCAATGGTCATGATTCCCAATCCCCGCGACCTCAAAGATGTTTTGGATAGCATTGAAAAATACAAGGCAACTATTTATCCGGGTGTCCCGACCATGTACAACGCCATCAATAATCATCCCGATGTGATAGCCGGCAAATATAAGCTCAATACGATCAAGGCTTGTATTTCTGGTTCAGCACCGCTCATGCGGGAAACGAAAGTTCGCTTTGAACAACTGACTGGTGGCAAACTTGTAGAAGGGTACGGCTTATCCGAGGCGCCGACAGCAACGCATTGTAATCCGCTCTATGCCACCGACAGCCCGGTTGGCTCGATCGGGTTGCCATTGCCCGATGTGGATTGCAAAATCATCAGCTTGGATGACGAAGTTACCGAATTGCCGCCCGGAGAGATCGGCGAGTTGGTCATCAAGGGTCCGCAAGTTTTCAAGGGCTATCACAACATGCCGACCGAAACCGAAAACACCCTGCGCGATGGTTGGCTCTACACGGGGGATATTGCTCGCATGGATGAAGAGGGATACTTCTACATTGTCGACCGCAAGAAAGAGTTGATCAAGCCCGGTGGTTATCAAGTTTGGCCACGCGAGGTTGAGGAAGTCATCATTAGCCATCCGAAGGTGCTGGAGGTTGGGGTGGCGGGTGTTCCCGATCCCTACCGGGGTGAGACGGTCAAAGCGTGGATTGTTCCAAAAGCGGGCGAAACACTTACCGAACAGGAAATCTTGGATTGGTGCAAAGAAAGGCTTGCCAAGTATAAGATTCCGACTCAAATTGAATTCCGCTCCGAATTGCCTAAGACCACGGTAGGTAAGATTTTGCGCCGCGAGTTGGTCAGAGAACATAAGGAAAAAATGGGTTAACGCGAGCGAACGGAAGCATCTGCAGACTGAAGCCAAGCCTTTGGAGACAAGAGTCCTCTAGGCTGATCAAAAATTGTCTTCAACCGACTTCCATGAAATGAGGCAGGGATTTATCCCGCCGGCTGGCGAAAAACACCGTCGGGGCGGGCTGAAGCTCTGCCTTTTTACATCAAAGCCCTTCGGGCTGCAGAAAAGCGGCTTGAGTCAACTTCGGGGATAATGAGGGAGCGATCGAGTCTGCTGAATTTTGGCTAAGGGAAGGGTAGGTAGTCACTTTGTAGTGAGCTTTTTCGGTGGACTCGTTTATCCTTTTGTTGGCAGAAGTCTTAATAGAGCAGGGTGAATATCCAACAACGACCGGAAGGCTGGAAGTTCTTTGCGGGTTGTGTGAGAACCAATCAGGAGGAGGGGAACAGGGTTGAGGGTATGGCGTCGGTGGCTTAGGTCTTCGATATTGCCGTGATCGGAGGTCACCCAAAGCATGCCCTCAGAGAGGTTCCAGTTCGTTGCAATCCCTTCTAGGACATGATCGATCAGCTCCAATAAACGAATGGCTTCTGCCATGTTTTGATGATGACCGGCATAATCGGTCATCCAGCATTCAAAGAAAGTCAAATCGAAACCTTGCGCAATTTCGGCAATTCTTTGCCCGGCTTGCATGGGTGAAAGAATGGGTACGTTGTGAAAGCCGAGGTGGGTATGCCATCCCTCGGAAGTGAAATCTGCTGAGAGCGCATGGCCAGCAACTAAGTCTTCAAGGGAATTCAACTTGATCCCAGCCGAAACCGCTGCTAAGGGAATGGCGGAATAAAGCCTTCTGCCTGAAGCAATGTTCTCGAAATAAATAGGGGGAAAGGCATTTAAATAAGAGATCCGGTATTGGCGTTCTCGAAGGGTACGGAATAAATTCCCATTGGTTAGGTAACCGGCTATGGCCGCGTTCGGTTTTGGTCCATAGTGGTATCCGAGCTGTTGCGGAATATTGGTTCCAGTCAAGAGCATGGCTTGCCCGGTAGCTGATTGAGGAACTCCTTGCACGCCGACCCGCGCGTCCAATTCGTACACTGAGACCATTTCATTTTGAAACGGATGGATACCCTTACGTAATTTTTGCCCGTGTAGGAGAGAGTCGAGGAAGGGAGTTTTTGCTAATAGAAAAGGATTCTGTGAGGTAGGCTCACCTATGCCGACACCGTCGAGAAAGAGAAAAATGATTTTCATCTAGCAAATCACTTAGGTATCAAAGAATTGCTCTTTTTTCTGATAAGGAACCAAGCCGAAACCCGACCGCTATCTTCTCCAACCCGTTTCTCTAGGATTTCCATAGACTCACCAATGGCGTGGATATCTTCGGGTTGGATGGCGGTTGTATTTGCCGGCCTTTCAATGAACCCGTATAATAGGAAAAATCCCTCTGGAGCAAGGAGTTCTTGTAGTCGACGAATATAATTGCGTTTTTGAAACGAGGTTAGCCCGTGAAAACAACCGATGTCCAAGACGAGATCAAAGTTGTCGTCGATTTTGCTCAACTTACTGACATCATCTTGGATGAAGGTCACCTTGACTCCTTGCTCCTTGCTTTTGCGTCTTGCGATTGAAAGCGCCCTCCACGAAAAATCCACACCAACGACCTGCCAGCCGTTTTTTGCCAGATAGATGGCATTTGTCCCTGTACCACAACCCAAGTCAATTGCCCGACCGGGTGGATGATGCAATACAAAGTCAGTCACTTCGGGGGGAACAACGCCGCTATCCCAAGGAGGCGAACCAAAGTACATCCATTCAAAGAAGATTCTTCGCCAAAACTTCATAATTTATCCTTCCATAAATCCATTTTAATCGATAAAATTTACGGGTTGACCATCAATACCCCAAAAAACTTTGACAATCCATTAGACATCTTTTACAATGATGAGCTGATCAAGATTTTAAGAAAAAGGATGAGGAATTATGAAGGAATATCCAACAGAAAGTATTCGCAACATTGCGCTTGCCTCGCACAGCAGCAGTGGCAAAACCATGTTGGTTGAGGCATTTTTACATCAAACGGGGGCTACGACCCGCCTTGGGAAAATCGAGGATGGGACTACTGTGGCAGATTTTGAGGAGGAAGAGATACGCAGAGGAATCTCGCTTTCAACGGCTGTGATTCCGGTTGAGTATAAAAATTGCAAACTCAATTTTCTCGATACCCCCGGCTATAACGATTTCATTGGGGAAATGATTTCTGCGTTACGGGTTGCAGATGGCGCTTTGATCCTGGTCGACTCGGTTGCCGGCGCTGAAGTTGGAACAGAGATCGCTTGGAGCTATTGCGATAAATTTCATCTCCCCCGTTTTGTAGTTATCAATAAGATGAATCGAGACAATGCGAATTACCGCAAGGCATTGGAATCCGTTCGCGAACTCTCGGAGACGCGCTTGATCCCGCTTCAGTTGCCTTGGGGAGAGAAGGCGGATTTCAAGGGAGTGATCGACCTTATCACAATGAAGGCCTACCCAGCAGCAGGCAACCAATCCCAGGATATTCCAGCCGAATTTCAACAGGAGGCCGAAGCAGCCCGCATGGAATTAATCGAGGCCGCTGCGGAAGGAGAGGATGCGCTCCTCGAAAAATATTTGGAGGGAGAAGAGCTCACGAGCGCAGAAATCTTGAGGGGGTTGAAAAAAGTTGTGACAAATGGCGCTTTTATCCCTGTTTTTGTCGCCGCAGGGTCAGCCGAGATAGGGATTTTCCCCTTATTGGATGCTTGTTTAGAGTTGTTTCCATCGCCAAAGGATATTCCTCCTGCCAAGGGGATTGGGCAAAATGGAGGGGAGATTGAGGTTATCTGCAATGATCAAGAGCCACTGGCAGCCTATGTCTGGAAGACCACCGCGGATCCCTTTGTGGGGAAGATCACCTATTTCCGCGTTTATTCAGGCATTGTCAATTCGGATACGAAGGTTTGGAATTCCAATAAAGAGAGCGAAGAGAGATTAGGCACATTGAGCATCCTGCGCGGCAAGGAAGCTATTCCTGTTAAAGTGGTTCACGCTGGGGACATTGCTACTGTGCCAAAGCTCAGCGTTACTTCGACCGGCGATACCTTGTGCGATCGATCTCGTGTTGTCAAGTTGCCCATCCCTGAGTATCCAAATGCGCTTTACCAAGTGGCTGTCTTTCCAAAAACCCAAGCCGATTCGGCGAAGATCTCTCCTACCCTCACCCGCCTATGTGAAGAGGATATGACCTTATCTTGGAGACAGGAACCCTCAACCAATCAAACGATTTTGCAAGGAATGGGTGATCAACACATTGATGTGGCAATCCGCAAAGCTGAAACGAAGTTCCAGACCGCAATGAACATCGAACTGCCCAAAGTGCCTTATTTGGAAACGATCACCAAACAGGGGCAGGCAACCTATCGCCATAAAAAGCAGACCGGTGGCGCGGGGCAATTTGCCGAGGTTGCCATGCGGATTGAACCATACCCAGATGGCGAGTATGCTTTCTCAAACGACGTGTTTGGTGGTGCCATATCTTCAAGCTTTATGCCAGCGATTGAAAAAGGCATCAAAGCGGTTATGAAAGAAGGTGTTTTAGCCGGTTACCCGGTTAAGAACGTCAAAGTGTCGGTTTATGATGGCAAAGAGCATCCGGTTGACTCGAAACCGGTCGCCTTTGAAATTGCTGGAAGGGAAGCATTCAAGTTATGCGTCAAGGATGCTGCCCCGGTTTTGCTTGAGCCGATCATGAACGTTAAGATCATCGTTCCCGAAGCGAACATGGGGGATGTCTTGGGCGACTTAAATACCCGGCGCGCCCGAGTTCAAGGAATGGATACCGAAAAAGGCCGTTCGGTGGTAACTGCCCAAGTGCCTTTGGCGGAAATGTTGCGCTATACAGCCGATCTAAGATCAATTACCGGTGGTCGGGGGGTTTTCACGATGGAATTCTCCCATTATGAAGTTGTGCCAGCTCATCTTGCACAAGAGGTCATCGCCGCCAGACAGAAAGAACTCGAAGCAAAGAAAGAGGAGTAGATCTCTTCCGAGCGTGTCAGTCCCTGTGACTGGCACGCTCAATTTCTTTAATGAGGTTTGTTCAATCTTGACTGGATTGGCTTTGTTCTAACCTTTCGTCAGATTTGACCTTCTGCAAAGGGTCTTGATGGGATGCACGGGTGAGCAAAATAAAGACCAGTGTGAGGATCAATGCAATCGCTGTTAAGAGGAGGCTTGTTGAGTACATTGCCGTTGGGTTGGACTCATATAAATAACCTGCGTAAAACGAAGCAAGGATCATCGCTAAAGCAAATGCGGACTCTGCAAAACCATAAGCAAGCCCCATGCTCTCCGGCTTGATATAGTTGCGTAATTGGGCAATGCTGATGGTATGAGCAGCCCGATGACTGCCTAGAATGAAAAAGGCAAAAGCAAATAACGGAAGGGATGTAGCATTTATCAATAAAAAAGAAAAGAGCACAATGAAAAATTGACTGGCAAGGATGCCTACAAAAGGTGAAAAAGTCCCCAAGAAGAGGTTAAAGGTGACGATACCCCCGCCATTAACGAAGAAAAGGAAACCGATGGTTGAAAGGTTGAGGAGTTTTTGATTCTGTAAATAATTGGGGGAAAGCGGTTGGGGGAGATAAGTCGCAAAAATTGTGAGGGCAATGACAAAAATGAAAGTTGAGAAGCGCACATTGAAAATGGAGCGAAAGAAGGCGATGCCTCTGGGAGTTGGTGTAATTGGTTGAGGACGAAGAGCAAAGACCAGAACTGTAGATATCGTGAATAGGATAGAGGCAAACAAGAAAAGATTTCTCAATCCAAATGCTTCGGCAAGTCTTCCGCCGATTAGGGGTCCGAACATATATCCAAAGTTAAATGAGGCTGAGATAAGGGTAAGAGCACGGTTTAACGAGCCTTTGGGGGCAGCGTGAGAGATATAGCTATTTAGCGGAGCTAGGACAAAACCGGTTGCGCCATATAAAAAGAGGGAAAGGACAAAGGCGGGGAGAGACTTTGAAACGAACATAAAAACCGCAGCTAACAACCCGATTACCCATGAAGATAGGATGATCGTGCGACGTCCAAATCGATCGGCTAGGTAGCCTGCGGGAAGGTGACACAACATGGCAGCAAAGCTCAACCCGCCTAAGATGCCTCCAATTTGGACCGGTTGCGCTCCGATTTCCTGGAGGTAGAGGGGGATAAACGAAAAGAATGACCCTTCTCCGATACCCCAAAGTATCAGAGAAGAAGCTAGAAAGGCAAAATCACGATTCATGACCTGAAAGCACCTGCTGAATGAAATCAAGACAGGCTTGAATAACTACTCCCCTTTGAGCGTCTAAGGGTAAAATATGGCCACTTTGCTCTAAAATCATTGTCTGCTTGATCGGACTACGGATAGCTTGGGCAAATTTTTCCATGTGTTGCTCGCGTGCAGTGACTGTTGGATCGTTCTTGGAGTAAATCAACAATGCGGGGGCGGTCACTTTTGGTAAGGCGACTTGAAGGTGAGATAAGAACTCATGCACTTCAGCTAATGCCCTGGTTGAGTCGTTCGGATAGCGGATATGCCGGTGACGTTCGCTTTGGTCAAACCAGACAGGTGGCTTTGAGCTATAGAGATAAGGGATGAAGAAACTCATAATCTTTAGGAAAGGCAATCGAGGGTCTTTCGGGAGATGATGTGGGGCTGCGATGGAGATAACCGCTTGAACAGGGAAATGAGCGGCAAAATATAGGGCTAGTGAGCCTCCCAAAGAAAAGCCGACGATAATGACCGGGCGCGTTTCCCCGTTTAAAATATGCCAGCCATCTTCAAGGTTGGCAATCCAGTCTTGCCATCTTGCGCGACGCATATCCTGATAGCGAGTCCCGTGAGCAAACAGACGAATGGCGAGAACGGAATATCCTTGCAAGGCGAGGGATTCGCCCAAAAGAGACATTTCACTTGGAGAGCTGGTGAAACCATGAACGAGCAAACAGGCAACTTGGTTACCTGGGTAGAAAAATGGGTGGGTGTCCTTTATAAGCACAAGCCTATTATACGACCGAATTATTACAAACCATGAGCAAAGTGTCCACGCAAAAGTTGTAGGACGACTCAATGAGTTGTCCTACAAAGCAATGTTGCCAACAACTTTTGAGTGCACACTGAGCAAAGTTTTTCTTGACAGCTTGGGTTGGGTCAGGTACAATCTGATTACCCTGACAAGGGCCTGTAGCGCAGTTGGGAGCGCGCTTCAATCGCACTGAAGAGGTCGAGGGTTCGAATCCCTCCAGGTCCACTGGAAAGGGAGAAAGAACCGACCGAAAATTGATGGGCCCATAGCGCAGTTGGGAGCGCGTCTCAATGGCATTGAGAAGGTCGTGGGTTCGAATCCCACTGGGTCCACACAAGTGAAAAATAAGGGAAGCAGGAGTAGTAGGCTATCTGCCAGCGAGCCGGGAGAGAGTGGTGCGAGCCCGGCATTGTGTTTGCAGAGCACATCTAAGCTGAACTCGCCTGCGGTCAAATTGACTACCTGCAATGGTGAAGCCTAATTAGCTATTGCCGGCGGCACCGTTATCGCCGTAGAGTTGACTTGCAATTGCAAGTAAACAGGGTGGCACCGCGGAGTTTGCCTCCGTCCCTGTGGGACGGAGGTTTTGGTTTAAGCAAGTGTCCCTGTGGAATGGGTTTGCTCGTTAAGAACTTTGACAAATTGTTCAACAATACGAGGATCGAATTGGGTGTTGCGGTGCTTCCATAACTCATCTATAGCTTGTTTTTTTGTAAGCGGTTGCCGGTAAACTCTTTGATTAGTCATTGCATCATAGGCATCGACGATGGCAAGGATGCGTGAGCTGAGTGGAATTGATTCGCCTTTCAGTCCATAAGGGTAACCTGAACCATCGAACTTTTCTTGATGATAGAGAATAATCGGATAAATCGATGATATCGAGCTACAAAAGCGGATGATATTTGCACCGACGATGGGATGAAGACGGATGAATTGCCACTCCTCTTCAACAAGTGAGCCTTTTTTGGATAAAATTTCTGAGGGTACACCTACTTTTCCAATATCGTGGAAAAGTGATGCCCAGTAGATTGTTGTAACTTCAATGTCGTTAAGGGAGAGGCTGCGGGCAGTTTCTCGAGCGAGCTGTGCAACTTGGTAACTATGAGAACCTGAATAGGTGACTTGAGAATCAATCTGTCGCGATAAACTCAGAAAAAAGGATAACCAGATTTGATTTACACTTGTGTTCATACTCTCTCCACAATTACAATAGCTGCCAAGCATAGATTGGTGCAATCGTTGTGCCACCCCTACTTTGCTCAAGAACGGAGGCAATGATGGCTCATCCCAAACCATACCTACCTTCAGAAATCGAACCTAGATGGCAAGAGCAATGGGAAAGAGACGGGCTTTATCGCTCTGTAATTGATTTGTCAAAACCGAAACACTATGCCCTGACCATGCTCCCTTATCCTTCTGGCGATTTGCACATCGGACATTGGTATGCCATGGCCCCCTCGGATGCACGCGCCCGTTTTATGCGGATGCGGGGATACAATGTCCTGTTCCCAATGGGGTTTGACGCCTTTGGATTGCCGGCAGAAAATGCAGCCATAAAACATAAGATTCATCCCAAACAATGGACTTATTCCAATATCGAGCGGATGCGCAAGCAGTTGCGCAGTATGGGGGCGATGTTTGATTGGGAACGCGAGGCAATCTCCTCGGATCCAGAATATTATCGTTGGACGCAATGGTTCTTCATCAAGCTGTTCCAACATGATTTAGCTTATCGCAAGATGGCGCCTGTGGATTGGTGCCCGCGATGCAATACAACCTTAGCTCGCGAGCAGGTGTGGGGCGAAGACCGACATTGTGAACGATGTGGTACCCCGGTCATCAAGAAGAATTTGGAACAGTGGTTCTTTCGGACAACCAAGTATGCCGAAGAATTATTGGATTTTTCGCACTTGGATTGGCCCGAACGGGTGCGGTTACTTCAAACCAATTGGATTGGGCGTTCAGAAGGCGCCATGGTGCGATTTAGAACCGAGCAAGGAGACGACTTAGAAGTCTTTACCACTCGTCCGGACACTTTGTGGGGGGCAACCTTCATGGTTTTAGCTCCTGAACATCCCTTGGTTGAAAAAATCACAACGCCAGAACAACAACACGCGGTGGCTGAGTATGTCGCTTTCACCTTGCGACAAAGCGACATCCAACGCGAGGCGGTTGGGAAAGAAAAAAGCGGCGTCTTTACCGGAGGGTATGCAATTAATCCGGTAAACGAGGAGAGAATCCCGATTTGGATTGCCGATTATGTGCTGATGACCTATGGAAGTGGGGCAATTATGGCTGTCCCTTCCCATGACGAGCGAGATTTTGAATTTGCGCTGAAGTTTGGCTTGCCGATTATTCCGGTCATCGAACATCCTCAACCGATCCGAAAATCCCTAATTCGCAAACCCTTTGTCTCGGAGGAGTTTATCCAAGCCCTAAAAAACCAGGGGGTAGTTCAAGGTGAAAAAGAAGAGGCCATAGAAGTGACCTTGACCAAGGATCAAGTAAACGAGTTCGTCACCCAAGCCCAAAAGGGATTGCAGCAGAGCGGTTGGATTGAACTTGTTGGAGCGGAATGGTTGTTTATCTTTCCCGATCGGATTCTTTCTCTCTCTTCTATCCGTAACGACCGGGAAATTCTTAAGCGCCTTCAAGGTTTGGATGATCGGACTCAAGCATTTCGGACTACAATGGAATACTTGTGGAGTATTCCCTACTATCGGGATGTGCTATACCATGCTGAGCATGGAGACATGATCCATTCAGGGGAATTTAGCGGCACCAAAGGGGAAATTGCGATTAAAAAGGTCATCCAATGGTTGGAGGAGAAGGGGCTTGGGCAGGCGCAAGTCAATTACAAGTTGCGCGATTGGTTGATCTCGCGTCAGCGTTATTGGGGAGCGCCAATCCCCATCATCTATTGTCCTCATTGTGGCGCAGTGCCGGTGCCAGAAGATCAACTGCCTGTCCTATTGCCCGACGATGTTGAGTGGTTGCCGACCGGCGAAAGCCCGTTGAAGTTGCATCCGACTTGGCGATTCACCACCTGCCCGAGCTGCGGCTCAGCGGCGGAAAGAGAGACGGATACAATGGATACCTTTATGTGCTCCTCGTGGTATCACTTGCGTTATCTAAGCCCGAAATATGATCGCGGCCCGTTTGACCCGCAAGAGTATGATTACTGGATGCCAGTTGATACCTATACGGGCGGAATTGAACATGCGACCATGCATCTGATTTACACTCGCTTTTTCCATAAGGCATGTCGCGATATGGGGATCACGAAGGGGCCTGAGCCAATGGTTCAATTACGCAATCAAGGCATCATCTTGGGGGAAGACTCCGAAAAGATGTCCAAAAGTCGCGGCAATGTCATTGCGCCTGACGAACTCGTCAACAAATACGGGGCGGATACGGTTCGAGCCTACTTGATGTTCTTTGCCCGTTGGGATATGGGAGCGCCGTGGAGCAGTACAGGGATTGAGGGAACTGCCCGATGGTTACGCAAAGTTTGGGCGACCCTCTTAGAAGAACCCAAGACGAAAAATCAGGCAACGCCAGAGAATTTGAGAACCTTACGGCGGAAAGTTCATCAGACGATCCGCGCAGTTACCAGAGATTATGAGCAATTTGAGTTCAACACCGTCATTTCCTCCTTGATGGAATTGCTCAATGAAATGGTTGATGCCAAAGAGGCTGGCGCATGGGGAACGCCAGAATGGGAAGAAGCGGCTGATGTCTACTTGAGATTGATGGCTCCGGCAACGCCGCATATCGCTGAGGAAATATGGAGCTTATTAGGGAAGCCTTATTCCATTCACACTCAGTCATGGCCTGCGGTTGACGAGGAAGCAGCAAAAGAGGAAACCATAACCCTGGTGATCCAGATCAACGGCAAAGTGCGCGATCGCATTGAGTTAGCGGCATCAGTAACAGAAGAAGATGCCAAACAAGCCGCCCTAATGAGCCCAATTGTTCAAAAGTACTTGGGTGAAAATCTTCCCAAACAGGTGATTTATGTGCGCGGACGTTTGGTGAACATTGTTGCCTAATCAGTCATAGACAGTGCATGAAGGGAGTACAACCAATGGTTGAGAAAGCTATTATCCATACGGAAAATGCACCAAAACCCATCGGCCCTTATTCAGCGGGCGTGGCTTTTGGAAATTTGATCTTTACCGCTGGGCAATTGGGTATCGATCCGAAAACGGGCGAGATTGTCCAGGGTGGTATCCAAGCGGAGACCCGTCAAGCCTTGGAGAATATCAAGAATCTTCTGGAAGCAGGTGGTTCGAGCCTTGATCAAGTTGTCAAAACTACCGTCTATTTGCGAGATATGGCAGATTTTAGCCAGATGAATGCCGTCTACGCCGAATTTTTTACGGGTAATTTTCCCGCTCGCACGACCATTCAGGCCGGGGCGCTCCCGAAAAACGCTGCAATTGAAATCGAAGCAATAGCCTACCGCTAACTTTTTGGTCCGAAACTGCGGGTATAATTTACCTGCTTTGACTAGACCGCTTGTCTCCGTCATCATCCCTTGCTATAACGAGCAAGAGACGATTGCTTTGTTGCTCAAGGCAATCTACCACCAGACGTATCCTATCCAGCAGATTGAGGTGATTATTGCGGATGGGATGTCAACGGATAACACTCGTCAGGTCATTGAATTGTTTACCGCCGAGCATCCAGATTTGACCGTGCAAGTTATCGAAAATCCTGAGCGCATCATCCCAAAAGCCCTGAACCGCGCCATCGATCATGCGCATGGCGCGATCATTCTTCGCCTAGATGCGCACTCCTTGCCAAATAAGGACTATATTCAAAGATGTGTGGCGGCGTTGGAAAATCGGCTAGGAGATAATGTGGGTGGAATGTGGGAGATTGAAGCCGGGGATAACACTTGGATAGCCCGCTCAATTGCTGTTGCAGCCGCTCATCCGCTTGGCGTCGGAGATGCTCGGTATCGGGTCGGTGGACAGGCGCAGTATGTGGATACGGTACCCTTCGGTGCATTTCGGAAAACCCTTTTCGAGCGCCTCGGGAGATTTAATGAGAATCTCTTGACGAATGAAGATTACGAATTCAACACCCGCATCCGCCTAAACGGCGGTAAAATTTGGTTTGATCCTGCCATCCGCACCAAGTATTTTGCGCGTAAAAATCTTAAGGAACTTGCTAAGCAGTATTGGCGGTATGGATACTGGAAAGCAAAGATGGTTCGGATGTACCCAAAAACCTTGCGCTGGCGGCAATTGTTGCCCCCTCTGTTCGTTCTATCCCTCTTGTCTGCTATGCTCTTAGCGCCATTTTTCTCTTTAGTAAGGATTGGGCTTGTTTTTGAAATCGGTCTGTATATCTTGGTTCTCCTGCTGATCGGAATAGGGCAGGCTTTGGCGAGAAGAGAATTCTATCTTGTGATTGGACTTCCAATAAGCATGGCAATCATGCACTTGGTTTGGGGAATGGCTTTTTTATGGAGTATGATAACTTCTAATGGCAAATGAACACACAGAAATCCCTTGGCGACCATGGCGGTTACGATTTCATGAACGCCGTCCTTTGTTGCTGCTGGGTGATTTTATAGCAGCTTCGACCTCATTTGTTCTGGCGTTGTATTTCTGGGCTCAAAGTGAGCGGTTTTTGGGATTCTCGACGGAATTTATCCAACGTCGCGTGCCCTGGTGGTTTTGGCTGATTCCCTTGATCTGGATTCTTTTATTGGTTGAATTATATGATTTATATCGAGCCTCGGATTGGCGCGCAACCATCAAGGGGATTGCAACGGCTGCGTTTGTTGGTTTTGTTGTCTACCTTTTTTTGTTTTTTTACTATGCTAATTCTCCTCGAGCAATGCTGCCACGCAGAGGGGTGGCGACATTTCTTGTGTCTGCTTCTTTACTAACCTTAGCATGGCGATGGGTTTACATCCGCATTTTCACTTTGCCTCAATTCATGCGCCGCGCATTAATTGTCGGAGGTGGGAATGCCGGTCGAATGATGATCGAAGTCTATCAATCAATTTCTCCCCCACCCTTTGTTCTGGTTGGCGTCGTTGATGATGATCCGGAAAAGCAAAAGAAAGACGTTTTGGGAATACCCGTTATTGGAAGTAGTGAGAACTTGCTTGAACTGGTAAGGAAACACGATATTTCGGATATTATCGTAGCAATTTCCGGTGCCTTGAACAGCAACATGTTTCAGGCTCTAATCACTGCTCAAGAGAGCGGCGTGGAGATTACCCGAATGCCAAAGATGTATGAACGGTTATTGGGAAGGGTACCGATTAGGATTTTAGAAGCAGATTGGATCATCCGTTCCTTTGTTGATGAAACTTCGGCGAGCATTTTTGATGAGCTGCTCAAGCGCTTATTCGATATTCTTGGTAGCCTCGCTGGCATGTTGATCTTTTTGGCTACTTTCCCTTTTATTGCGTTGGCGATACTCATTGACGATGGGTTTCCGATCTTCTACACTCAGATTCGCTTGGGTAGGATGGCAAGACCCTACCCCTTAATCAAATATCGGACGATGCGGCGTGATGCGGAGTCGGACGGCAAACCGCGTTGGGCACAAGAAAACGACCAGCGGGCAACACGGGTTGGTCGCTTTTTGCGTAAGTCTCACTTAGATGAGTTACCACAGTTTATCAATGTGCTGCGGGGTGAAATGAGCCTAGTGGGACCTCGCGCCGAACGGCTGGAGTTGGTTGAATACTTCGAGAAAAGAGTGCCTTTTTATCGTGCTCGCCTGCTGGTCAAACCCGGCTTAACGGGTTGGGCGCAGATCAATTACGGATATGCTGCCTCGATTGAGGAAACAACCGTAAAGTTGGAATATGACTTGTTCTATATCAAAAACCGCAATCTGTTGATTGATTTTCTGATCTTACTCCGCACCCCTGCCACCGTGCTTGGTTTGAAGGGACGCTAATCGTATAGAACCCAATGAATTTTTCAAAGGATTACCTCCGTTGGGAGCGGTTTCTCAATCAATTCCCAAACAGTCATCTCTTGCAAAGTGGCCCCTGGGGGGAGTTCAAAGAACAGTTCGGTTGGGATGTTTACCATCTGTTTGATCGGGATTGGGGTGCGCAAATTCTGGTGAGACCATTGCTTGGGATATTTCGCTTGGCTTACATCCCTAAGGGCCCCGTGGCAAGTCAAGAGCTCCTCCAGCGGTGGATTCGCCGAGGAGATTCGGGCGAGTTTAGCTTTTCGGTGCTTGAGCAGATTCGCGCCTTTTGCCGAGAGAAACACATCGCTTTTGTTAAGGTAGAACCGGATGTCCAAGTTTTTGATCAAAATGGCAGGAAAAACTGTCCAGAGGGGTTCGTTCTCAGCAGTCACGCCATCCAACCCCTGAGAACAATCATCGTGGAGATTGGCTGCGATGAACAAGAGATTCTAGCGCGGATGAAACAGAAGACCCGTTATAACATCCGTCTTGCCGAGCGCAAAGGAGTGAGGGTAGAACCAAGTAACGATATTGACTCGTTTTATCAGATGATGCTCGTAACAGGAAAAAGGGACCGTTTTAGCGTTCACGTCCAAGATTACTATCAGCAAGTTTTTCGCATTTTTAAGGATAAAGGAGAATGTGAGCTCTTTCTTGCCACCTATCAAAACAAGCCGCTGGCTGGATTGATGGCGTTTGCTCACGGAGAACGCGCTCATTATTTCTACGGTGCATCGCTCGACGAGCACCGTGAGCTGATGGCGCCCCACTTGCTGCAATGGAGGGCAATCCTGTGGGCAAAACAGAAGGGATGTACAATTTACGATTTGTGGGGTATCCCAGATTACGATGAAGCGTTTTTAGAGCAGCAGTTTGAACAGCGTCGTGATGGTTTGTGGGGTGTGTATCGTTTCAAACGTGGCTTCGGCGGTCAAGTGGTTCGCTATGCTGGCGCGTATGATTACGTCGCTTCGCCGCTTCTCTATGCGATCTATCGCCTTTATACCAAGCGAACAGGTGTTCAATCGTGATCGGCGCAGAGGAGTGGAATCGGATCGTTACCTCATTTTCTGGGGCCCATGTGCTCCAAACCTGGCAGTGGGGTCTGGTCAAGCAACGGTTTGGCTGGGAGATGCTCCCAAAGATTTGGAAAGAAGATGGCGAAATTTACGCTGCTGCTTTAGTACTGAAGAGAAGAATTCGCTTGCCACTTCTTGGTAGCTTGGGTTCTATCCACTATGTACCGAAGGGACCTCTCATAAGGAGTTGGAAAGATGGGTCAATGGTTGAGCGAGTTCTGGGGAATTTGGAAACGCTGGCAAAAGAGCAAAAAGCCATTCTCATCAAAATCGATCCGGATGTCGAATTTGCGCATGGGGAAGCTGAGTTTGATTGGATAAGTGAGCGAGGAAGAAGGAAGAACCTTGAACCGAAGGAGACTTGTGGTGCGGACGACCTTTTGGTTGGGAAATGGGTTGTCTCTCTGCTAATAAAACGTGGCTGGGTTTTTTCCCGTGAGCAGGTACAATTTCGCAACACCGTTAAGTTGGACTTGAGACTTTCGGAAGAAGAGCTGTTAGCGCGCATGAAGCAAAAAACGCGCTACAACATCCGATTGGCGGAAAGGAAGGGTGTTAAGGTTCGAGAAGGAGGAGTGGCAGATATTCCAACCCTGTATCGAATGTATCAAGAGACCAGTCGGCGGGATGGTTTTCTGATTCGCGAAGAAGCTTACTATGCTGCGGTGTGGCAGATCTTCCAAGAGGCTTCTCGGTTGCCTACGGAACAAACGGGTGGTTGTATGCAGGTTTCTCCACCTTTCATTGAACCTTTCGCTAAGATATTGATTGCTGAAGTAGAGGATGAGCCGGTAGCTGGATTAGTCTTGTTGATCTTCAGAGACAAGGCATGGTATATGTATGGGATGTCAACCGACCGACATCGGGAAAAGATGCCCAATTATCTCTTGCATTGGCGAGCTATTCAGTTCCTCCATCAGATTGGTGTGAAGGAGTATGATTTATGGGGCGCGCCCGATCGATTTGAGGAGTCAGACCCCATGTATGGTGTGTATCGGTTTAAGCGGGGGTTTGGAGCTGAACCGATCCAGCATATTGGCGCATGGGATTTTGCGGTATCGAAAATCAAATACCGTCTTTATCAAGAAGTTTTACCCAGATATTTGAGACTTTTACGCCTTCAAAAAGGAGGATGAGCCAATGAAAGCGAAACTTGCTGCGATACCCCGCGTAAAGATTGCCAATTTACCTACACCCATCGAAAAGTCAACGCGGTTGGCAACGAAAATCGGGATCAGGGAACTGTGGATTAAGCGGGATGATCTGACCGGTTTAGCCCTCGGCGGCAATAAAACCCGCAAGTTGGAGTACCTAATCGCGGATGCGCAATCGCACGGTGCAAAAACTTTGATTACGGCTGGTGCGGTGCAATCCAATCATTGTCGTCAAACGGCTGCGGCGGCTGCAAAATTTGGGTTCGATTGTGTTTTGGTTCTGACAGGTGAACCCCCTGCTCGTTATAGCGGAAATCTTCTCCTAGATCGGCTCTTTGGAGCAGAGATTGTCTGGTGTCCAAAGGAAGCGCGAGAGAAAACGCTACAGGAAGTTTTCCAACGACTGTGGCAAGAAGGAAAGAGACCCTACCTGATCCCCTACGGCGGATCGAATGCACTTGGAGCTTTGGCTTATGCTCAGGCGGTGATTGAGTTGTCGGAGCAAGGGATCAATGTGGATTGGATCGTCTTTCCTTCATCTTCAGGTGGCACGCAGGCCGGCATGATTTTGGGAAGCAAACTTTGCGGGGCTAACAGTCGCATCCTAGGGATTAGCGTAGATTTGCCTGCCGCGGAACTCCGGCAGCGAATTTTCCAACTGAGCAATGAAGCAATCGATGCTTACTCTTTTACCTTTTCTGTAGGCATCGAGGAGATTTGGGTCAATGATGCTTACCGAGGTGAAGGATATGGCATCCCTACGGAAGGCGATCGCCAAGCTGTTCTCGAGTTCGCTCGTTATGAAGGCATGTTGTTAGATCCGGTTTACACGGGAAGAGCGGCAGCCGGGCTCATTGATCTGATTAATCAGGGAACGATTCCATCCAATTCTTCGGTTCTTTTTTGGCATACCGGAGGCTCGCCGGCATTGTTTGCGGACTCTTATCAGGGCTTATTTTTTGCCAATCCCTAGCCGCTCAAGTTGGTTGAGGAGACGTTTTCGCAGCGCGAGTTGCACAACTTTACGGCTGAGTTTTTTTGTCTCGATCCAAAGGTTGTCTGCCTTTCCGTAGAGTGAGGCATGGTACAGTTGGACGAGCTGCCTGACCTCGCTTTCTGCTTCAGGAAGCAAGGTTAGCAGTTTTAATGCCCGCTCTGCAGGGGTATAGTAAATTGGGGCTGGATCGCCAAGGATCTTAAGCGCAGTGTTGATCCGCTGGTAGGATTTCTCGATCGGTGTCAATTGGGTAAGTTGACTCCAATCGGTGAGAAATCTGGGGGGTGATAATCCCAAGGCTCGAATGCGTTTTTCGAGGACGACTGGGAGCGTTTGATAAGCTTGGTCAAATTTTTGGCGATTGAAGGTTGTCAAAATGATCAAAGAGAGGAGCCCAATGATGAAGATCATAAGAATGAAAACAAAAGAGCTTCTTTGACGGCTCGGCGATAAAGGTGGTTCCTGCTCAGGTTTTTCAGCGTGAAGTTTCTTAAGGATTTCTTGAGGGTCGATCTCTTGGGTTGAAATCTCTGCCGGTGATAAATCCCTATCCAGTGTGTGAGGACGGCTGAGCGGCGGTTGGGAACTGGTTGGTTCAAATTCGATCCAACCAATATTGGGGAAAAATACCTCAACCCAAGCATGAGCATCGCGTTTTCGAACGATGTAGACATTTGCGGCTTGGATGTCCTCCAGGGTTCCTTCGGCAAAACCCACCGCTAAACGAGAAGGAATGCCCAAACTGCGCAGCATGAGCGTTGCAGCAGTGGCATAGTAGTTGCAAAACCCTCTTTGGTAGTCGAATAAGAACCAGTCAATTAAGTCCTGATTCGAGGGGAACTCTTCGAGGGTTTCGACATAAGCGATGTGAGTCCTCAGGTACTCGGTAATTGCCACAGCTTTATCGTACGGCGTGGGTAGGTCTTGGGTTATTTCTAATGCTAGTTGTTTGGTTCGCTCCGTCAAAGTCTCCGGAAGCTGAAGGTATCTTGCAGTGACCCAAGAGGGGTATTCCCCGCTGGCTGCACGCAGTTGTTCTTCCGTTACAAAGCTAAGGCTAGCTCGAGCCGTGTACGTTTTACCGGGCGGAAGAGGGATTTGTGAACGAATAGCCACGAGGTCCTCGCTACCATCCGGGTTTTGGATATATTCAATCTCGACCTCCAGATTGGTCCAGTGAGGTTGTGCAGGGAGGATGAGGGTCTTGAGCGGCTGGCTGGGATAAAGGGTGAAAGATGGATAACGAGCGGGACGATTGGGGAACAACGGGAAGTCAACATCAAAGGCATTGGCATCCAGATCACGGGTCAGGACTTCGGAAAGGCTCCATTGACCATTTTCATAGCGGTCATAGACCCGAGAGCGCCAAAAAAGGCGAGATTCGTTAGGAAGTTTTGCTTGAGCGATTGCGGTAAAAATTTCTTCCTCGCTCAGCTCATTCCCTCGCCCTAAATTTAGAGTCCTTTCGTAAAGTTCTGGCTGAGTGATGGTTGTCACGCGCAGAGATGAAAAGGCGTTCTCGAAATCCTTTTGAAGGGACTCAAAAGGCTGTTTGATATTTTCCCAAGCTCTTGCCATTGATTCAAGTTGACTTCGGCTAGCAGGGAGAAGAAAGGAGATAAACAATAGGAGAATGACCAACACAAAGGTAAATTGGAGAGCTTCTAAAGAAAGTTGGGGAGGAATATAAAAATGCCTTTTGTTCCACGTCCCTTTCTGTCTAACGTAGAAAGAGCGCCCGATCACGAATACGGAAAGGACTGAAAACAGGTATAGATACCCATTGTGAGATGGAATCAGAGGATCATAAGTTTGAATTAGAATGAGAACAAAGAAAAGAGGGAGGATTGTACGCCAGACTTGCTTCGATCGAGCGATGCTGTAGGCGGTATTTAAGCTGAGTACCCAAAACAGCGTCATCATTAGGAGGAGGAACAGCAAATTGTCATAGGCGGGCTGCCGATCGGAAATCTTTTGAAAAATAATGAATAAACGGGTGAAAATAACCGAAATTTTTTCGCTCCAGAGAAGGTTAGTCCCTTGTTGTAACCCTAATTGCCAACCGATGAAAAAAGCGCCATAAAGGGTGGCAAAAAACAGGACAAGGCGGCTTTTGAAGCGGCTGTAACCAAGAGCCAGTCCGAACAGGTAAGCCAGATTGGCGATATAAGCAACTAGATATAAATCATCTGTCCATTTCGTTACCAGCAAACGCCTAGCTACGGTGATGACTAAAGCCCAACCCAAGACTACATGAACCCAATCCCAGTCGCCAGAGTTGAGGGCAGACTTGGCTTCAGAAGATGAGGCTTGAATTTTTGAGGTGTTTGTAGCCATGACCTTGCTCTTAACTCATTTTATACCAGTTTGACTGTGGAAGCATGGTTTGATATTTTCAAAGGCTATCTCCTGTCCTCATTTCCTGATTCGGCATATTTTGGGAAGGGGTTATTGTGAAAAATTCGGATCGAGACCGAAGGCGATAATAAGTCTTTCTTATATGGGGATGATTTCTTGCGAAAATGTTTGAATTCCGTTAAGAGTGTGGTAAAATGTTCCCGTCATTTTGACCAAAAAAGGTGGAGGAACATTCATGCTAAATGATTGGCTTTTCGTTGGTCTAATGCTTGTGATGGCTCCAATATTCCCAATCGCTGCGTTAATTATCCCCCGTATCTTGGCTCCGAAGAAACCAAACCCCCTGAAATCGCAAACCTATGAATGTGGCATTGAAACCGTTGGAGATACCTGGATACAATTTAAGGCTCAATACTACAACTTTGCCTTAGTGTTTCTCGTTTTTGATGTTGAAATTGTCTTTCTGTTCCCTTGGGCTGTAGCATTCAATCAACTTCCCTTATATGGTGTCATTGTTGGGATTCTATTTATTGAAGTTCTTGTGATTGGCTTAATTTATGCCTGGCGCAAGGGGATCTTAGAATGGTTCTAGGAAGTTTATCGAAAAGGCTGATGGGGCACTCATCAGCCTTTTCGCGCGCATTGCAATTGACAGGGTAGCAAGTTTATTGGAGGAATTACTCAATGGCTGATCCAGTAACTTTTATTGCACAATGGCTTAGAGACTATCTCACGAATTTGGGTTTAGCGAGTGAATGGATTTCTGTCATCATGGCTGCGTTAGGGGTTGTTGTTCTAGCTTCTGCGGTGTTATTGGTGGATATTTTTCTGGTTTGGGTGGAGCGGAAAGTCGTTGCCCGCTTTCAAGATCGGCTGGGCCCGAATCGGTTAGGGCCCTTTGGGTTATTTCAGCCGATTGCAGACGTGATTAAGTTATTGATTAAAGAGGACATTACTCCGCAAGGAGCAGATAAGTTTGTCTATAACTTGGCGCCGATCCTTGCTCTGGCAACGGTGATCATGCTGTGGGCGGTCATTCCGATTTCAGCAACCGTAGCAGGGAGTACGATCAACGTTGGCGCACTGTATATTGTTGCGGTAGGAGCCATTGGAACGCTGAGCATTATCATGGCGGGTTGGGCATCTCACAATAAATATGCCTTGTTGGGCGCCTTCCGCATGGTGGCGCAGATGATTTCCTACGAAGTGCCAATGGTTATTGCGATTCTAATCCCGGTCATTTTGGCAAAAAGCATGACTCTAACCGATATTGTCGAGAGCCAATCGGTGTGGTATATCGTTCTAGCCCCAATTGCGGCAATTGTCTTCCTTATCGGTGCGCAAGCTGAATTGGGAAGGGCGCCCTTTGACCTCTCGGAAGCCGAATCTGAAATCGTGGCTGGTTTTCATATTGAGTATACTGGGATGAAATTTGGCTTGTTTTACGCGGGTGAATTGCTCCATGCGATGACGTTTGGAGGCTTATTTGCTACATTTTTCTTGGGTGGTTGGAGAGGCTGGGGAGCAGAAACTTATCCAATTTTAGGGATCGGTTATTTCTTCATCAAGGCGATGTTTATGTATTGGGTCATCATGTGGATTAAGTATTCCTTCCCGCGCGTGCGTATTGATCAGATGCTCAATTTTTGCTGGAAGTTCCTCACTCCATTGATCTTAACCGTCTTATCGATTACGGCGATCATGGATAAATTGCTGACGGGAGTGCCCTATTGGATCTATGTGCTTGCGATGTTGCTCATGAACCTTGTCGTGCTCTATTTTGTGTATCGGACGGTCGGTAGCTATGCTCGGAAAGAGCGACAAAAAGTGGCCGATCCCGCTAAAGTGCGGGTGAATTTCCCAGTCAAAGCTTCGACAACTCCTACCCAAGTATCCTAATTGCGGAGAAAAATCATGATGTCTCCTTTGCAAGTGATTTTTATTCTGGTTAGTGCAATTACCCTCGGCGCAGCTTTGATGGTTGTGACCACTCGAAATATGGTGCGCGCTGCGCTTTGGTTGGTTTTGGCGCTGTTTGGCGTCGCCATCCTTTTCGTCTTATTAGAAGCAGGGTTTTTTGCAGTGGCACAGGTCATCATCTACATTGGGGCAATTGCAATCTTAATGATCTTTGCCATTATGCTCACACGACGGATTGCTCAAGATCCCGGTCCACAAATCAATTCTACTTGGCCGCTTGCTGCGGTGATTGCTTTGGCTATTTTCGGCCTTATTGTCCTTTTTATTCAAGGGTGGGATAAAACGATGAGTACGCCACCAGCTTTGCCCGATGGATTTGCTCCGTTAAGTGACCTTGGCGTTGCCTTAGTTTCGGCAAATCAATATCTCATTCCCTTTGAAGTTGCCTCGATTTTGCTCCTAGCAGCTTTGATCGGAGCAATCATCATTGCTTGGGATAGAAAGTGAGGAGAAGGTCATGATCCCGCTTTCATGGTACTTAATCTTTGCCGCCGCTCTTTTCAGCATTGGGCTATTTGGTGTGTTAAGCCGCAAAAACGCGGTTGCAATCTTAATGGGGGTCGAATTGATGCTCAATGCGGTCAATGTCAATTTGATTGCCTTTTGGCGCTATTTGTCGTTTGAAACGATGGCGGGACAAGTGTTTGCAGTTATTGTCTTTGCTGTGGCAGCTTCGGAGGTTGCCGTTGGTTTAGCGTTAGTTATATCGGTTTATCGCCGACGGCAGTCTATTGTTGCCGATGATATCAATTTGTTGAAGTACTAATCTGGTCTGATGAGAACTGCATGGACGGAGGATGAATGACAACTGAAACACTCATCTGGTTAATTCCCTTGCCTCCCCTCTTGGCTTTTTTCTTGATTGTTTTGTTTACCAATCGTAGCCGAGGACTGAGCCATACCATTGCAATCGGGGCTGCATTTTTATCCTGGCTTGGTAGCATGGTGGTCTTTTTGCGGGCAATCCAAACCCATGAATTGGGAAAACATCCCTTTAGCGCCAGTATCCCATGGTTGCCGCTAGGAGAGGGTTGGTTCTCAATTGGTGTGCTTATCGATCCTCTCGGTGCAGCGACGCTCTTTTTTGTCGCATGGACGATTTTGATGATATTCATCTACAGTGTTGGTTATCACAACTATGGGCAACCAGAGGGCGATCATGACCGAAAAGGTTTACCACCGCATGGTGCAACGGTGGTTGATGAGCATGGCCACCAGCATACAGTGCCTTCTGTTGAACCGATGTATTCGCGCTTCTTTGCCTTTATTGGGCTCTTTGCTTTTGGGATGTATCTTTTGGTGGTCTCGGATAATCTGCTCACCCTCTTTGTTGGGTGGGAAATTATGGGGTTGTGCTCTTACCTGTTGATCGGTTTTTGGTATGGGAAGCCTTCCGCCCGCGCCGCAATGATTAAGGCGTTTATTACAACGAGGGTTGGGGATGTGTTTATGCTGCTTGGCATCGCCTATTTATATTCGCAAACCGGTACGCTGAATTTCCGCGAGATTCTCTATAGTCAGGAAGTATTGGACTCACTTGCATCCACACCCTCTTATATTGCGGGGCTCTCAGCAGCCGCATTGATCGGCATCTTGCTTTTCATTGGGACAGTTGGAAAGTCTGCCCAGTTTCCTTTACATGTGTGGTTGCCGGATGCCATGGAGGGCCCTACGCCGGTTTCGGCAATGATCCATGCTGCCACGATGGTTTCGGCAGGCGTCTATATGGTCATCCGAATTTTCCCGCTTTTATCGGCTGGAAGCCATCATGGCGCGCTAACTGCACCAATGATAGTGATGGCGATTATCGGTGCGGGCACGGCATTGTTTGCTGCAACGATCGCCGTTGCTCAAAATGACATCAAACGGGTTCTGGCTTATTCGACAATTTCTCAATTAGGCTATATGGTTGCTGCTCTCGGTATTGGAGCGTATATTGCGGCCGCGTTTCACTTGATCACCCATGCCTTTTTCAAGGCTTTGTTGTTCTTGGGTTCTGGTTCGGTCATTCATGGCATGGAACATGGCGTTTTACACACAGACGACCACATTGACCCGCAGAACATGCTGAACATGGGCGGTCTGCGCAAGAAGATGCCCATCACGTTTTGGACGTTCCTGATCGGCGGCTTTGCCTTGGCTGGTTTCCCGCTGGTGACGGCTGGTTTCTGGTCAAAAGATGAAATATTAGCCGATGCCTTTGGGCATGCGCATTATGGTGTCTTTATTACCTTGGCTTTAGCGGCTTTGTTGACCGCCTTTTACACCATGCGCCAGATTACCTTGACATTTCTTGGGGAACCGCGCACAAAGGCTGCCGAACATGCCCAAGAGACGCCTTGGACAATGACGCTTCCACTCGTGATCCTAGCGGTTTTTGCAGTCTCGGCTGGATGGGTGGGAATCCCGGAGCATTTTCCCCTTCTTGGTGGAGTCGTTCCCAATTGGTTCCATGAATTTGTCGGCGAAACATTACTAGAGAAACCAAAAGGCGTGGAGTTCAATCCAATTCCGCTGCTGACCTCGATCGTGGTTGCGCTTGGTGGTATTTATCTGGGCTGGTTGGTTTATCGAAACGTCAAGGCAGGCGAGGTTGACCCATTAGAGAAACCTCTGGGTGCCCTTTATCCTGTCCTGCGAAACAAGTATTACTTCGATGAACTGTACGAGTTGATCTTCATTCGTCCCTCGATTTGGGTTTCGGAAGTCTTTACTTATCTCTGGATTGATAGGAAATTCATTGATGGAATCCTCCATGTCGTTGCGGATGTGTCTGTAAAAGTCGGTGCCTTCTTGCGGAACTACATCGATAAGCCGGTGGTCAATGGGTCGGGGGATTTGGTTGCAGACGTGACCAAGTCAAGCGGGCGATCGATGAGAGTGATTCAGACCGGGCGCATCCAGCAATATATGATGATGGCGTTGGTTGGGTTCGTTGTGCTGAGCGGCATCTTTTACTATATTGTTCAAAGAATGGGCGTGCAATAGCCTTGGCGCAATAGGAGAGTAAGATGAACTTTTTCGCTGATCATATCTTGACCATCATTCTCTTTTCTCCGGTGGTTGCGGCTGCAATTGTGCTTTTCCTACCTGAAGGACAGGAAAAATTGATCAAATGGGTTTCGTTTGTCTTGAGCTTGGTCCCATTTGGCTTTTCTTTAGCTTTATGGTTCATGTTTGATCCAAATGCAGCCGGTTTTCAATTTGTCGAGCAATATGTTTGGTACGCAGCTATTAATTCCTCTTATCACGTGGGGGTTGATGGCATCGCACTCAGCATGGTTCTTCTCACAACCCTGCTAACGCCTTTGGCGATTTTGGCTTCATTTAGTATCCAGCATAACATCAAATCTTATATGATCTTGTTCTTCTTGCTGGAATTGGGAATGTTGGGGGTCTTTTTAGCGCTTGATTTGTTGATCTTTTTTGTATTCTGGGAGTTTGGGCTTGTTCCAATGTACTTCTTGATCAACCAGTGGGGAAGCGAGAAAGGCGAGCGGGAGATTTGGGGAGGCATTAAAATATCAGCCCGCAATTATGCCTCTTTTAAGTTTATGATCTATACGATGGCGGGTTCGCTAGGTTTGCTGCTGGCAATTCAGATGATCGGCGTGGTTGCCGGCACATTTGACATACCAACCCTATTTGAGCGATGGACAAGCCTCAATAAGAGCCTGTTTGGCTTGGATATATCTGTGGTGAAAGCCATTGCTTTTTGGGCGTTTACGATCGCCTTTGCTATCAAAGTGCCGGTCTGGCCCTTTCACACTTGGCTGCCCGATGCGCACACAGAAGCACCGACGGCCGGCTCAATGATTTTAGCTGGGGTATTACTGAAGCTAGGTGCTTTTGGCTTTTTGCGCCTTGTGTTGCCTCTTTATCCGATGGAAGCCCAACGCTATGCGCCGGCTTTAGCTTTTCTGGCGGTGATGGCAATCATCTTCGGGGCATTTGCATCTTTTGGACAAAGCGATTTCAAGCGATTGGTGGCTTACTCTTCTGTTAATCACATGGGTTTTGTCGTTTTGGGAATCGCAGCAGCAGCCTATGCGATGGGTGGAGAAAATGCAACCATTGCCCTCAATGGCGCTGTCTTGCAGATGTTTAACCATGGCTTATCGGCTGCCGGTATGTTCTTTTTGGTGGGTGTAATCTACGAACGCACGCATACTCGCGACCTGAACGAATATGGCGGTTTATTTCCGCTTGTGCCAGTTTACGGTGGAATCCTGATCTTTACGTCCATGGCATCCTTAGGGCTGCCCGGACTCAATGGCTTTGTCTCTGAATTTTTGGTTGTGCGAGGCAGTTGGCCAATCTTTACGCTCTATACAGCCCTAGCGATGCTTGGACTGCTGTTTACCGGCGCATACATCCTCAAGGGAATTAAGCAAGTTCTCCATGGGCCATTGAACGAAAAATGGGTTGGCCATCTTACCGAGATTAATCCGCGGGAGATCTTCGTGATCGCTCCGCTGATGGTGTTGATGCTCTGGCTTGGTGTATGGCCAGCTTCGCTCTTGGATGTCATCAATCGAGCAGTGATCGCTCTCTTATCATAAGGGATGAACATACCGCAACAGTTCTAGAGGTGAAGAATGCAATTTCCAATTTTATCTTTTATTGTCTTTACGCCGATTGTCGCGGCATTGATCATCTTTCTAATCCCTGAAGATCGAAAGGGCGAGGTTAGAGTCGCTGCCCTAGCGGCTTCTGCATTTGCCTTGGTCCTATCCATTTGGGTGTACTTTGCCTACGATGTTGGGGTGGGGGGTTATCAATTTGTTGAACAAGTCAGTTGGATCCCGGCTTTAGGGATTTCGTACAAGGTGGGTTTGGATGGAATGAATGCCCCACTGGTTCTATTGACCGGTGTGGTCATGTTCACTGGGGTCTTAATCTCTTGGGGTATTGATGATCGCCCACGAGAGTTCTTTACTTTTTTGTTTATCTTAGCTACCGGTGTGTTTGGGGTTTTTGTTTCCCTTGATTTGTTCATGCTGTTCTTTTTCTATGAGATTGCGGTCTTCCCCATGTATTTGCTGATTTCAATTTGGGGGTGGAAAGAAACCCGTGAATACGCTGCAATGAAGCTGACGTTATATCTCTTTGTTGGCTCTGTGATTGCCTTGGTTGGCGCGCTAGCAATGTATTTCACGGCTGGTTTGGGCACCTTTGACATGCTGGAACTTGAACGAGCTGGTTTTTCACGCGAATTCCAAATTTTGTGGTTCCCCTTTGTCTTTATTGGCTTTGGAGTTTTGGGCGGCATTTTCCCATTTCACAACTGGAGCCCGGATGGTCATGTGGCAGCGCCAACGGCTGTATCCATGTTCCATGCAGGAGTGCTTATGAAGTTAGGTGCCTTTGCTGCTTTACGGGTGGGCTTGATGCTCCTCCCAGAAGGAGCAAAATTTCACATGGGCTGGATTATCCTTTTGACGTTGGTTAACGTGGTTTACGGGGCATTCATTGCCAGCGTTCAAACGGACTTCAAGTACGTTATTGGTTTCTCTTCGGTTTCGCACATGGGTTTGGTTTTGATGGGTTTTGCAACCCTAACCAGAGAAGGCTTCATCGGATCGGGCATTCAAATGTTTTCGCATGGTGTCATGACAGCTCTCTTTTTTGCTGTGGTTGGGATGGTGTATGACCAAGCCCACACGCGGGAAATTCCAAAACTCGGAGGCTTTCGCAAAGTGATGCCCATGGTGGCAATTGCATTTATCATCGGCGGTTTGGTCTCGATGGGCATGCCGGGTTTCTCGGGGTTCATTGCAGAATTTCCGATTTTTATGGGGGTTTGGAAAAGTTATCCTCTGATCGCCATCATTGCTGCAATCTCAATTGTGATCACAGCTTCGTATATCATTCGGGTTGTCGGGCGAGTGTTTTATGGAAAGATGCCAGAAGAGTTTGAAGGGCATGTTCACGATGTAACGGTTCTAGATAAAATTGCCTTGCTTTTCTTGTCCTTTATCCTCATTGCTCTGGGGGTTTTCCCAGGTTGGATGGTTCCGCTTGTTGAAAGTGGGGTGGATACAATTCTACGCCTATTGGGAGGTGCCTAAGTGAATGGCTCGGTCTTCAATGTGACCATGTTTCTGGCTATTTTGCCGGAGTTGTGGATCTTTGTTTTAGCCTCGGTCGTACTTATCCTTGAGCTCGTTTTGCCCAAAGAACAACACCGCCTTTTAGGATGGGTGACTGCTGTTGGTCTGCTGGTAGGTATTGGTGTGAGCCTGATTGTGGGTGTGCCTCCCACTCAAGCCCAGTTTGTTTGGGGTGATTTAATCCGTTTCGATCAGCTTGGATATGTTTTTAGCCTGCTCTTTATGTTTGGAGCAGCGATGACTGCCTTGTTCAGCATTCACCTCGAAAGGTTAGGCCAACGCGGGGATTATTATGTTTTGATGCTGGTATCCACTCTGGGAATGTGCTTGATGGCATCTGCCGCAGATGTCATTATGTTGTACTTGGCAATCGAGACAACCTCCATCCCGCTTTACGTATTGGCTGGATTCTATAAAGAAGATGAAAAATCCACCGAAGCGGGTTTTAAGTATTTGTTGTTTGGAGCGATGACTTCTGCGATTATGCTCTTTGGGTTCAGCTATCTTTTCGGCTTTACCGGAACCACAAACCTGTATGCACTCGTCAATCTTGTCGCTCAAAAGCAGCTCTCGCCCCTATTGCTTTACGGGGTTTTGGCTCTAATTTTAGCTGGATTTGCTTTCAAAATCTCTGCTTTTCCGTTTCACTTCTGGGCACCTGATGTCTATGCTGGGGCGCCGACCCCGATTACGGGCTTTTTATCCACGGCTTCCAAAGCGGCTGGCTTTGCAGTGTTGATCCGAGTCCTATGGGTAGGTTTTCCGGCAATTCAACCCTATTGGGTATATATTCTGACCGGCGTATCCATTGCCACAATGACCATTGGCAACCTTCTGGCGCTGGCACAGAGGGACATCAAACGGCTTTTGGCATATTCGTCCATTGCTCACGCCGGGTATGCATTAATCGGATTTGTAGCCGTATCGGAATTAGGCGCTACAAGTGTGATCTTCTATCTCATTGTTTATTTGCTCACGAACTTGGCCGCTTTTGGAACTGTCTCTGTGTTTGAGAAGAAAAGCGGCTCGAGCGAGATCGCTGCTTTTGCCGGTCTAAGCCGTCGCTCACCGTGGTTAGCGATGATGATGTTGGTTGCATTTCTTTCGCTTGCTGGAATGCCTCCATTTGGTGGATTCGTGATTAAGTTCGCTGTCTTTGCAGCGGCGGTTCAGCGCGGCTTAATCGGCTTAGCTGTGATAGGTGTTCTGAATTCCATTGTGGGCTTGTACTACTACCTAACGGTCTTGAAGGTTATCTATCTCTATCGGTCAGAGGAGGAACAGGTTGCCGTTCCCATCCCTGAGGCAAGTTTACTGGCTCTCGCCGTGCTTTGCATTGGTGTCATTGTCATGGGTGTTATTGCCGCTCCGTGGTTTAACATTGCAACCCTGGGTGCTAGAGCAATGTGGTAATTTACAAAATAGGTCAAGATTCGATTATTGACGCCTTGACAGAGGTTGTGATAAAATCCGCAAGCCATGACCCAAAATGACAATCGCCAGAAGCGAAGCGGATTTCAAGCGTCTGATGGGATGACCATGGTTGCTGTAGCTGGGCAAGTAGGTTGTGTAACGCTGCTCAGTGTGTTCATCGCTGTATTTCTAGGTTTATACCTAGATCGGATTTTAGGTACGCGACCACTGATCCTCATCCTTCTGGTCTTGGGTTCGGCACCGTTATCTTTGTTGCTGACCTACTATATAGCCATCCGAGCCACTCGGCAGGCTGGCAGAACGATACCAAAGCAAGAAAACTCTGAAGAAACGAGAGGAGAATCTTAAAGGTGAGCGAAGAACAATCGAAGAAACGTTTCAATTGGAGAAAATGGGTCATCTATTTTTGTATTCTTGCCGGCATATACTCTGCCTTCTTGGGACCCTCGATTCTGCGTCCGATTAGTCCAGTTGTGGTCTTGCCGGCTGAACCGACAGGGCTTTCAATCGGTGGGTTTGAAATTACCAATTCAATGTTAGCGACCTTGATCGCCGACCTTATTTTGTTAGCCATTGCGGTTTTTGTGGTGAGAAAATTTGTCCGCAGTGGTAGTTTGGTGCCAAGTGGTTTTTACAACGCTTTTGAAGCCTTGGTGGAATTTTTATGGAACACCGTTGAAGGGGCAGCGGGGAAATGGGCGTTTCGTATTTTTCCCGTGCCAGCAACCATCTTTCTACTGATCTTTGTGGCAAACTTGGTCAAACTTGTGCCAGGTTTTGAAAGCATTGGGCGTATTAAAGAAGTACATCATGGCTATGGCTATGCTCCCGTTTTACTTGCAAAAGTGGGAAATTTGAGCATTTATACGATCGACAAAGCCCAAAAACGAGAACATATTGCCAAAGAAGGGGAACATAGTGCGAGCCACGGCGAAGAGGAAAAACTCTGCGAGGCTTGCGAAATTGTTCCCTTCCTGCGCGGCTCAGCAACAGACTTAAACTTCCCCTTTGCTTTGGCGTTTATTGCGGTTCTGATGACCCAGGTGTATGGCGTTTGGGCGCTGGGACCTAGCTACTTTGAGAAATTTATCCCTATCCGTCAGCTTATTAAGGGTGGTGCGATGGGGGTGATCAATTTTATTGTAGGTATTTTGGAGTTAATCCTAGAGTTTGCCAAGATACTCTCCTTTGGCTTCCGGTTGTTTGGGAATATTTTCGCCGGTACACTCTTGCTTTCCATTGTAGGCGCCTTGACTGCGGTGCTCGTACCGGTTGGCTTGTATTTCTTTGAGGTGTTTTTTGGTATTATTCAGGCTTACGTTTTCTATTTGTTAGCAACCATCTTTATTAGTGGTGCTACCGTTAGCCATCATGCTGAAGAAGCACATTGATAACTTTACTGAAAAGGAGTTAAACGACGATGAATGATCCTGAGGCATTTGTAAGTGGATTAAAACTGCTCGGCGCTGGTTTAGCAATGATCAGTGCAATTGGTGCAGGGTTTGGGGTTGGCTTGGCGGCCTTTGGCGGTGTTCAGGCGATGGGCAGAAACCCGGACGCAGCACCGATCATTCAGACCAATATGATCTTGGGAATGGCATTTGCTGAAGCCATCGCCATTTATGCCTTAGCCGTGGCTCTCATTATCATCTTCGCCGCATGAGTTTCTCTTTTGGGAGCGAAGAATGGAGAAGCTAGGTATCAATTTAGGTTTCTTTCTCTTTCAGGTTTTCAACTTCACGATCCTTGCCCTGCTGATGTATGCTTTGGCATACAGACCCATTGTGCGGATGTTGGAAAACCGAAAGAATAAAATTGCTCAAGGCTTAGAAGATGCCCGCATTGCTGCCGAAGCTAGAGCGAATGCTGAGAAAGAGGCGAAAGCCATTCTCACCGAAGCCCAAAATAATGCAGCTCAAAAAGTCCGTGAGGCAACCGAGCGAGCTGAAGTTGCGGCTAGGGAGATCATTACCCAGGCAGAAGCCCAAGCAAATAAAATCCGAGAAGAGGCTCGTCTGGAAGCTGCTCAGGAAAGGGATCGTATCCTTCTGGAATTGAGGGGGCAAATCGCTTCTCTAGCGATTGCTGCCGCTCAAAAGTTGATTGGTGAAGCATTGGATGAAAAACGTCAACACGCTTTGCTGGAGGAGTTTTTCTCGGGTGTAAAATCCGGCAAAGTGGTTGTCCTTGAAGGGGTTGAATTGAGTGGTGCTTCGGCTGAGGTGATTAGCGCTTTACCACTTCTTCCCCATGAGCAAGAGGCGGTCAAGAGCGACATTTTATCCAAAATGGGTGAGCAAGCCACGGTTTCTTTTCGAGTTGATCCCTCCATTATGGGAGGGTTGATCGTCAAAGTTGGCGATAAGGTGTTGGATGGATCGGTTGTTGGACAATTAGAGAGCTTGAAGCAGGCGCTTCAGTAGACAATGGAATGATGATCAACCGAAGCAGGTCGCTAGGTCAGCGACCTGCTT
>CALFWB010000080.1 GCA_937928795.1 uncultured Anaerolineales bacterium
CCATCTATCGTTTCGGAAACTTTGAAGATGCAGCCCTATACGGCATCCTAAGGCGAGAATTTTCCGATGCCTAGTCGCAAGAAGTCGCTATACGTCGTACTCAAGGGACATCAACCCGGCGTTTATCAACAATGGGAGGGGCCAGAAGGTGCAAAAATCCAAGTAGAGGGCTTTGTCCATGCGGTTTATAAAGGATTTTACACCGCCGAAGAAGCCTATAACTGGCTCAAATCGCAAGCCAAAGAGCCTCTTCCTCCTCCCCTAAAGAAATGGCTAACCGAGCAAGAGGGGAAGGCAGCCAATCAGTCCTCACAATCCCTCAACTCTCACACCGAAAATCATCTCAACATGGGTGGAACGGTGATCTTCACCGATGGGGCTACCTTAGGAAACCCCGGACGCGGTGGCTATGCAGCCGTGATTCTGCAAAACCAAAGCCGCCGAGAGATCAGCGGCGGCTTTCGTCTCACTACGAATAACCGCATGGAGCTTTACGCCTGTATCGCTGCCCTCGAAAGCATCCACCCGCCGCAGAAAGTCTTATTGATCACCGACTCGGCTTATGTCTATCGCCCCATGCGGCAAGGCTGGCTTCAAAGATGGGCAGAGAATGGTTGGAAGCGGCGCAATCGAAAGGAGGTTGAAAATCAAGACCTATGGCAACGACTTTATCGTCTCTGTCAGCACTTAGAAGTAGAGGTCTATTGGATTAAGGGTCACAACGCTACCCTTGAAAACGAGCGTTGTGACCGGCTTGCAAACCAGGCTGCTCAAAAGCCCAACCTTCCGGAGGATCAAGGCTACCAGATTCGCAATGCAATCGCTTAGCCAGCCTTGCAGGGATACATTCCGAATGTGCATCCTCGAATTGTCTAAACTGTGCGAAATAAATGGCGAAATTCGTGTGAATTCGCGTATATTTGCGGCCGCAACGTTACATAATTTCGGAAGATTCACGACAAAACGCAGGAAAATCAGGAACTTTTGACACGTGAAAACGGTCTTAAAGTCGGTAACTTCTGTTACTTCGTTGGAATTTAGTGAAAGAGAAAGATCATGAACACGAAAATGCGTTCTGTGCGGCTCATCCTGATCGGTATGATGGCGATTTTAGCCTTCGCCTGTAATTTTCTCGCTCAAGTGCCTAGCTTTTTAGAGCAAAAATCCGAGATGGGAGAGGAATCTTCCCAGACACCTAGCACAACTTCGCTGCCCGTTCGAGCCCCTTCAGAGCAAGAAGAACCAACTGCGGTTGGCGATCAGCAAGGCAAGCCGAAGCCGATCCCCCCTGAAGGCTCAATGGCGCTCATCCGTCAATGGGCAAGCGAAGCCGTAGCCAGCTCGGCTTACTCCGCAGAAAACTGGGCAGCGTTTCAGGCGACAGGCGAGCCCAACACAGCCGAATGTGGCGATCATGGCAGCGCTTGGGCAGCAGCCGAGTCGAATACGAGCCAATGGATCGTCCTTTACTATCCTCAACCGGTTTACGCAGTTGAAGTCAACATCTACCAGACCTATAATCCTGACCAAGTCGTTTCGGTTGACCTCATCGATTTGCAGGGAAATTTCGTCAACGTCTACACCGCAGAGCCGCGCAAAGTGGAAACCTGTCCATTTATCTTGAGCATTCCCACCGCCTCTAGCGGTGTTCTGGCACAAGGGGTGCGCATCAACATTAACCAATCGGTCTTACGCCTTGGCTGGAACGAGATCGACGCCGTGGAGATTGTCGGTGCACCCGGTGAAGGCACTCCCACCCGCCCCATCCTGCCTTAGATGGGTTATAATTTCTTCTTGTGAAAAATCGCCGCCTGCTCCAATTCAGTTTGAGCCTTTTTGCTATCTTTACCGTAGGAGGAGTTCTCTATCAAATTCCTCCTATTCATGACCGTCTAGCATGGCGGGTTCATGAAGCAACGGTTCTGATCAAAGGCTACATCTCTCCTCCGGAAAAGATCGCCTTTGTCCCTGCCCAACAGCAAATTGAGGCGATTGTCAGCGCCACCCTGCAAGCCCTTCAACCCCCAACCGCCACGCCAACGCCAACGGCAACCCTGCCCATACCCGATACCCCACAACCGACAGCAACCCCCACCTTGACCCCCACCCCCTTACCACAGAAAATCTCCCTGAGCGGCGTGCGCTACATGGATCAACACGGGTTGTGGAACTATTGCGCCCCGGCCAATCTCGCCATGGCTTTATCCTTTTGGGGCTGGCAAGGGGATCGGCTGGATACCGGCAAATGGCTCAAGCCGTATAGCAAAGATAAAAATGTCATGCCCTACGAGATGGCGGCCTATGTAAACGAGACCACTGACCTGAGAGCAATCGTTCGGGTTGGCGGCAGCCTTGAGCTCCTCAAGACCCTGATCGCCAATGGTTTTCCGGTTCTGGCAGAAAAAGGGACTTGGATTCGCGATATCAGCGGTGTGGTCAGTTGGATGGGACACTACTCCGTCATCACCGGCTATGACGAGGCTTCCCAACAACTGATCACGCAAGACTCTTACTTCACCCCAGACTACCTCGTCCCCTACGACAAATTTCTCCGTGAATGGCGCTCGTTTAACTACACCTACATCCTAATCTACCCGCCTGAGCAAGAAGGGCTGCTTCAAACCCTGCTTGGGCTCGACTGGGATCAAACCACCAACTTTCTAAACGCCGCTCAGCTCGCTTCCAACGAAATCTTTGCCCTAGATGGCGTGGATAAATTTTTCGCTTGGTTCAACCGCGGCACAAACTTAAAAGAGCTGCAAGATTACGGCGGGGCTGCGCAGGCATATGACGAGGCTTTTGCTCTTTACAATTCCCTTCCCGAAGACCGCACCGTGCGGCCCTATCGCATCCTCTGGTACCAAACTGGGCCTTACTTTGCCTATTTCTATGTGGGGCGCTACTACGACGTGCTGAACTTGGCAACCACGGCTATCAATGCCGCCCTCGATGAGCCAGCCATCGAAGAAAGCTTCTACTGGCGCGGCATGGCAAAGAAAGCCTTAGGAGATAGCGGCGGCGCAATCGCCGATTTCAAGCTTGCCCTCAAGTACCATCCCGATTTCGAGCCAGCCTTGTACCAACTGAACGAGTTGGG
>CALFWB010000081.1 GCA_937928795.1 uncultured Anaerolineales bacterium
CATAGCCGGCAAAGAAATTCCCACGCGCATTTAGGATGACCGCATCGCTAGGCCGCAATTCAACCGCTTTGTTGAAATCGGTCAAGGCGGCATCGTATTCGCCTTTTATGGATTTCGCGATTGCGCGCTGAACATACGCAGAAGCATATTGGGGATCAGAAGCAATAATCTGATCGAAGATGGCGATGGCTTTGTCAATTTCTCCTGATTCGATGAGCGCCTTTCCTTCTTCGAGCTGTTGCTGAAAGCCCGTTGAAACGGGCGACGGAGTAGGGGAAGCCGGCATCTCGGTCGCAAGGTCTGTGGCAACTACGGCAGTTTCAGATGGGCTGGTCGGCACAGCGGTTGATCCACAAGCGCTTAACCCCAGAGTCAAAAGCAGAAAGATAAACCCGCCATATTGCATGATAGACGGTTTGCTAAGTTTGTTCATTGAGCGAATCTCCTCTGTCATCATAGACAAGTTTTGAGATGGATTAGGAGGCTTATGATTGCCTCCGTTAAGCGGTTTTTTATGCGAACACAAGTGGAGATTATACCAAAAAAGCCCCACCGTGCATGGTGGGGCTTTTTTCGGACTGTTCAATCTTACGGTATTAGATCATAGAGGAAACGGAAAGCCGGCTTACGCGAGGATTTACCCTTAACGTTGTAGCTTCCATACCATCCCCAGTCAGGAGGAGTCCATTCGAATGTTCCAGAATACCAGAAGTTAACCTTTTCGAGTGTGGGCTCTCCCCACCAGCCAACCGAATTAATTTTCTTCTTGATTATGGCTGGTGGTTTAGTCGAAGCGGTTGGACACGGTGCAACACCATACTTCGTGCAGAGAGCGGTCCGAACTGCAGCGTCACCTTTTACCCAGCTAACGAAGTCTGCATTGTAGAATGCGGCTGAAGCTCGTTGCATTTGGAGGCATTTAGGGAACGTTAGGCGCACGTTAGTAACCATGCGCAGGCGCCCCCATGATGTGGTAGTATCACACGCAGTTACCGTGGCGCTATAAGTCAAGCGCGACACTTCGAAAAGCGAGATGCTATACCTCGTGTTACTCACAGGATCGTACGCATTCCCTTGTTTTGTGGCGGTGAGGAAATACTTTTGCACGCCACGATACTTCAGGGTAATGTAGATATCCTTGCCTGTACCGTTGACAACGGTCAGAACCGCCGGCCAGGGGCTGGCTGCCGACAGCAACAGGGCTGCGAGCAGTACACCAAAGATGATCAAACGCTTGTTCACAATTAACCTCCTTGAAAGAATTTTTTAAGGTTTTTGAGATTTTTGCCTTACGGCTTCTCCACATTTAATCTTCGCTAGGCAGCACCTCCTTTCAGAGAGAATCTCCAAGGAAAGATTAATGTTGGATTAGCGACATTATAACTTAAGCCTAGATGAGAGTCAAGGGTTTTTCGCTCATCAAAGATTAATATTTTCTGCCGCTCTCCCCTTTTTCCAATTCATCAATGCCGATTTCAGCGTCTCTCAAAATGCTTTTCAAAACTTTTGGATGCAGAATTTTTCCTCCATGGTAGGGAACCGTTATTCTCTTCCCTTGAGCATTTTTGTAGATTTCTATGACTACCACTCTGACGAGCCAGCACGAAACCGCACTGTTCCAATATACGAATCACTTCATCGGCGGTGAGGCGAGGTAGGCGTGGACTCATAAAGTCACTTCTGCGATGGTTAAGCTGATCGACTCTGTCTGCGGAATTTCTTCTCCGTTTTCCACTCGATCGATCACATGCAGACGAATGGCGTCCTATATGTTCAAGAGGGACTCTTCGTAGGTTGCGCCCTGAGTGTAACAGCCTTGTAGTTCTGGGCAGAAAGCGAAATAGCCCTCTCGATCGCGTTCAAGAGTCACGGAAAAGCGATAATTTGACATCCTTCACCTCTTTTGTACTAATTGCAACCATGACTCTACTGCAAAAACATTGAATTCTCACCACGGAGACACAGAGTCACGGAGTTCTTCTTCATTATCATCTCGGTGTCTCCGTGTCTCTGTGGTTTGATTTTGACCTTTTTGCAGTGAACTCAACCATCTTCTCTCGAACGTTGCCCTTGTTTGTGTGGATTTGCGGATTAAGTTCCCTCTTCCCAAGAGCTTAGGTATTTGCGCTGCTCTTCGCTTAGGGTGTCGATGCGCACGCCCATGGCGTCCAGTTTCAGTTGGGCGATCTGGCGGTCAATCGCTTCTGGCACGGGATACACCTTCTTCTCTAGCTCTTTGCCGTGTTGGGCGATGTACTCGAGGCTCAGGGCTTGATTGGCAAAGGACATATCCATCACGCTAGCTGGATGCCCCTCGGCGGCCGCCAAGTTGATCAATCGTCCTTCGCCCAATAAGTGGATGCAGCGCCCATCCTCAAGCACATATTGCTCCACAAACGGGCGCACCAGCCGTTTTTCGACAGCCATCTCCTCTAGGGCCGGGATGTTGATCTCCACGTTAAAGTGCCCGGAGTTTGCCACAATAGCACCGTCTTTCATGAGCTCAAAATGACGGCGGTCGATGACGTTGATGTCACCCGTTACGGTCACGAAGATATCACCGATGGGTGCTGCTTCGTCCATAGGCATCACCCGATAGCCATCCATCACCGCTTCGAGGGCCGGCAGGGGATCGACTTCGGTGACGATCACGTTGGCGCCTAAGCCGCGCGCCCGCATGGCTAAACCGCGCCCGCACCAGCCGTAGCCAGCCACCACAAAGGTTTTGCCGGCCAAGAGGATGTTCGTGGCGCGCACGATGCCATCGATGGTCGATTGCCCGGTGCCATAGCGATTATCGAAGAAGTGTTTGGTCATGGCGTCATTGACGGCGATCACCGGAAAACCCAGGGCGCCATCAGCAGCCATGGCGCGCAGGCGGATGACGCCGGTGGTGGTCTCTTCCGTGCCGCCGAGCATGTTTTCCAGCAGTTCGCGGCGCGATTTGTGCAGCGTGCTGACCAGATCGGCGCCGTCATCCATGGTGATGTGCGGGCGATGGTCAAGGGCAGCATCGATGTGGCGATAGTAAGTGACATGGTCTTCGCCTTTGATGGCAAAAACTGGGATTTCAAAATAGCTGACCAACGCAGCCGCCACATCATCTTGCGTGGAGAGGGGGTTCGAGGCGGTCAGAACAACTTCTGCACCGCCAGCGTGCAGCGTCTCCATCAAGTTAGCCGTCTCGGTGGTGACATGCAGACAAGCCGAGATGCGCAGCCCTTGCAAGGGTTTTTCGCGGGCAAAGCGCTGGCGGATCAAGCCCAGCACCGGCATTTCGCGTTTCGCCCATTCGATGCGGCGCCGCCCTCCTTCAGCGAGGTTGAGGTCACGAATATCGTATTTTTCCATGAAGGCTCCTTATTGAAGTTATGGGGTATGAGTTTTGAGTCTCGCTTGTGGTGTTGGATTATAACATCGTTGTTGACGATGTCCGGCACTCGGCTTTGAAGGAGTGCCATAACGGGCTGATGCCCATGTTACGGGGTTTTGAACCGCTGGCAGCTTGCATGGTTGAGCAGCAGTAACATAGGCTAAAGCCTGTGCCATGACGGGCTGCAGCCCATGTTACGGAAATCCGCTCCATCTTGCTTAGAGGCGAACAAATGTTCAAATTTAGAGTTGCTGTTTTGCCTGCAGCCAAATAGCTATCATTGAGGGTATAATAAAAAATACCCTAGGCCGCTTTTTTACGAAAATAACCGCTAATCCTCTCCGATGAGAAGTCTCCACTATTTCTTTTTTCTGCACTCAAGGGCCTTTCCCAGAGCAATATTTTGGGGGGTAGCTACAATTCTACTGTCGTTGGTCGCCTCTTGTGTCCCCTCACCAACTTTCCACCAGCGTGGTTTTACTGCTATTCGGGTTGTGATGGATAACAACTATCCCCCGTTTGCCTTTTTAGATGTGAATGGCAGCCTACAAGGCATCCTGATCGACCAGTGGCATTTATGGGAGCGAAAGACCGGCATTAAGGTTTCTATTGATGGGTTGGATTGGGGGGAAGCTTTGGAGCGCATGAGAGCCGGGGAATACGATGTGATCGATACGATTTTCTACAACGAGGAGCGGGCAAAGTTTTATGACTTTAGCCAACCTTACACGGATATCAAAGTGCCGGTCTATTTTCGCAACAATATCAGCGGCATTCATGATCCAGCCGACCTTAAGGGCTTCAGCATTGCCGTGAAAGCCGGCGATAACGCTATTAACTACCTGCGTTCGTATGGGCTAAACCAACTTGTTGAATACCCTAGCTATGAAGCCATCATCCAAGCCGCCGAAAGGCAAGAGGTGATCCTCTTTATGATGGATGAGCCGCCTGCGGAGTACTTCCTGTTGAAATATGGACTTTATAACGACTTTCGAGCCTCGCAACCTTTTTATGTGGGTCAGTTTCACCGCGCCGTACAAAAAGGCAATACGGCCTTGCTGGCAACGATCGAGGAAGGCTTTGGGTTAATAACCTCCTCAGAGCAGCGTGCCATTCACACTCGCTGGTATGGTCAACCCCCCATTAGCGCAGCCCTGCAACGCAATTTGCTGGTCGGCACAGGCACGATCGTGGCGGTGATCTTGCTGCTGACCGCGTGGAGTGTCACCTTGCGCCGTGAGGTGCAACGGCGGACAGCCGAACTGCGCGCCCTCTTTACGGCAATGCCAGATGCCGTGATCGTCTTTGACCGCGATGGCCGTTATCTTGAAATCCCTTCTGCTCGTCCGGAACTGCTGGTCGGAGAACCCAATCAAATTATTGGCAAGACCCTAGAGGAATTCCTCGAACCTGAAACGGCCGCCCTCCATCGCTGGGCGATTCAGCAAGCCCTGCAAGAGAAAAAGCCGTGTCAGATCGAATACGAATTGCCGCTCAAACAGGGGCGGATTTGGTTTTCGGCGGCTCTCTCTCCCATCGATGATCGCCGCGTGATGTTGGTTGCCCGAGATTTGAGCGAACGCAAACAAAGGGAAGAAGCCTTGCAAAAAAGCGAAGCCGAGTTACGGCGCGTGAACCGCCTGCTCCGTACCCTAAGTGAGTGCAACCAGGCGCTGGTACGGGCTGCGGATGAAAATCAGCTTTTACAGGAGATGTGCGATATTTTGACCTCCGTCGGAGGCTATCCTTTGGTCTGGATTGGGGTGGTCGATGCGCAGAGCAACGGCTTGCGCCCCATTGCCATTCAAGGTGAACTCAGAGATTTGGTGAAAAAGCTGGCAGAACTTGAATCCGAGGGGGAAGCAACACTGCAATTCTCCGCAGGTCAATTCGACGGCAGAAAAATCTCGGAGAAAGCCGAGGCGGGCAAACCAGAAGAGCTTGAGAAAGCGGCTGAAAAGTTGAAATCTTACGTGGTCTTTCCTCTCTCCATGGACGAGGAGATCTTCGGATCGTTATTTGTGTACAGTAGGGATGCAGTGTCCTTTACGCCCGAAGAGGTTAACCTGCTGCGCGAATTAGCCGATGACATTTCTTTTGGCATCCGCGCCCTGCGCCAGTTGGAACGACAACGCCAGACCGAAGCCAAGTTAGCCGAGGCGAATATCAACTTGGCGATTGCATATGAAGCCACCATTCAAGGCTGGGCGCGGGCATTGGAATTTCACGAACAGGAAACGGCCGGTCACAGCCATCGCGTGGTCGAGCTAATGTTAAGTTTTGCCCGTCACCTCGGGTTTGAGGAGCAGGAATTGCAAACCTTGCGCTACGGCGCTTTGTTGCACGACATCGGAAAAATGGTCATCCCTAGCTCACTGATCAATAAGCCCGCACCCCTTGATGAACAAGAGTGGACGATCATGCGCCGTCATCCCCTAATCGCATACGAATTGCTGAAAGATATCGATTATCTCAAAGACGCTTTGGTGATCCCTTATCTTCATCATGAATGGTGGGATGGTTCGGGCTATCCGCTGGGAATGAACGGCGAGAATATCCCCTTGGCGGCGCGCATGTTTGCCCTCGTGGATGTTTTTGATGCCCTAACCTCCGATCGTCCCTATCGCCCGGCTTACTCGCTGGATGAAGCGATGGACATTATCCGCTCTTTAGCCGGCATCCAGTTTGATCCCGAACTGACCAGGCAATTTTTGGATATGATTGAGAAAAAATTCAAGGAAGGTTAAGATGTCTCGCTGCGCTCGACATGACAGAGGGGTGCGTTCGACAAGACGAAAGGGAAGGCTCATTGGCTTGGCTGCATCCACTTTAACTGCATAAAGAGCAACGGCGCACCAGCAGAGATCCAAAAACCCGTCAAAGCATAGCGCAAATAGCGCAGAAGAAAAGCGATCAGTTCATTGAAAGCCAGCAAGCTAAAGAGCACGCTCAAGCCGCGCCATAAGAGAAGCACCCCGATCAGCCCGACAAGGTAACGGGCAAGGCGTTGCCCCCACTTGCCGCCCACCTCAAAGCCGCCGCGCTGGTGCAACCAGATAAAGCCGGCCATCAAGCCGAAGAACGCCCCAGCATTGCTCCATGCGCCCTCTAAGCTAACCGGATTGGGAAGTTCTCCAACCGCCCCTGCCGAAATAGCGTTGTTCAGCCACGCTTCGGGCAGGCTAAAGTTCACTCTTAGCCACAGATAGGGCACCAACTCAACCAGAATGAGGACAAAAGAGACCCCTAAGACAATGAGAATGCGGTTACCCAGCGTTTGTTCTTTGATGTAGGTCTCGATTGGCTTCCAGAGCAGAAGAATGACCGCCAACGTAATTGCGCCGAAGAGCCAACCGAAAATCACATCATGCGGAAAATGGACGCCTAAAAGCATGCGCGAGAAGCCAATGAGAACGATTAGGCTCAAGCAAACGAAAAACAGCCAACCCCGCCGAACCGTAGCGGCGATCATCCCCCACACCCCACTGGCGACTTGGGCATGTCCGGAGGGCATACCGAAGGAAGTCTCTGTGGCGAAAGCTTTCACTTGATCGCTCACCCAATAAGGGCGCGGGGCATGGAAGGCGAGTTTCAAAGCCCCATTCAACGAACTGCCGAGCAGCAAGACCAGTGCAACGCGAAAACCCAGCGCAGAATCGAGACACCAATACAGGGCCGGCAAAATGAGCAAAAAGAACTCCTCACTGCCTAGAAAGGTAATGGCTTTCATGGGCAGAACAAGCCCTGTCCCTAGGGCTTGGATGCTGTGTAGGAATGTAATGCCACTCTCAAAGAAAACTTCCATGTTCATGCCCTCCGATAGACATTTAAGATGTCAATTAAAGTGAAAGTAACGATTCAGCCCAAAGCCGAAAGACAAGGGCTGAAGGCTTGTTCACATTAATTCCGCAGATTTCACAGATTATTGAATTTTTTCTGCGAGATCTGCGTCATCTGCGGATTTTTTGGCAGGCTGAACGGTTACCAATTGGATTATACAATAGAATGGTTTGAGCGCGCCGTTTTTGGAGTCGATTCCGGCGACGTAAAACTCAAGTGGATGAAAAATTCCCGATTGCCCTTGGCTCCGAGCAAAGGCGATTCCATCAAGCCGCAAACCTCAAAGCCCAGCTCCTGAGCGCAAGCCTGAATTTCGGCGATCACGCGCTGATGGATATCTGCTGATCGGATGACCCCTGCACCACGAGCAGCTTCGCGCCGCCCGGCCTCGAATTGAGGCTTGATCAAAGCGATCACCTCAGCGTTCTGTTTCCCTTGCACAAGCCATTTGTGAACCACCGGCAGGACAATTCTCAAGGAGATGAACGACACATCAATGGTCACCAGTTGGACAGGTTCAGGTAATTGCTCCAGATGGCGCACGTTGGTGTCTTCCATGACCACCACGCGCCGATCCTGGCGTAATTTCCAATCCAGAATGCCCTTGCCCACATCGATGGCGTACACCCGTGCCGCGCCATGCTGCAGCAAACAATCGGTAAAACCACCGGTCGATGCGCCGACATCGGCGCAGATTTTGCCTTCTACGGGGATAGCAAACTGGGCAAGCGCCGCCGTCAGCTTTTCGCCGCCGCGTGAGACATAGCGCAAACCTGCTTCGACCTCAATCAGGCTGTCCGCATCAACTTCCCAAGAGGGCTTCAAGGCAAGTTGTCCGTTGACGCGCACCCGACCAGCCAGCACCAGTTTTTGCGCCATCGCTCGACTGGCAGCCAGTCCGCACTCGACCAACAAAACATCCAGACGGCTTTTTGGCATAAGGGTATTGTATCCGATATAATCGGGGTAGGAGTTCGAACCATGTTGACGTTTTTGGTTAAAATTCATCGCTTTCTGGCTGACCACTTGTTTTATCCGCTGGCGCTTTGCACGCTTTTGGCGTTGAGCTTGTATGCCGCACGGGTGATCCTGGCGCGCAACTGGGTGGTCTATTTCAATTTGGTTTGGAATTTGTTTCTGGCTTGGTTGCCGTATGGGTTCAGCTTGGTTGCCATCGCCTTAGAGAGACAACGCCCTGGGCGGTGGTGGTTGGTCTGGTTTCCGGCTGGGCTTTGGCTGGCTTTCTTCCCCAATGCGCCGTATTTGCTAACCGACTTCTTCCATCTCACCCAGCGTCCGGGCATTCCTCTGTGGTATGACATCGGTTTGATCGCTGCCTTTGCCTGGAGCGGCTTCTTTCTGGCGTTGGTCTCCTTGCGCATGATGCACCTCGTTGTCGAAGGATATGTCGGCGCGATTTTGGGCTGGTTGTTTGCCCTCATCGCACTGGGTTTAGCGGGGTTGGGGTTATATTTGGGACGCTTTTCGCGCTGGAACAGTTGGGATTTGCTCACCTCACCGAAGGAGATTGTGAAGGAAACGTTATGGCGGGCATTCAATCCCTTCCAAAATTTGAGCTT
>CALFWB010000082.1 GCA_937928795.1 uncultured Anaerolineales bacterium
GCATGATTTTCTGCCCTAAGGATACCAGCCTTTGGCGCAGTAGAAAAGGGGGATCAGGCGCAAAAATCCTGCTGCTTCGATTGTGGGGTAAATCTCTGATTTGCGTGGCGTTTTGAAGACTCACCCGACGTGACGCAGTGCTCTTCATCGCGTAGATTGATATCGATCCGAACCTTTCCCTTTGTGCGTGACCGCCCATCATAGAGAGGTCCTTGATAGCTCACATCAAAACTATAGCCAACTGCCGATTGCCAAGCATTGCGCATTTCAGCCTCGATGCCAAAATCAAGTAAATGGGTAATTGTCTCTTTCCAAAGAAGCTCGAGACTTTCAAGCCTCAATTGACCGTTAAAATCTAAATCCTCCGAATAGCGATTGCCTTGATAGACAAGCCGAATAGCGGTGCCTCCCTTGAAAATAAGGTCTTGAGACCGCCGATATAAAATAAAAAGGATCATGTGCTGCAGATAATCTCGTTCCTGAGCTTGTAGCCCAATGTTTGCGTGTTGTGCAAGACGTTGAATTTGGGACTTTGTAAGCAATTAGCCAACTCCGTCGACGAAGACTTCTTCTAAGGGAAGGTTGATGTACAACTTCCACTTTGGGATGTACCTGCCTCCCCGTTTTCTTTGAGGGTCAAGAGAAACCGGGTTGCGCACAAGAGGTAATCCGTCGCTCGAATACCCCAACCATTCTAAGAGAAAACCCACTCGCGCAATGATACTGGTGCTGTTCATCCGAATCGCATACTCAATCAATTCCTTCTGATCCACCTCCCTGTCTTGGAGGGCAGTGCGCAAGGCTTTGATGACTTCTCCCATCCCGCCGGCATATTTCGGCAGAGTCAGGCTATCCAGCAGAGTTTTTGCTTCGTTTGCAATGACGATGGGTAAGTCGCCGAGTTGCTCACGGTGATAACCAAAGAATCTTGACGGTTTCAGGCGAACGAACTGGTAGGTCTGGTGGTGAAAACGAACCGAACGCTTCTGACGGGTTGTGGCGACAAACACCCGTTGGGGTACTTGCTCGGTTAATCCGTAGTAATGGAGGGCAGACCAGAAAGAGATATAAGCCGGTGTGGTGAGAAAGCTGCCGATAAATAGAGAATTGGAAAGTGTTTTTTCAGGAGAAACACCTAGAACCAAGTATTTGCCGCGCTCGATGCGCTCAATCCAGCCCTGTTCCATCAAACGGCCTAACAAATGAGAGACTTTACTCTTCTCCCAGCCAAGCAAGTCGACTAACATGCGACTTTCAAAAAAATACAAGTCATGCTGAAGCAGGAGACGAAGTGTTGCTAATGAAGTACTTTGTTGCTGCATTGCTTCAATTATATCTTATAATTTCAATAAATTCGCTCAGAGGGAGAGCATTCTGATTGTCGATTCAGGATAGCCGAAAGGTTAAGAAGGTTGTAGGACAACTCAATGAGTTGTCCTACAAAGCAATGTTGCCAACAACTTTTGAGTGCCCACGATGGTTTGCGCCCGCTTGACAGAAATGCCGCTCAAGAGTACAGTATAAATAGGGTAATCTTTAGCTTTCCGAGATGGATGGAGGATAGAAAGATGCCGGCATTGAATCGTGTGCAATTGATCGGTCGCTTGGGGAATAAACCTACTTCACGCTATACCCCGGCGGGGAAAAAGGTGACCAGTTTTACCCTGGCGGTCGGGCAACGTTGGCGCGATAAAAACGGCGAAACGCGGCAGACAACCGATTGGTTCAATATTGAAGTTTGGGGCAAACTGGGCGATATTTGCGAACAATACCTCAACAAGGGCCGTTTGGTGTACATTGAAGGCAAATTGCGCACCCGTCGCTTTGACCAGAACGGAGTCACGCGCTACTTCACCCGGGTCATTGCTAAACAGTTGCAAATCCTCGATCGCAAACCCAAAGAGAAAGAACCCCTTATCGAAGAAGAAGAGGAAGAACTTAGCGCAGATACGGAATAAGCATCTTTTCCAGTGGATGTAAATAACCGCGAATAAACGCGAATAAACACGAATGGACGCAAATACTGTGTTGATTTGCATCCATTCGCGTCCATTTGCGTCCATTCGCGGATATCTGCTCACATCTATTTGCGTTGATTTGCGTTCATTCGCGGATATCTGCGTTTATTTGCGTCCATTCGCGGATCGTAATTGGCAGGGTTGACCTATGCCCAGCCGAGCAGGCGGCGCAAGACCAAGGGCAAGATGCCGCCATGCCGGTAAATCTGCAGTTCAGCAGGTGTGTTCAGGCGCGTAATGACCTGAAAACGAATTTCTTTTCCGTTTTCTTTCTGGGCGATCACCTGCACGCGTTGATTGGGATGTGGATCGGAGATGCCCTGAATCGTGAAGCGTTCGCTGCCCTCCAAACCGAGTTGATCGGCGTTCTCGCCCGGCAGGAATTGGAGGGGCAACACGCCCATGCCCACCAAATTGGAGCGGTGAATGCGCTCAAAACTTTCGGCAATGACGGCGCGCACACCCAACAAGCGCGTCCCTTTGGCTGCCCAATCGCGGCTGGAGCCACTGCCGTATTCCTTGCCGGCTAGGACGATCAGCGGCACGCCTTCTTGGCGGTATTGCATGGCTGCATCAAAGATGAACATCTGCTGACCATCGGGGAAATGGACGGTGTAGCCACCTTCTACCCCCGGCACCAAACGGTTCTTCAGGCGGATGTTGGCAAAAGTGCCGCGCGTCATAACGCGGTCGTTGCCGCGCCGCGCCCCATACGAATTGAAGTCGCGCGGTTGTACGCCGTGATCAATCAAGTATTTGCCGGCTGGTGACTCGACCGCAATTGCTCCGGCTGGAGAAATATGGTCGGTAGTGATCGAGTCGCCGAGGAAGACCAGCACACGTGCATCCTGGAGGTCTTGTAGCGGCGGCGGTTGAGGGGCAAAATCGGCAAAGAAGGGTGGCTCTTGGATATAGGTGGAAGTCTCGTCCCAAGCATAGACCGGGCTGACTTGCTCGCCGTAGTGCTCGGTGATAGCATTCCACGTACGGTTGCCGTCGAAAACATCGGCATATTTGGCGCGGAAGAGATCGGCACTGAGCGTTTGGGCGATGGTGACTTGGATTTCTTCTTCAGAGGGCCACAGGTCGGCAAGATAGACCGGCTGTCCTACTCGGTCGGTGCCGAGTGGTTCACGGGTCAGGTCAATTTCCACCGTTCCAGCTAGAGCATAAGCCACCACGAGCGGTGGTGAGGCAAGGAAATTTGCCCGCACATAGGGATGCACACGCCCCTCGAAATTGCGGTTACCGGAAAGCACGGCGGCTGCTACCAGATTGGCGGTGGTGATGGCTTTGACCACCTCGCCGGGCAGCGGCCCAGAGTTGCCGATGCAGGTCGTGCAGCCGTAGCCAACCACGTTGAAGCCCAGCTCGGCAAGCGCTTCGAGCAAGCCGGCTTTTTCCAGATACTCGGTCACCACCCGTGAGCCAGGCGCTAGGCTGGTTTTGACGTAGGGCTGGACGCGCAAGCCCCGTTCTACGGCTTTCTTCGCCAGCAAGCCGGCCGCCACCATCACCGAGGGGTTGGAGGTGTTGGTGCAGGAAGTGATGGCTGCAATCACCACCGAGCCGTGCTTGAGCTCCACGCTGCCGCCGTTGACACCTATCTTCGCCCGCGCTGCCGCCTCGGCCGGCGAAAGGGCATAGCCCCTTTCGTTGATCGGGGCAACCAAGGCCTTAGCAAAGGACTCCTTGACCGCCGCCAGCGCCAGGCGATCTTGCGGGCGCTTCGGACCGGCAACACTGGGTTCGATGGTGGATAAGTCCAGTTCAATGACTTCGCTATACTCGGGCTCAGGCGCAGCCGAGGTGCGGAAGAGCCCCTGTTCTTTGCAATAGCGTTCAACTCGCTCGATCAGCTCGGCGCTGCGGCCTGTGGCTTGCAAGTAACGCAGGGTCTCGGCGTCAATCGGGAAGTAACCCATGGTCGCCCCGTATTCTGGCGCCATATTGGCAATAGTCGCCCGGTCGGGAAGAGAAAGCCAATCAACTCCCTCACCATAGAATTCGACAAATTTCTCCACCACGCCATGCTTGCGCAGGATTTGGGTGATCGTCAGGGTCAGATCGGTGGCGGTGACACCGGGTCGCAATCTGCCGCTGAGCTTGAAGCCCACCACATCCGGCGCGCTGAAGTCGATCGGCATGCCCAGCATAGCCGCTTCGGCTTCGATGCCGCCTACACCCCAACCGACCACGCCCAGGCCGTTGATCATGGTGGTATGCGAATCGGTGCCAACCAGCGCATCCGGAAACGCAACTCGTTCCCCATCCACCTCAGCAACCATGACCACCTCGGCGAGGTACTCCAAGTTGACCTGATGGACAATGCCGGTGGCCGGCGGCACGACACGGAAATTGCGAAAGGCTCTCTGCCCCCAACTGAGGAACTCATATCGTTCGCGGTTGCGCTGAAATTCCAACTCGGCATTACGTTGCAGAGCATCGGGGTTAGCGAAGAAGTCAACTTGCACCGAATGATCAATGACCAGATCGACCGGCACTTGCGGGTTGATACGCTGCGGATCGCCCTTGAGACGCTGTACCGCCGAGCGCATAGCCGCCAAATCGACAATAGCCGGCACGCCCGTGAAATCTTGCATAATCACCCGCGCCGGGCGGAAAGGCAAATTGGGGCGTTCACTCTGGTGCGGTTGCCAGTGGGCAAGATTCAGCACATCTTGACGGGTGATTTCGCTTTGGTTGCATAGGCGCGCAAGTGATTCTAAAAGGATGCGAATTGAATAGGGCAGACGGTCAAGCTGTGTGATGCCCTGTTTTTCCAGCAGAGGCAAACTGTAATACGTCAGCTCACCGAAGGACGTTTTCAAAACCTGTCGAATACCAAATTCATCTCTCGCAGTCATCTTCTCTCCTTTGGGGGGTAGCTCTCAAGCAGAACGGCGGACGATGGCATCGGTCATGCGGGCAACGCGCGCCATGGCTTCCACATCGTGAACGCGCACGATGTCTGCGCCGCGCACGATGCCCACCGCCACGGCCGCCGCCGTCCCTTCAAGGCGTTGGTCGGGTGGTAAGTCGAGGGTGTAGCCGATGAAAGATTTGCGCGACGGCCCATATAAGATTGGATAGCCCAAGGCGCGTATCTCGTTCAGGCGGTCAACCAGCTCTAGGTTTTGCTCGGTGGATTTGCCGAAACCGATGCCCGGGTCAAGGATGATGCGCTCATCGGGGATGCCGGCGGCATGGGCAATGGCAACGCTTTCGAGCAGTTCGCGCTGAATGTCGGGGATCAAATCGTCATAGGGGATGCCGACATAGCGCCCACCCAATTTTTCTTTGATCTCGGCGTGTGCCCAGGAGCTGCGGTTGTGCATCAGGATCACCGCCGCTTGGTAGCGCGCTGCGACTGCGGCGATCTGTGGATCGGCATGAAAGCCCCACACATCGTTGACAATCGAGGCGCCGGCTTGCAAGGCCGCTTCGGCGACAGCGGCTTTGTAGGTGTCAATGGAGATCGGTACGTCTAGTTCGTTCACCACCGCCTGCAGGACGGGCAGAACATGGGACAGTTCCTCTGCGGCGCTGATCGGTTGCGAGCCGGGGCGGGTGCTCTCGCCGCCGATGTCCAAGATGTCGGCGCCGGCGGCTACAAAGCGCCGTGCCTGTTCGAGCGCTTTGGCAACAAAATCCTCGCTGCCCTTGAGCAGCCCATCACCGGAAAAGCTATCCGGGGTCACGTTGAGGATGCCCATGATGTAGGTGCGTTTGCCCCATTCAAACGTCCATTTGCCGATTTGCAGGCTAGCTGCCTTTAGCGTTGGCATGGGCGGCTTCACTCCTAGATCAACTGGGTTAGCGGGCGGCTGAGCCAGGCTTCGGCTTGATCGATATCGGTAAAGATACCCAATTCCACGCCGGCCGGGACGGTTAGGGCTTCAATTTCTTCGATGGCGCGGCGCACGTCTTCGTTTTCGACCACAACCGCCAGGCGGATGTTGCGGGCTGCGGGATCGGTGTTCAGTTCTAGGGCGACTTGGATGGCTTGGGGGGGAAGCTTTTGGACCGCGCGCAGATCGTACAGGTTGCGCGTCAAGCGGTCGGAGTCTAACAAGTGTTGCAAGGCAAACTCGCGCCAATGGCGTAGGGTTTTTTCGTTGACATCGGTGAAGACGTAATGCATTCCACCATCCGGGCGACGTTGCACGGTATAGCCGATGCCAGGCTCGGCTTGCCATTTCAAGGGCTTAAGGGTACTTTCGGTCATCTTTTCACTCTCCTGATCAGTCGTCCTCTACTCAAAACATAAA
>CALFWB010000083.1 GCA_937928795.1 uncultured Anaerolineales bacterium
TCCTGTCCATAGCCTCGGACAGGAGTGCGAGTGGACTGATTATTCACTGACATAGACTCCTTCGGTGGCTTCGACCATTTCTTCCGTTTCCAACTTGGCTTCACCGCGATAGATCCATACTTTGACACCGATGATCCCATAGGTCGTCAAAGCGGTTGTTTTCGCAAAATCGATGTCGGCTCGAAGCGTTTGGCGCGGCACTTGGCCTTCGCGCATATTCACCGTTCGCGCCATCTCGGCACCGCTCAGGCGACCACCAATTTCAACGCGAATGCCTTGCGCCCCTTGACGCATTGCCTGCTGAATGGCACGCTTCATCGCTCGCTGATAAGAAATACGCCGCTCAAGTTGTTCAGCAATTGTCGTCGCCACTAAATAAGCATCCAAATCCGGGTATGGAATTTCCTTGATCTCTAAATCGATCTTCTTTCCGACCAATTGTTCTAATTCAGCGCGCATCTTTTTGACGCTTTCACCTTTGCGCCCGATTAGCACGCCGGGTTTTGCCGTGTTGACAACCACTTTCACTTTACCGGGGAAGCGTTCGATTTCAACGCGTGATACACCCGCTCGCGGCGCCTCGTTATAGACAATTTGGCGGATCTGGAAGTCCTGGTGAAGCTGATCGACATAATCGTTGCCCTCGGCATACCAACGCCCCTCCCAGGTCTTGTTGATCTTCAAACGAAATCCGATTGGATGGACTTTACGACCCATACACTTCTCCTTTTTGGGTTACTCTTGCTCGCGCAAAATGACCGTAATGTGCGAGGCACGCCGCAACCAGGGTTTGAAACGTCCCCGTGCCCCAAACTTGCGCCATTTGCGGGTCGGTGCTTCGTCAGCAAAAATAGCATGAATAACTAGATCCTCTTGATTGAGGCCGAAATTCTCCTCCGCATTGGCTATCGCCGAGTTGATCAATTTGAGCAACGGAGTCGCCGCCGCTTGAGGGGCAAAGCGGAGAATATCTTGAGCCTCACTGGCTCGTTTCCCGCGCACCAAATCGACCAGCAGACGCACTTTCTGCGGTGAATGCGGGATATAGTTAGCCTGAGCGCGAATATCGATACTCATTACTTCTTCCCTCGCTTCACTTTCTTTTCTGCCACGTGACCGCGAAATGTCCGTGTCGGAGCAAATTCTCCCAACTTATGGCCGACCATATTTTCGGTAATATAGATCGGCACATGCCGACGACCATCATGAACAGCAATGGTATGACCGACCATTTGTGGGAATATCGTACTATCGCGGCTCCAGGTGCGAATCACTTTTTTCTCGCCTTTTTCATTCATCACTTCGATACGCAGAAGCAACTTTGGATCTACAAACGGGCCCTTTTTTAGTGATCGTCCCATTCCATCATCTCCATTTTCTCATCCGTTTCGTCTCATTCGGTTTAACGGCGTTTCTTACTCCGTCGGCGGACAATATATTTGTCCGTTTGCTTGTTGCGGCGGGTTTTATAACCGCGCGTTGGTTTACCCCACGGGCTCTTTGGCCCGGGCATACCAATCGGTTGTCTTCCTTCACCACCGCCATGAGGATGGTCGCGCGGGCTCATTGCCGTGCCGCGCACGGTCGGGCGAATGCCCAGATGGCGCTTCCGACCAGCTTTACCCAGTTTCACATTGCTGTGGTCAACATTACCCACTTGTCCAATGGTAGCATAACACTGCTGTAAGACTAAGCGCACTTCACCAGACGGCAAACGGATTTGAGCATAATTGCCTTCTTTCGCCAGCAACTGCGCTGCACTTCCGGCGGCTCGCACCAATTGCCCTCCTTTACCGACCTTAAGCTCAATGTTATGCACCATTGTCCCAACCGGGATATTGGCGATGGGCAAACTGTTTCCGGGGCGAATTTCCGCCTGCGGACCGGCAAAGACGGTATCTCCAACCTTCAACTCTAGTGGAGCGATGATATAGCGCTTCTCACCATCAGCGTAATGCAAGAGGGCTAAGCGGGCTGTGCGGTTTGGATCGTACTCAATAGCGGCAACCCGCGCCGGGATACCTCGTTTATCTCGCTTGAAATCTACAATGCGGATAAACCTCCGATTACCACCCCCGCGATGGCGCACGGTGACGCGCCCATAAACATTTCGTCCGCCTTTCTTCCGTAACGGAATTAATAACGAACGCTCCGGGGTCGTTTTCGTAATCTCTTCAAAGGTATAGCCGGTCATGCCACGCTGACCGGGCGTTGTGGGTTTATAGGTTTTGACAGCCATTACTTCACCCCTTCAAAAATGGGAATCGTATCGCCGGGCGCCAGCGTGACAATCGCCTTTTTGTAGCCACTGCGCCGCACCCGCAGGCGTCGACTTCGACCGCGCCGCGAGCGTTTGGCAGGAAGGTTAATCACATTAACCCGCACCACATTTACATCGAAGAGTAGCTCAATGGCATCCTTAACCAAAGTCTTACTTGCATCCGGAGCGACCTCGAACACATATTGTTGCAGGTCTGAATTCAAGTAATTCGATTTTTCCGTGATAATCGGACGGCGTAAAACATCATAAATCGTTGTCATGTCTGCCTCCAACCTACCCTAAAAAAGACACCAGCACATCCAAGGCTTTGAGAGGCATGACTACCTTGTCATACTTCAACAAATCCCGAATGTTCAGGTAATTGGCTAACAAGGTTTTCGTATCCGGTAAATTATTGCTTGAACGGATCACCGCTTCATAGACCGCATCTTTGGAGGGCAGCAAGATCAACGCGCTGGCGTCCCCAACAAGACGGTCGAGAGCTTCTGCCATTAGGCGGGTCTTGGCTTCTGGTAACGCCAATTCATCAAGGATTACAATTCCTTGTCCGGCTGCCTTGATGGAGAGAGCCGACCGCAAAGCCGCTCGGCGCATTTTCTTCGGCATTCTCTGATCGTAATTGCGCGGCTTCGGTGTGTGAACCTTTCCACCGCCAACCCATTGTGGAGCGCGCCGCGAGCCTTGTCTCGCCCGCCCGGTGCCCTTTTGCCGCCATGGTTTCTGCCCCCCACCTTCTACCTCACTGCGTCCCTTGGTTTTATGCGTCCCTAAACGGGCATTTGCCATCTGACGGACATATGCCTGATGCATCAAACTGACATTTCTAGGTGCCTCAAAAATAACCGGCGGCAGTTCAACCGTATTGACTTTTTCACCTTGCATGTTCAAAACATCTACAATCATGTCATTGCTCCTAACTACTGCTTGCGAGCTCCTTTGATCATCAACAAGCCCCCCTTTGGACCAGGCACAGCACCCCGTACACCTAACAAATTTCGTTCGGCATCCACGAACACAACTTTCAAATTTTGAACGGTTACGCGTTCATTGCCCATGTGACCCGCACCGCGCGAGCCTTTGAAAACTCGCCCAGGTGTTGTGCCAGAACTGCGCGCCCCGGGAGCACGCCAGCGATCGGATTGACCATGCGTTTTCGGTCCACCGCGAAAATGATAGCGCTTCACACCACCGGCAAAGCCCTTCCCTTTACTGATACCGGTTACGTCAACCATCTCACCGGCAGTGAACACTTGATCAACGGTCACCTTATCTCCCTCGGACACCTCGGGGTGCTTCTCGCGAAACTCACGCAAAAAGCGCAACGGGGGCAGATTGTTGCGCTTCAAATGCCCAAGTTCACCACCGGTTAGCCGTTTCGGTTTGACTTCCTCAAAGCCTAATTGCACCGCTGCATAACCATCATTTTCAACGGTTCGGATTTGGGTAACGTAACAAGGCCCGGCTTCGATTAGAGTGACCGGAATTGCGACGCCCGACTCGTCGAAAATCTGAGTCATACCGACTTTTTTGCCAAGTAGCCCTTTGATCATCTCTGTTGTCTCCTACAAACTTAATGTCTTGCGGGACTGTCAGCCTGGGCACGGCTGCATCATCCCTGCCCGCAACGCAGTCACCCGATCTGCCGCACAACAGCGCCAATTTTGAGTGCACGTACAGGATCGTTCTTGCGCTGCCTGTTAACTCTGCGAAAGGTTCAACAAGACCTTTCGTACAACAACACGTTAAATCTTGATCTCGATATCCACTCCAGCAGGTAAGTTTAACCTCATCAGCATGTCAATGGTCTTTGAATCTGGATCCAAAACATCAATCAAACGATTGTGAGTACGAATTTCAAAATGCTCGTGTGAGTCCTTATCGATAAACGTTGAGCGTCGTACTGTAAATCGTTCAATGCGAGTTGGCAAGGGTACCGGCCCAACGACTCGTGCACCCGTTCTTTCTGCGGTTTCGACAATGCGCTTTGCCGATTGATCGAGCACGCGGTGATCGTATGCTTTCAGACGAATGCGTATCTTCTGTTTAGCCATATCCTACCTAGTCCAAAATCTTGGTGATGACACCGGCGCCGACCGTCAAACCGCCTTCGCGGATGGCGAACTTCGAGCCTTGCTCCAATGCCACCGGCACAATCAACTCCACTTCCAAGTTCACGTTGTCACCCGGCATCACCATCTCC
>CALFWB010000084.1 GCA_937928795.1 uncultured Anaerolineales bacterium
AAACAGCTCGCGTCGTCAAGCAGGTTATGGAATCGGCCTATCCACTCTGCATTCCTCTGAAAACGGACACGCGCTATGGAAAGAATTGGGATGCCTTGCAACCCTTTGAGATATAATTAGAAAACGGAGAGATCATGGCGGATAGCGAAGAACGTTTTCAGAAAATCCTCGATCAAGCCCATTCCGCTGCCTGGGAAGGAGAATGGGAACAAGCGATTGCCCTTTACCAAAGAGCTATAAAACTCGATGCAAAACAGCCCAGCGCTTGGCTCGGATTAGGATATGCTCAGCTTGAATTCGGCAATCTACAGGAGGCTTTCCGCGCTTACCAACAAGCCGCTCAGCTTCAGCCGCAAGACCCCATCCCGCTGGAGAAATTAGCTCAGATCGCTGCACAAATCGGATACGCCGATCAAGCGGCTCGGTTTGCGTTTCTGGCAGCCGAGATTTTCCTGAAGAACCATGAAGTTCAAAAAGCCACGGAGAATTTGACCTTCGTCACGCGTTGCAAACCAGACGAGGTTAAAGCGCGCTTGTATCTCGCCAAAATCTACGAGAAAGGCGGGCAAGTTAACCAAGCGATCCAAGAATATCTTGTTTTAGCCGCCATTTACCAAAGAGATAATCAGTCTGAGAAAGCGCTGCTACTCTTATCCAATCTTCAGCAAACCTATCCGACTAGACAGGAGGTCAAGGAAGCAATCCAGAAGGTACAAGAAGGGCAGTTTTTACCATTGCCCCAATTGGAATATCCTTTGAAAAGGGCACCGTTGAGTCGTAAGGCGGATGTAAGCGGTCGGGAAAGTGCTCCGGAAAACGAAGTTGATCCCATTACAGAAGCTCATCAGAACGCGTTGCGGGAATTGGCTTCTTTGATCTTTGAAATCGAAGATCAAAATGCTGCTACAAATGGGAGGACGGCCTCGTCTTGGAGGGGTGGGGGGAAAGGGTTGTTTGCCAAACAAAGCGATCCGGAAAAAATTGTCAAACATCTGGGAGCTTTTCTAACCGCGATAAAAGACCAAGAGGAACAAGCCGCCGGCGAACTTGAGAAAGCTATTCAGGTAGGATTAAGCCATCCTAGCGCAGATTTTGAGCTGGGTTACCATCTGTCGCACAGAGGCGAAGATGCCCTTAAAGCCCTGCAGCGAGCGGCAAAATCGCCCACCTATACCTTTGCGGCAAATTTATTGATAGGCGCTATCTATAGCCGTCTTGCGCGTAAACGCGAGGCTGCGCGCGCTTTTCTCAACGCCTTACGCCTTGCCGAGGCGCGCACCCTCAAAGCGACCAAAGCAGCCGAAATCGACCGTCTATACGAGCCAATCAGTGAAGCGATCTTGTCTCAGAACAACGAGGAAGTCTTCGATAAGGTGATTGAAGGGGTTCAGGACTTGCTTTTACGGAAGGATTGGCAATCCCGCGTCGAGGCAACCCGCCAGCAATTGAACCCTCAGAGGGAAACTCAAACCAGTCAAATCCGTCCGCTTGGGGAGATATTTACCCAATCTGGTGGCTATCAGCTCATTGGTGCAATGGCTACCATCCATGCGTTGGCAAGGGAAGGACATTTGCGTTCCGCTATGGAGGAAGCCTACTACGCCTTTGACCTAATGCCTACCTATTTACCCTTACATCTGACGATGGGTGAGTTGCTGATTCAGATGGGTTTGACAGAAGAGGCTTTTATGAAATTTTATTCCGTAGCCCGCTCTTATGAAACGCGCGGCGAATTTGAGCAAGCCATTCGTTATTACCGACAAGCTACAGATGTTTCTCCGCTTAATACGACGGCTCGACAGAAGCTGATTCAAGTCTTGGTCGAAAACAGCCGTCTTGAAGAAGCTCTGCAAGAATATATTCATTTGGGGGAGGTTTATTACAATTTGGCAGATTTACGCCATGCCCGCGAGGCTTACTTACAGGCATATCAACTTGCCCAAGATTTCCAAATGGAGAAACGCTGGTCGGTAATGTTACTCCATCTGATCGGAGATCTCGATCGCCAAAATCTTGAATGGCGCCAAGCCCTAACAATCTATGACCAGTTGCGTCAATTTGATCCCGATGATGAACAAGCCAGGCTGCAATTGGTTGACTTAAACCTGCGCTTGCAGCGCGAGCCGCAAGCGATTGTCGAGTTGGATGCCTTCTTGGATTATCTTAAGCAAAAGGGTCAAACCCAACGTGCCCAGCAGTTTCTGACTCAATTGTTAGCGGATTACCCTGACTGGTCTGTCGTCAAGCGCCGTCTAGAGAGCTTGAGTGCCGCTCCGCGTCATCTACGCTAACAACTTATGAGCCAATTCAGCCGAAAGCTAAAAGACGACGGCTAAAGGCTCATTCGCATTTATCCACAGATTGTGCTGATTTTTCTGCGAAATCTGCTTCGTCTGCGGATTTTTGAGCGGGCTGTTCGGTTACAACTTTATTTCCAAATTCGGAAAGACGTTTCGCTGGTTGCCAGCAGGTCATCGTATTGGGCTTGGATCTGAATGGTGGCTAAGCCTAGTTGAGTCGATTGATAGGGGAAATCGAAGCGGGCGATTCCATTGGCATCTGATAGTTTTGGGGAAGGTGGATAAGCTTCGCTTCCGTCAGGCAGATAGATTCGCAATGTGATCTGGACGTTGGCAACTGGGCGATCGCTTTGGTCTTGCGTAAGGACATAGATCGATTGCATTCCTGTCAGGGGAGCCACAGCTTTCTGAGGAAATGCCCGCACCGATAGCGATTGTACATATTGAGGAGCATTATTGTTTGCTGACACGGCAGCCAGCAAACGTTGGTCTTCTTTGACTAGGGAAAAATAACGCCTGCCGAGCGGGGAGACGCGAATGGCAGAGTTAGAAGCTGTCGTTCCTACCCATTCGATGCGCAAGAGTTGAAAGGTTTGGACGATCAGTCCGTCTTGGACAACCACATCCGAGATGGGGTAGCCGAAAATGCGCACACCGCCGTTCTTCTCAAAGAAATCCAAAAATTCGTAGCAGACAGAGAACCCAGTTTCTGGGAAAGACCGGCATCGTCCTAGCGGATACGGAATTTCGAGCGCAGTCGCCTGCTGATGATAGAGCAACATTTGTCCAAGGGGGGTAACGCGGACGCGCAACTCAGGGGGGTTTTCGGGATAAAGTTCAAAACGGGCGTTCTCAAAATATTGAACAATCCGTTGAGCTTTATCTGAATAGAAAGGCTCGGTTATGGGAGGTCCATAGACCACTTCGGGATGTGCTGCCAGAAGGTACTTCTTGAGAAATTCGCCACTGACGAAATGCCCTGTTTCGGGGAAGAAGCGTGTTTCTGCATCCTGAACAGTTTGTTGGAGCTCTTGAGGACGTTGGAAGGTTAGGAAAACTCCCCCAAGCAGAAGGCACAGAAAAAAGACCCCTACAAAAAATCTTTTTTTCATGATTGGATTATATACAATATCTTATGAAAAAGCAATAGAAATTCGTCTGCTGTTAACGACATCATAAAAAAGAGGCGCCCCCGGCGAGATTCGAACTCACAACCGTCTGATCCGAAGTCAGGCGCTCTGTCCATTGAGCTACGGGGGCGTGTATCTATATTATATCGCTTTACCTCGGAATATTGTAGTAGTTATAAACCGCTCGCGATAGGTCGGCGATCAGTTTCGAAGCCGGTTCCCAGATCAGTTGTTGGGGATGATAGAGAAATACCGCCAGGACATAATTACCACCCGGCGTATAGACAATGCCGGCATCACCGATGGTATTGATAATGCCGTTAACCGAGACCCAGCCGTGTTTATGAGCAACGCGCGTACCATCCGGGACGCCAGCTTCGATCAGGACGCCGATCTTGTTGCGCGCCAAATAGTCGAGCATCTGACGACACTCTTCTTGGGTGATCTGATCAGGGAAAACCGCCGGCAAAGACCCTCCACCGTTTTCGGCGCAAAGGTAGATATCTTGAAGTAACATCCCTATATCCGAAGGGGTTGTCTGACTGTAGGGATCAGGATCGGTGAAGATGTCGCTGCGTTGATTGGCGGGCGTTTTGACCACCTCGAGCAGCGGCGCTCCAGCGTAAAAATAACCGGCTAAGAAGGTGTTCTTCAAACCCAAAGCGCGCATGTCTTCAGCAATAGCTAAGGGGCTGCGGTTGGTGGCAATCACCCGATCCATCAACCAGTCAGCCGCTTCGTTGCCGGACTTGTCAATCATATCACTGATTAATTTCAGCGTTTCTGGATCGGGTTGATCGCCCAAGCGACGAAAGACAGAGACTAAGATGGGGATTTTAATAATGCTCGAAGCGGTGAAAGCGATGTCGGTCGGTACTACGGGAATGTTTTGCAATTGACGATAACCGAAGTGAATCTCCGCCATATTTTGGAGATCAAGTAGGTATAGGCCGGTGATACCGTCAAATCCCGCCAAATCGATGGTTTGTTTAAGCAAAATCTCTAAGTTCTGAAAGGCAGGGCGCGAGGCGCGGCTGGTGATAATGGGCAAATTAACACTGCGGTTATCCAGCGAGGTTAAGGCCTTAGCAATCAACGGAATGGCTGCATCCACATCCAAAACGCTACCGGGCTGACCGGGTTCAAAATTTACCGTCCCGACAATTGGGCGAGGAGGGATGGGAGGGGTATCGTAGCGGGTTGCAATTTCTTGCTGGAGGTAGACGCGTAGACGTTGCTGTGAAAAAGTCGCTCGCAAAGGGATTTCCGCGCTGGGTGTCGTCCGATTCCAAAGGTAATCCCAAAAACCACCCCAGAAGGATTGCTGAGCCCGTTGCATCTCGGCGGCTGCAAGCATTGCTTCAAGGTCGAGTTGAAAATCAACGACAGAGGGATCGAGGTGGATGATTGCATCGCCGTAGCGCAGTTCGACCGGAAGGTCATAAGCCTCGATAAGACGTTGTGCGGCTTGCTGGCGATCGAATCCACCAACGGGTACGCCGGCGATGACCTGCTCAGGGGCAAATACGGAACGAGCGCGGCTATAGCTCACCAGTTCAATGCTGGTCAAGCCCACGGCGGCTAATAGGAAGGCAATCGAAAACCATCGCAGAGGCGAAAAAAATCCACCGTTCATCGGTATTTATCATACCATAGCCTCGCTGGATAAGGGGAGAAAACAGCTTGATGAGCCTAGCAAAGCCCTAAGTCGAGAGAAGGGCTTTTCAAAAACTTAATTTAATGTGTGGCTCTTTTTGGATCAGCAGGCTCTGCGGGAGGAACTCCCCTCTCCCTCTAGGAGAGGGGTTTGGGGGTGAGGGAATCGTTCAAGCACACTCAATCCGCAAAAAAGGGACAAAGCGATTAGATTATCGAAAAGCCCAGTGTCGAGAGAGTTAATAAGGGTGAGCTTTTGCGGTGCTCAACGTGAAATCGATAGTTTGATCAACTTTCCCTGATCATCCAAAGTCAAACGGGCATATCGGGTGTAAAGGTAGCCTTTGCGTTTTTCTTGGCGGGTGAGGATGATAACCTTGCGAGAAGACCTTGAAGGATGTTGTCTTACTTTGATAGTCTCGGCTTGGGTGATGGATGAACCGGTTTGTTGCCCTTTCAGGTGACAAGCCGAGCAGTTTTCAGAACAGGTCTTATTTTCACTCAATACCTCCATTTTAGAAAATTCCATTCCCGGCAGGTGTTTTGCCACCAGTTTTTTGACCAGACTCTCTAGCTGAGGAGTCAGTTCGTCTTGGGAAGGTTGCATGGCATGGTCACAGGTCGAAACAAGGGTAGGCGCTATTGATTTGGAATGCCGGGTGACTTTCGGGGATATTTTGACCTGGCTCACTTGGGCAAGGGGATCACCGTATAGAACAAAGGAAGTCAAAGTTTTTTGATCTTCACCATCCAAATAACCATAGGTCTTGCTGAGTTCTCTTGCCATGGTTAGTTTTGCCTGTCGCAGGCATTCGCCAGCCGGTAATCCCTGTCGCAGGTTTTTCCAAAATTCATAGGCAAGGAAATCGGCTGCAATTAAAGGAGTGCCGTTGGATCCGTAGGAGGTGCAGGTAGAGCCGACAAAAGCCCGGCAACCTTTGGCAAGAAAGGCTAAAGCAATGGAGGTTGAGGTGTCTTTATTGAGTGTATGGGCTCCAAAGCAAGCCTCACTGAGGATAAACTCGATCTTGGTCTCTGGATTGAGGAGGATATCGCCCGGTTGCAAAGCGATTGGGTGATCAGATACGGCAACCAGATTCCCGGCACTTTCGGTAGGATCACTTTGTCCAAACCACTCAGGAGAGTCGGCCAAGCCATGAAGGTTGAAATACCCTGCAATTGCTGATGGCAATCTGACTTGCTCGGTTGTTGACAGCCGAGTTTGGGATTCTACTTGGGGTGTTATTGCGACCTCTTCGAGAGTGCCTAAAACTTTGCTATGGCGCACCAAACGTCTTTTGGCCGCTTGGGCGGAACTCATTTTTTTGATTAACTGTGGGGAGACTAGCATTGATTGCGGCTTCCCGATCTGGCGAAACACGGCGAAAGAGGCAAACCGCCAAGCCGCCGCCGTATAACCGAAGGCAGAAAAGCTATAGGTTGTCGGTTGAAACAAGGAAAGTAAGAATTGCATCCAGCTCCAGAGCGGGGCTAGAGACTTTGCGGAGCCATTGGGCTTTGCTTTCGATTTGCTGGTTCTCCGATAGGGCGCAGTGAGGTTCTGGAGCAACTTCAGCCAATCTTCAGGGTGCCTAACAGAACAAGGTAAGCGTCCCACCGGCCAGTCCATGACAAGATAATTTTCATCGCGCGATCCATAGGGATTGTCGCTATAGACCTCGGCATCACCATCTTCGAGGGGGTTCGGCAAACGGTGAAAAGGAATGATCTCATGTGGGCCGACAATCAACAGAGCGCCGATCATCTCACCTTGTTTAGCGAGCAGATGATCGCACTGCTGCAGCCCGCGTTTGATCGCCCAGGGGTCGTTTTGGGTGATCGCTTCGATACGATAGGTGTTCCTTCGAATAGATAGGGTCAACCCTTCGTCAACAAGGTACAAGACACCTCGCCAACCCTTGTGAGCTTGAATGGCATCCAGCAAGGCGAGAATGGCTTGTAGGATTTCTGAAGTCTGTTCTGTGCCGAGGTAACGGATCAGCTCTCTTTTGTTGGTCATGGCAACGTAAACCGGTTGGCGGCCGTCAAGATAGGTGATATTTGATTGCTTTATTCGTGCGCCGATCTGCTCAAAGGCTGCTTGGATTTCGCGCAGGTCTGCGGAGATGGCAGGAAAATCGAAGTCACTATCCTTGAGTTGCATTGAGGGAGCTTGGCTTGGGTTTTCCTGCTGGGTTTCCACTGTTTCCGTTGAGCTGCCTGATTGACCGTTGGATTTTTCCAGAATAGGCGACTTGTTCGAGAGCTGGTAAAAGTCGGCTTGGTTTTTGACCTCAAAGGCCGCCGCTTCGGAAACCTGAATGGGTAGTTGATTCCAGCCTAGCATGGCTGCAATGCCGGCTGGGATGGGGAGAGTCAGTTGTTTTTCGAGTTCCTTGGGCCAAATCTCTAAGAAGGGGTGCCCTGGCTCCCACAGCCGCCTAGCCACTTGAGCAGTCAGATCCCGCGCAGCTAGGCTATGGAGAAGTGCCACAGCTTGCTCATCTTCGCCGTTATCCATAAGGGCTTCGACAGCCATATACCCAATCGATAGACAATTTGGGAAAACGTGAAGGTAATGCTCGACGATCTGTTTGAAAGCAGGCAGGGGAAACATCCCGGCTTGATAACTGAGATAGAGGCTTTTGAGATGGGTGATCGCAACCAACGGATGATCGGGCTTAGCGGCAAGGACTGCTTTCATTTGATTTTGGAGTTCTTGAGTGAAGGTTTGATCGGAAAGCATTGAGCGTTCCAGCAAGCTTTTGCGTAAGGGATAAATCTCTTCGCCCCAGCGCACCTCTAGGCGAGTATAAGGGCGCTTTAGGATTGGTGCATCATACCCCTCTAAAGCGATCAACCATTCCTGATAATCGGCTAAGGTGTAAGAGAATTTGGATGCAGCCTGCGATGGGTTTTTTGTTCGACTTTGGTGGATTTTCCCTTCAATCTCTAGGCGAGTTTGCAACGCTTCGAGATATTCTGGGTCTTGTTGTAAGAGCTCATCTAAGATGTTTCCTGCAAGCGTGAGGTGACCTGCTCTAGCGCGCGCATCTCCGTACCAATATCGCATGGGCAGATCGCCCGGAAGATCGGTCAGCCAATCCAGGGCAACCTGAGCTGCAAAGGCAAAATTCTGACAGGCATAGGCATACTTAATGAGTTGGAGATAATCCTGCCGAGAGAGAGTGCGCCGTGGATGAAATCGATTTGTTGGATGGTTCATGGGGCTTTCTTCTCTTTGGTCCTTTGAGTATGAATGAGATTCAACGCCACAACTGCACCGAGTTGTCGTTGGATAGCCAGGTTGTTCGGTTCCAATCTGGCGGCTTGGCGCAGCATTTGCTCTGCGTTGGGATAATCTTTGAGTTCCTTATAGAGAATTGCGGCGTTGAAATAGGCATGACTGTTATCGGGATTGATATCCAAACAGCGCTGATAGGCTGCTAACGCCCGCTCACTTTCTCCCCGAGCGAAATAGACATCCCCAAGGGTAAGGTGAGCTGCCTCGTTATTGGGTGAGAGTTTGATGGCTTCGTCAAGATGATATACCGCTTGATCGAGATGACCAATGCGATAAAAGAGTTCCCCTAAGAGACAGTGGCTGTGAGCATGATCGTCCAACGAAACAGGAGAGGAAACTTGGTGAGAGTAACGTAGAGCGACCTGCGCAGCCAGAATAGCCGCTTCGGTATTGCCTAATGCAGAAAGAAGTTCTGCTTGAAGCAAGAGGAGAGGGACTGACCGAGGAAAGGCTTCCAATAGGGCGTTAAGTTCTTGCAAGGCAACTTCTGCTCCTCGCCATTCGTGCAAGATTTCGATCCTCATAAGGTGAAGATGGACGTATTCGGCTTGGATGGGAATGGTCTGCTTGAGTATGCGCAGGGCATCCTCAGCTTTTCCAGCCGCATGGAGGGCGCGGGCAAAGAGACCCCAAATCAGCGGATTTTCTGCCGGTTGTTCTAGAGCTTGTTCGGCTAATTGCAGGGCCGTTGCGGTGTCTTGCATCGCTAGGGCTATTTCTCCTCGCAATAGGATGTATTCGGGCTCGAATGGATTCTTCTCAACCGCACTTTGAGCATATTGAGCGGCTAACTCAATTTGCCGGTGTTTCAGGTAGGCTTTAGCTAGCCAGTAGTCTATTTGAGGATCGGCTTCCATAAGGTTGGAGGCATTTTCTAAGACATGGATAGCAGAGTCGGTATCTTGAATGAATAGATAGAGTTGGGCTAGCTTTAGGTGGGTTTCCAGAGAGGTTTCGCCCCCTTGCAGGGCTTGTTCCAAGTGGTGGATGGCTTTTTGGATATTCTCTTGGTCAGACAAATCGATGCTGGAGAGCCGCGCAGCCAACAGGTGCCAATTGGCTTCATTTGGGTAGAGGTGCAGTGCTTTCTCCAATCTATCCAGCGCAGCGGATCGTTTGGTTGTTGCCCGATCGCCGTCTAGGGAGGGATGGTGCAGAACCGCTAGAGCATAGGCTACCCCGACGTACGCAACGAACTGGGCGCGTGAGAGAACCCAATGATTTTTGGGCAAAGTTATTTCTGTTCCATTGGTCAGCTTTTCATGCAAATCTTCGAGCAGCGACATTGCCTCTTGTGGTTGCGAGTCGAGCAAAGCCAAGGCGACCAGGAACTGGATGATCGGATCGCTCTGGAAGCGAGAGGCTGCAACAAGCAGCTTGTCAAGAGTGGACTGCGAAGCGGTCAAAAGAGATGCCCCAAGGATACCCACAGAGAGCATTCCTTCACTGACCTGCGAAATTTCATCCTGTGGGAAAAGGACAAGTTTTCCGCGCAAAATCCATTCTCTAAGCTCTTGTTTTTCAGGCAGTGGCCCCTGTGTGGGTTGGCAGGATTGGAGGAGGAAGCGAGTAGCGATTTCAAAGTCTCTCTTTGCCTCTTCTGCCAATGCGATGTCCCCTGGAGCATGGTTCGAAATTCCTAGACGACGACAGACCCATTGATATTCGGCGCGCAGAACCAGAGTGATAACCCGATGCCGATGCGCACGCTCTCCTTCTGGCTCTAAACGCAGGGCTTGGGTCAGTAAATCACAGGCGAGATTCCACTCGCCAAGTTGTTGAGCAACTGTAGAGAGAGTGTATAGAGTCTCAAGGCGACGAGAATAGCCGAGCAACTTCTCGATTGCCGGATGGAACTGGGTTACGGTGTTGTCACACCTGGCTATGCTGGGCAAGGCGATCTCGAAGAGCATTCTTGCTCCGTGGTGATCCCCTTGGCTGATCTTGAATTGGCTCATCAGGGCAATCACTCGAGGATGTTCGGCGTTTCGATTACAAAAATCAAATAGCAGCGAACTGCGATCTTCGCCACGGACGAGGGCGGCTTCAAACCAATCACAATACAATTCGGTGGTTTCTTTTTGGGGTACGGGGTTCGCCCAATTCATTTTTCGCAGCCCTTCTTCTAGCCAATAGTCGGCCAGTTGTTCCTCACCGCGACTACGGTGAATGCGGCTGAGTTCGGTGATTGCGGCAAGGAGCAGAGCAAGACGGCTTTCGGGGCTGTGAACTTCATCAGAGTCCTTTAGGTCTGCGATAAACTGGGTCAAATGCTCGATGGCCTTTGTGCTCTCTCCAATCCAACGCAGAAACAAACCATACAAGAGGGCAAGCGATTTCTCTTCTGGGTTCTGCTGAAGGTGATCCTCGAAAAGGGTTAGGAGATTAAGACCTGTGTGATCTGCCAGTGAAATTGGTCCGCAATTGGAGTTGACCTCCAGCCAAGCGGCGATAAAATCCATGAATAGGGAAGGATTATTGGGGTCGAAATGGATTGCCTGTTCGAGAACCTCTTTCAACTCAACATAGCGCTGGTTCTGACGATAGATTTCTGCCATGGCGGATAAAACTTGGATGGCTTTCTTGCTGTCCAAATTCGGTGAAGCTTGCAAGAGCGTTAGGGTTTTTTGATAACAATCTAGGGCAGCATCTGTTTCTCCCAGAAGATTGAGGTATTGGGCAGCTTTCATGAATTCCGTGTCTGATGCAGTTGAGGAAATCTCAGACTGGCTCTCCGCTGTGAAACGCATCAAAATCTCTTTTGCTCTCAAACTATCTCCGATATGGTAGAGCGCTTCGGCAAGAGCAAGG
>CALFWB010000085.1 GCA_937928795.1 uncultured Anaerolineales bacterium
CAACGCAAACCTCACACCAGCATGGCTGGACAATCCGATTTTTTTGGCTTCTGGATTCTGGGTGATGTGACCTTGGAAGAGGTCAGAGAGAGCGTCGCCGAAGCTTTGCAGCGCCTGCGCAACGGCGAAGCGGAGCTGGCGATCCACCCGTTTTGCGGCACCAATTTGGCTGCGGCAGCTTTTTTGGGTGGGGCAGCAGCCCTGTTCGCCTTTCTCGGTTCGGGGAAGCGTTTGCGCGATAAACTGGAGCGTTTGCCCCTAGCCATTTCTCTGAGCGGCTTGAGTTTACTCCTCGCTCGCCCGCTTGGGGCTTGGTTACAGCGCAATTTGACGACTTCTGCCGAGGCAATGACCCTAGAGGTGAGTGACATCCGTCCGCTGCGCCGCGGCTGGATGCGTGCCTATCGCATTTCAACGCGGGGCTGACTCGGTGACCACCGCAAAGCCGGTCATTTACCTGTTGCAAGCTGAAGATGAATTTGCTGCAGCGCAATTCATCGCCAATCTGGAGAGCAAACTGGGCGATGAAGGAGTGGCTGCGCTCAACCTTCAACGCTTGGATGGCAAGGCAATCTCTCTGGAGACCTTGCGCGAAGCTGCCTTGGCGATCCCGTTCTTCGGCAGTCGCCGTCTGGTCATCCTCGAAAACCCTCTAGCGCTGGCAAACGGCGAAAGTGCCCAAGCGAAATTGTTAGCGTTGCTGGAACAAGTTCCCCCCTCAACGGCCTTAGTGCTGATGGAGAAGGGTTTGCTCACCGACCCCAGGGACTATGAGAGAGGCAAACGCCATTGGTTGGAACGTTGGGCAGAGGAGCACCCAGAACGCGTTTATGCACGTCAGTTCCGCTTACGCAAGGGGGCGCAGATGGTGCAGTTTATCCTCCAGCGCGCAAAGCAACTGGGCGGCGTTTTTAGCCGCCCGGCAGCCGAGCGGTTAGCCGAAGTTGTGTCTGAGGACAGCCGTCTAGCAGAGATGGAAATCCGCAAGTTGTTGGATTACGTCAATTGCCAGCGCGCCGTAGAAATTGACGATGTGGATCAGCTTTGTCCCTATCTGGAAAGCGTTGAAAACTTTGCTTTGGCAAACGCCCTCCGAGAAGGTGATGGACGGAAAGCCCTCAGAGTATTGCGCCAGATGCTTGAAGAGCAAGAGCCGATGCTGATCTTTTTCAGTGTGGTGCATCAGTTCCGTCAAATCCTGCTCGCAAAACTGGCTCTGGAAGAAGGACAAACGCCTGCCGAAGCAGTCCAGACATTAGGCCGCTTGCGCATCTCGCCCTATCCGGCCCGCTTAGCCATTGAGCAAGCGCAAAAATTCCCTTTGGACAGCTTACGCTACCTCTATCAACGCCTTTTGGAAATGGACGTTTCCATAAAGGGTGGCGAGGTGGATGCTGAGGTGGCTTTGGAAACCCTCATTGCCGGGCTTACGCTTCCCCAGATTTCGGATTGACCCCGATCCATAGGTAGTTAGGCATCACCGATTTTGAGGGGCGCAGCTCGACATTGGGTAACGGCGAGTGAGGGGAGGTTGAAGCTTCTACCGAACCGTTTTTGGGCAGCATCGTGGGATGAAGGAAACAAATGTCAGGGGTGACCCCATATTTCTGGCGATAATAAGCCGCGGCTTTCTTAATTTTTTCTACCAAGTCAGCTTTGGGATCGTTATCGAACCACAACATGCCAATTTCCATAACTTTCTCCATAAGTAGAACTTATGTTCTATTATATTCCAACGCGCCGTTTTGTCAAGGGAGAAATTCCCCTCTTCCCCTCTCAGCAATTCTGAATTTACACATTTGTTCGTCTTTTAGCAAGGAAGAGCAGACTTCCGTAACATAGCTTCAGCCTGTGTCTCGTTTACACAAGCTAAAGCTCATGTTGCTGCACAAGCTGAAGCTTATGCTACGCCCGATAAACCACACCAAGCAGCTTTTCGTAGCATGTCACTTCGAGCGAAGCGAGAACTCTTTGCGACTTCCGGCGAAAGAGCAAGCTCTTCCTCCTTCCGCTTGTCGAAATGAGAAATTCGGTTTCCTACCCGGACTTACGGTAAAATACAGATATTCAGCACCCGTCTAGACCGTTTTGTAATGCCCTTCAAGCGGATTTTGTCTCCCGTATTATTAGCCGGCATTTTCCTGATGCTCTCGGCTCAGCAGGTGCCGCCGCTCCTGCCCGCCCCGCCAGCGGTGCAAGCCGAGCTTCGGTCGGCCTTCAACGACCAATTGCATACAGATTCGGCGAATCGTCCTTTGACCTTCACTCTGTTTACTCCTGAGCTAGATGCCGCTTTTATCACCACTGATGGAAAATTCGCTGTGCTCTGGCTGAGGTTGCGCGATGACCATGGGCGACTGGTGGCAACCGAACCCGGTGTTTTACTCGCCCAACGCACGAAGGCAGGTTGGCAGATTCTAAAGCCGGATGCTCCTAATTGGGATGAGGTTTTTTCGTCCATTCCCAACCAAGAACTTCCCCCTGAAATTCAACCCCTTTCGGCAAGTTTGCAACCCGAAGAGACAGACCTCCAGACGTCCCTTACCGGCTATTATCTGCCGTATGTTGCCGGCACTGCTCGTTGGCTTGAAGGCTCAATTAGCCATTTTCAGTCCATTCCCGAATTGGGTTACCCCTCCTGCTCGATTGAGTATTGTCGCTACGCTTACGATTTCACCGATCAGCAGCCGTTCCCCCTCGTCGCTTCTAAAAAGGGTGTTGTTGTAGGTTCACGGGATACCTGCTCAAATGGTAGTCCGACCTGCACCAACTATATTGTGCTGCGCAACGCCGCCGATGGTGCTTACCAAATTTACCTTCACCTCGCGCATGGCAGCATCCCGAACAAGCTAACGCCCGGAACCCTTGTTCAACGCGGTCAATACATCGGCGATAGTGATGATACCGGATACAGCACCTCCCAACACGTCCATTTTATGGTTACAAAGAGTATCTGGATGGGCAGCGGCGGTTATTATTGGGGGCGCTCCGTAGATGTCCGCTTCGCAGATGTGCCGATCAACAATGGCATCCCACGCACTTGTTATGAAGTGACTCGTTTTCCAATTTATGATGGGGCAACCGAGTGCCTCGGTAATAAACTTGACCCGCGCAATCCGGCAAACGATTGGTACGTCTCTGCTAACATTGGAGCATTTCCGCCAAGCGGCAGCCTCACCAATCCAGCCGGTGGTGAAATTGTTCTGGATGGAGATGATCCACTGCTGCATATCGCTGCGACGGCTAACGACGATGTGCGCGTTGTTGCCGTTCGGTTGCTGGTCAAGATCAGTGGTGAATGGGTTGAGGGCGGCCCGATCGTGACCCGACCGATCCAAGCCGATTTGTACGAATGGGATGTCGATTTGTGTTCGATAGCCCCTTTGAACGGAGAGGTTGAAATTGCCCTGCGGGTTTGGGACTATGAAGGCAATGTTGCTTCTTTGAATCCGCGCACCGTTTGGGTTGATCATGCCTGCCCGCCTGCGACCAGTCAGTTGAGACCAGCCCAGACCTTTGATTCGACCGCTGTGCTTCTGACCTGGGAAGCAATGAACAATGCAGCCGGTTTGGGTTTATTTGAATTGCAATGGCGTCAAGAGCCAGGTGCGTGGCAGGATGGTGGTATTCTCTCCATCCCTGCTCAAAAGCGCTCAGCGTGGTTCGTCGGCGAGCCCGGCGGTTCCTACGCCTTTCGCCTGCAGGCGCTCGATCTCAACGGTCAGCCAGAAGGATGGCCAAGTGGAGATACACCCGAAACCACTGCCGTACTACCCCAAAGTTGCGAGCCAGACCCATTTGAGCCAGATGATACCCCTGATCAGGCGCGACAATTGCCGATTAGCGAAGCTGCTATGGGTAACCTGTGCGGTGCAGGGAATGCTGACTGGTACCGCATCGAAGTTAACCAAGTGGGTAGTTATTTGCTCAGCGCCCTTTCACAAAGCGGAGGTGCAGCCGTGCGCCTGTATTTATACGCCGAGGATGTTGTTACCGAGGTGGGCACAGCCGAAGCATCTGCGGCCGGGGAACACACGTTCCTGCGCTTTCAATCAACCGATCCCGCACGCTTCTACCTCAAAGTCGAGCCGCTTGTACCGACACTTATGGGTAGCAAAGCAACTTACAGCCTTATTCTTCGCGAAGTCCAAGAGAGTTTCTTGCCGTTCATTTTCCATGAATAAACTTCCCGCAGACGTTGAGTCTGCGGGAAGTTTTAGGTGGAAAACTATATCGAGATCACCTTACTAGCCCGCCTTTGAGCCTCGAGAATGTCGGTCATGCCGCCCTTGATGCCTACTTGCACTTTATCTGCCAGTTGGAAAAAGTCCAAACAGGTGCTACAGATCAGCAAGTGCACGCCTTTTTTCTCCAGCGAACGAAGCACCTCTAAAACGGGTGAACCTTCGACAACCAACTTGACTCCCTCCGTATAGAAACAGATGGCGCCGGGCAAGAGGTTGTTTTGGTCGAGCAAAGAGAGATAAATCCCGATCAACTTCTGCTGCAGGGCAGGTTCGGCATCGCCCATGCCGTTGCGGGTAACGAGAATGACAGTGCTAGAATCAAAATCAGCCATGGTTTTGTCTCCTTTCCTTGAAAGTCTGATCATTGAGAAACCCACTTTTGCCCAGCCCAGCTATCCCTTGAGCGTACCCTGCTTGAAGGAGGAATGCCAGCCTGTTCCGCCGGCAGTGAAGCTTGCAATGCGCAGCTCAGCAGCTTCAGGCTAGGCAGCTCACAGCGCGCAAGTGCGCCGAAGGGCTGCGTTTAAGTCAGAATAGGACGGCTGAGCATCGTGAATTGCTCATTTGTTACCGCAAATTTATCGTTTGTGGGCGGTCATCAGAAAGATCGGGTAAGAACGCGGCTGTTCTTCAACGATCTTGATCATCTGATAGACCGTCTCGAAGCCGATCACTTCAAAACCAGCCACGGTTGTTGCCGTTGCTAGGTCTTGACGGTTAAAACCCAGATGGCCCTCGAAAGGTTCTTGGTGAAAGCTGCCATCCTCCTCATCGAGGTCGGCAATGCATAAATAACCGCTGGGCTGCAGGAGCTGGTAGAAAGCGCTCAGAATGTGTTGCGTATCGGGGATGTGATGTAAGGTCATCAGGCTGTAGATCAGATCGAACCGTTGGGGTGGAAGCGGATCGCGGAGCAAATCAAGCTGCAGAGGGAAGAGATTCTCGGCTCGGGCGGTGACGATTTTTTCATGCACGACGGCTAACATGCCGGGCGAGCTGTCAGCCAGGGTAATCTGTCCCAAATCGCAGCGCAGTTCAAAACTCAGCAAGCCCGTGCCACAGCCATATTCTAGCGCAGTCATCGTTGCCCGTAGAGGGAGCTGGCGTCGCATGGCTTGCGCTACTGCCCGCGCCCGTTCCCGCCGAGCCGGGTTGCTATCCCAATGGCGAGCTTTCTCATCAAAATTCATCAGTCTCCTTTGGCAAGGCAAGGATTAAGGCAGCGGCCATCAGGGGCAAGATCGCCACCGCAGGAAGGATAGTTGCCAGACCGAGGCGGTCAGCAAGAAAGCCAAAGAGCGGTGCACTAAGGCCACCCATGCCCACAGCAAGTCCGACGGTCAAACCCGAAGCCAAACCTAAGTTGCCCCGTCCGTAATCTTGCCCCAGCACCATAGAAATGGTGAAGGAAGCGGAGAGGGCAGCACTGGCTAAGCCCAGAAGCGGAAATGCCAGCGCGCTAGAGGAAAAGACAAACAAAAAGATCGAGAAACTGATGACCAAAGCCATGCCAAACAACACCCGCCGGCGTCCAAAGCGGTCGGCAATTGGCCCGCTGAGCAAAGCACCACCAATGCTGCCGACAGACATCACCGTGAGAGCGCTGTTTGCAACCGGGGTGGAAAAACCGCGCGCCGAGATCAGGTACAACGGCACAAAGGTCGAAAGGCAGTAATAAGACATCGAGCGCAGCACGATCACCGAGAGCAGTAAGGAGAGCGCCGGCCAGTTGGTTTTACCCCGCTGCTGGGGCGAGTGTTGTTGGGCTGTACGCACAGAACGCAGGCGAGATTGTTGAAAAAGATAATAGGTGGCGATCAAAGCGGCTGGCACCCCCATCCAAACCGTGGCAGGCAATCCTCCTTGGAGGACAAGGAAGGTAAGGAGGAGGGGACCCATCGAGTAGCCAAGTGTACCACCCACCGAGAAAATCCCCATGCCGGTGGCGGTTTGCGTGCCGGAATAGTAGTTGGCATAGCGATAGGCTTCTGGATGAAAGGCCGCCACGCCCACCGCGCTGGTCAGGATGGCGAGCAAGATCAACCCGTAACTGGGAAGGTTGCCACTGAGGCCTAGACCTAAGCCGGCCAACAACGGGCCAAAAACGAGCAGCCAGGAAAGCGAACGCCGATCGGACAGGAAACCCACTAGGGGTTGCAGAATCGAAGAGATTAACGTCCCGGCGACCGTGATCCCCGAAGCACCTAGGTAATTCAACCCTTGTTGAGCCACCAAAAAGGGGATCAAGGCTGGCACTGCCCCCTGATTGAGATCGGTCAGCATGTGCGCCAAAATCAACATGGAAAGGTTACGGCGATCGAAGGTACGTTGTTCCATACCCATTGCCAAGATTCTACCGCAAAGAGGACAGAGTTTGCAGTTGCGTTGCTGTATAAAACCCTATTGCCCGAACGGGCTTCCTGTGGCAGAATCCCCCTATGCTAGGACGCTGGATTCGCTTCTTCATTGCCATCGCCTTTGGCGCTGCAGCAGGGGTTGGTTATGGATGGTTGCTGGCACCGTCTCCTCCTGCCGAGAATCGACCTTCGGCTTTGCGCATCGACTACCAGAGTGATGTAGTCTTAATGATTGCCGAGGCCTATGCTGCGGATCAAAACCTAGCGGCTGCCATCGCTCGCCTCGCTTTCTTAAAGCAAACGCAACCGGTCGAGGTGATCCAGCAAGCGGTGAACTTTGGTGAACGGTATGGCTATAGCGATGCCGATTTACAAAAAATGCGCGCCTTACTAACGGCGGTTGAGACGCTCACCCCACTGGTTGGGACAAGTGTGCCATGAAAGAACGACGCGGTTCACTGTATTTGCTCACGGGTCTTGTTTTGGGTTTGGCGATCGGTTTGGCTTATTCTTTGTTGATTCAACCCGTGCAATACACCGACCTCTCGCCAGCCTTATTGAGCACCGCTGACAAAGACCAATATCGAGCCTTGATCGCTGTGGCATATCTGGCAAACCGTGATTTGGTGCGCGCCCGTGCCCGCCTCGCTTTGCTTAAGGACGACGATCCTTACAATGCATTGGCTGCTCAAGCTCAGCGTTGGCTGGCGGAGGGGAAGCCGGTCGAGGAAGCGCGCGCTTTGGGTTTGCTAGCAGCCGATTTAGCCCAAGCTCAAGCCACGCTCCTAGCTCCAACCGTTGCCACACCACCTGCTTTCACCCAGCCGCCCGCTGTTACGGCCGTCCCCTCGCCCTCCCCTGCGACAACGTTCTCTGCTGAAGAAACCCCATCTTTGCCCTCAGCCACCCTTGCGTCGCCGCAGCCAACCCCGACGCGCCAAACGCCCTTCCTCTTGCGCAAACGCGAGTCTGTCTGCGACCCAGCCTTGGGCAAGGGATTGATTCTCGTTTATGTTTGGGATGCACAGGGCAACGAACTGCCCGGCGTTGAAATTGTGGTCAATTGGGAGGATGGCGAAAACCGCTTCTTCACCGGTTTGAAACCGGAGCTCGGGCTAGGATATGCCGATTTTGCCATGCAAGAAGGGATTAATTACTCGCTGCGCATTGCCAGCGGCGGCGAGCCGGTTTTCAACCTGATTGCACCAACCTGCACCGCCGCCAACGGCGAGACTTTTCTCGGTGTGTGGATTTTGGAGTTTCTGCAGAAGTAGTTCCGCCAACCGGGGGAGGACTCACCCCATCGAGTAAACCCAATGGGCAAAAACGGCTTCAGTAAACCCTCAGCCTTTATTTCAACTTCTCGGCTTTGGCAAACTCTCGATAGAGGCTCAACTTATCCAGCACTTCCTGCGTCTCCTCATCACGATCGCCCGTGATCAGCTTGCGCAAATAGACCGCTAAGCCCGGACCCAGCATAAAGCCCTGCCCGCACATCCCAACCGCATTGATATAGCCTTGCACTTCCTCCACCTCACCGACGATGGGCGATCCGTCCGGTGTCATCGGATATAAACCGCGCCAGGTGCGCCGCACGCGCAAATTACGCAAGCGCGGCATCAGATCGATCATGCGCTGAGCGACCTGCGGCAGGAAAACCGAGGTTTCGCGGACATCGGTTCCAAGAATGGGTGGGTTGGGGGTAATGCAAAAGATGATCTGACCGGTATGATGTTGGTAGAAGTAATAATTTGCCGATCCAGCCATTTGCGGTGTTGGTTCAATTGGACGGATATCTACAACCATGGGGCGCAGGAAAGGCGCTACCGGCTCGGTTATGCCGCCTTCGTGCGAGTCCGGCTGCACCGGAACATCAATGCCGACCATCGCCGCCACTTCTTTTGCCCAACCCCCAGCAGCATTGACCACGATCGGCGCAGCGTATTCACCGTGATCAGTGATCACGCCCCTCACCCGACCCTGCTCTTGGCGGATAGCAGTCACAACCTCGCCATAACGAAACTCGGCGCCCAGTTTGCGCGCACGCCGTTCAAAAGCCAACGCCGAGAGCATGGGAGAGGCACTGCCATCGCCAGGCGAAAACGTGCCACCAATCAACCCTTCGGGATTTAGGGACGGAATCAGTTTAAGATAATCCTCGCGATCATACCAGTCGATCTCCAAGCCGAATTGTTTTTGGAGCACCAGCAGGTCCTTGAGAGTCTTTTCCTCCTGCGGACGATAGGCAACAAAGGCATACCCGCCCTGCAACCAACCGATGTCGTCGCCGTAGGTCTCTTTCCAAGTGGAAAAGATTTCAATGCTTTTCAGGCAAATACGGATCTTGGCGATGTCGGAGTGGGTGGCGCGAATGCCGCCGATGGCTGCCTTATTCGAGCCTTGCCCAACGCTGGCAAAGCGATCGATCACGAGGGTCTTTAAGCCCGCTTCGGCAAGTTGCCAGGCTAACGGAGTTCCGACACTGCCTGCACCAATGATAATGACATCATACGCAGAAAGGCTCATCTTGCTCTCCATCACATCGTAACTAGGCTTACTCTTCCTTCACCCCGGCAAAAACGCCTAAGGGAACTTCGATAAACAACGGCCGCAGCGTGTTTTCGGTGACTTCTGCCGGAGGCACGCCCAACTCGCGGAAGGCGCGTTTGATCAGACTGCTGCAGGTCTTCCCGCCGCAGGCGCCCATTCCGGCGCGGGTCAGGGCTTTGATTTCGTTCATATCGCGCACCCCCGAACGAATCACTTCCTTGATCTCCGCCAAGGTCACCCGTTCACAACGGCAGACGATGGTGTCATCTTCTAGGCGCTCCACCCACTGCTCGGTGGGCTGCGCAACCCAATTCTCTTGGACGCGAATGCCGGCGATCTTGGTGGCAAGCTCACGCGGCGCCCGCACTTTAACCAGCAAGGTGCGGTCGGTGGCTTTGGCGATGCGTGTACGGATAACCTCCACTTCTCCGAGCAGGTTGCCAGCCGTGTCCGTCACGGTCACCCAATCGCCAGCTTTGAGGCTCTCCTTTTCAAACTCATAGGGGATGGTGACGTGGGCAAATTCAGCCTCTTTGCGCAAATCCACCAACGTGATCGCCAGCCCAGGGCAGATGGTGACGCACTTTTCACAGGCAATGCAGGTGACACCCAGCTTTTTGGCGATGTAATCGGGTACCTTGCGGATGTCTTCGGGGTCGATATAAATGGCGCCTTGCGAACAGACCGAAGTACAAGGGTTGCAGGGGATCTCTTGCGAGCAATGCAACACCGGGAACACGGCTTCTTCTTCGGGGATGGTCTCATGGGTCACCTCGCCAGGGCGAGATTTGAGGATCTCCGCCGTGCGCAACCACTCGGTGGGGATTTCAAAGCCATTTTTACCCAGAAAGCGGGCGATCTCCAAGCCACGGATCTTGCCGGAGAACATGGCTGCCGAGGCTTCGGCGACTTCATCGGCGTCGCCAGCGGCATAAGCCACCATGCCAAATTCTTTGGCTTTACGGTAGAACTCATCGACTGGGTCAAGACCAACAGCGATCAACAAGGTATCACATTCAAAGGTGCGTTCCGTGCCGCGGATTGCCTGCCAGTTTTCATCGACGCGGGCAATGGTCACCGATTCAACCGACTCTTTGCCGTTGGCGCTCACCACGGTATGGGAAGTGTAGATTGGCACGCCCATGCGCACCAGCTTATCCTTGTGCACCTTATAGCCGCCGCATTCGGGCAGGGCTTCGACCAACCCAACCACCTGAATGCCGGCTTGCAGGGCGTGATAGCCGGCAATTAAACCGACATTGCCGCCGCCGACAATGAACAAGCGCTCGGCAGCTCGCACCAGATCGCGGTTGACCAACGTCTGAAAGGCGCCGGCGCCATAAACCCCCGGCAAGGTGTTGCCCTTGAAGGTGAGCGATTTTTCGCGGGCGCCGGTGGCGACTAACAGCACTTGCGGTTCGATCAGAACGTACTCACTGTTGCCTTGTTCGTCAATCAACGAGCGCACCACGCCGACCCGTTTGTCGCTGAACACCGCTACGGCTGTCGTGTTCAGCCAAGAGGTGACAGTCGGATACTGCGCCACCTCGTTTTCTAAGCGGGTGGCGATGTCAATGCCGCGCGTCCCAGCATAGCAGGCGTTGATCGAGCCGAAGAAGCGATGGGTTTGCAAGACCAGCTTGCCCCCCAGGCGGTGTTTGTCATCGACAATTAGGGTGCGGATGCCGCGCTGTCCAAGTTCGATCGCTGCCGATAAGCCGGCCGGACCGCCACCGATGATCAAAACCTCGGTAGAGACGATGCGGGTCGGGTGAAACTGGCGCGCCGGCGGCGCTTCGGGCAAGCTGGGCAAGCCGCTTAGGGGTTGCACGTTCATGCCAGGGCGCAGCAGGGTCATGCAAGCCTTGACCGCTAAGCCATCGGCAATGACGGTGCACTGGGCGCACTGACCGTTGGCGCAGAAAATGCCTTGCGGTGAACCGTCTTTGGGATGATAACCGAAGACGCGAATCCCGTTGGCAAACAGGGCAGCCGCGATGGTTTCATCGGCGTAACCTTGCAGGGTTTTGCCTTGCCACGTGAACGAAATCGCCTCTCTTTGCGGGATGGGGAGAATAGGATGGGATTGGATGCGGAATTGAGACATGCAGAATCAACCTCCACAAAAGCTAAAAAAGCCCAATTGGGAAGCAGAGCATCGCAAGATACTCCCTCTTATTGCAAGGATAGCCCAATAACAACAAAGAACATAGTGATAATTATCACAAGTTTAGCATTAGGGAATCAACCAAAGTCATGCAAACGTTATGGGACAACCCCTCAGAGTTGTCCTACGAATAAATCACCCTTTGCTTGGGCCGATTTCTTGTTATAATTTGGACAGTCTAAGTTGACTTTGGTCGCCATTCTTGGAAGTGCGAGCGAGACAGCGATGAAACCCTCTCCCCCTCCCTCGTTTGAAGCCACTCTCTCTTCCCTTGCTCCGCAAGGTCGCACCGCCCTGCTGCCGGCTCTCCATGCTGCTCAAGAAACCTTTGGCTACATTTCGGATCAAGTGGCTGCCCAAATCGGGCGAGCCTTAGGTGTGCCACCGGCAGAAGTGTTTGGGGTTGTGGAATTTTACACCCTCTTTCACCGCCAGCCAGTGGGCGAGGTGCTATTGCACATTTGTAACGATCCCGCCTGTGCTCTCGCCGGGGCGGATACGGTGTTTAAACAGATCGTCTTTCAAACCGCCCAACCGATGGCTGCCGAGAGCGCTCCTGCAAAGGTGAGGGTCGAAAAATCGGCTTGTTTGGGGTTGTGCGATCACGCCCCAGCCGTGCTGGTGCAGAGCTTGCCGGTCAAAGCCTCGCCAGCTCAGACTTGGCAGGAACTGGTTGCTGCTACTGCCACACGTCCCTTGACCTACGTGGATGGCGATGTGCGCCTGTTGACCGCCCTGTGCGGACGGCATACCACCGTGCGCTTGGAGGAATACCGCCAGCATGAGGGCTATCACGCCTTCGAGCGGGCGTTAGAAAGCTCACCCAAAGCCATCATCGAAACGGTCAAAGCCTCCGGCTTAGTTGGACGCGGTGGGGCTGCTTTCCCGACTGGGCTCAAGTGGGAAAGCGCTGCTCAGGCGCCGGGCAGCCCAAAATACGTGGTGTGCAACGCCGATGAGGCTGAACCGGGGGCATTTAAAGACCGCGTACTGATGGAAGACAACCCGCACGCCATTTTAGAAGGAATGCTCCTTGCAGCTTATGCTATTGGAGCGAAGAAGGGCTATCTCTACATTCGGGGCGAATATTTGCTGCCTTATCGGATCATGCAAGCCGCCGTGGAAGAAGCCCAAGCGGCAGGCTTGCTTGGCGAGCGCATTTTGGGCAGCGATTTTTCGTTTGAGATCGAAATCCGCCGTGGGGCAGGGGCTTATATCTGTGGCGAAGAGACGGCGCTGTTCGAGTCGATCGAGGGCAAACGCGGCTTTCCGCGCCTCAAACCGCCTTTCCCCACCACGCATGGCTTGTTTGGCAAACCGACCGTGATCAACAATGTTGAAACCCTCGCCAACATCCCGCTTATCCTGCGCCTCGGCGCCGAGGAGTATCGTCACCTTGGCACGCCGCAATCGCCCGGTCCGAAGCTGTTTTGCCTTTCGGGGGATGTCAAGCGGCCCGGTTTATACGAAGTACCGTTGGGTGTGCCACTGCGCCATCTGATCGAGGACCTTGGGCAAGGGATGCGCAACGGACAACCGTTTCAGGCTGCGCTGATCGGTGGGGCAGCCGGAGCTTTTGCCACACCGCAACATTTGGATACCCCGCTGAGTTTCGAAGGTTTGCGCGCCGCCGGCATCCCTCTCGGCGCTGGCGTGATTACCGTGTTCGATGCCACCCGCGATCTGCGCGATGCGTTCTACCGTCTGGCGCGCTTTTTTGCTGAAGAGTCGTGCGGCAAATGCTATCCCTGCCAGATCGGAACGCAACGTCAACTGGAGATTATGGAACGTGTGCTACAGGGCAAACCACTGCCCAGCGATTGGGAGCGCTTACAAGATGTGGGCTGGACGATGAGCGATGCCTCGATCTGTGGTTTGGGGCAGACGGCGGCTTCGGCGATTCTGAGCGCTATGCAGCATTGGCCCGAACTGTTTCGGGCAAGCAGGGGGCAACCGTGAACAGAGCCCTCACCCCCGGCCCCTCTCCCA
>CALFWB010000086.1 GCA_937928795.1 uncultured Anaerolineales bacterium
TTCATGCCCATGATGTTTCACAAATCCTTGATCAATTCGGTGTTGCCATCCGAGCTGGTCATCACTGCGCAATGCCTTTGCATGAGAAGTTTCAAATACCGGCCACGGCGCGAGCAAGCTTTTATCTATATAACACTTTCGATGAAATTGACCGTTTGGTAGAGGCAATCTATAGCGTCAAGGATATTTTTGGAGTCTGATTGATGGAAGATTTTTACCGAGAACTGATTATCGACCGTTATAAAAACCCTCAATATCGCGGGACGCTAAACCCGGCAGATATCAGCTTTGAAGATGACAATCCACTGTGCGGGGATCATATCCACATTGACTTGCGAGTTGACGAAAATGATGTCGTACAAGAGGCGCGCTTTGACGGCAAGGGATGCGCGATTTCGCAAGCTTCGGCTGATTTGTTGATGGAAATGATTCAGGGGATGCATTTAGATGAGGTGAAAGAATTATCCAAGCAGGATATTCTTGATATGCTTGGCATTGAACTCGGTCCGGTGCGTCTCAAATGTGCCTTGTTATCACTCAAGGTGCTTAAGGCCGGGGTTTATGGACTTGGCGAAGCATCCGATGACTTAGTGGAGGATTGAACAGTGTTCAACTACCGCATGAGCGATCCAGCTACGTGTCAATTTTACGATGTGATTTCACAAGATGAATTAGGAAACGGCGAAAGAGCTTTCGTGGAGATTGACCGCCAACCGATCGTACTATTTAACATCGGTGGCGAATTTTTTGCCATTGCCGATGTTTGTTCCCATGATGATGGTCCTTTAGGAGAGGGAGATTTGGAGGGGGTAACGATCACGTGTCCACGCCATGGGGCGAAATTTGATCTCAGAAATGGTAAGGCGCTCACTTTGCCGGCGGTGCAGGATATTGCGGCTTACCCAGTACGGGTGGAAAACGGAAGGATTCAGGTTGGTATTCCCAAGAATGGCTAAACAGAGGATGAAGGGGGCGAATAATCCACCCAGCCAATCGCCCAAAAGGTTGGAATGAAAAGGACGCGCTGGTGAGTTTCCCAAGCAAGGCGATCGTTCTCCCAAAGCCTGGAAACTTGATCGGCGTCTAACCATAGGCTCAAGTCTTCCTGTAAGTAATTCCACTCAAATTGATAGGAGTCTTTGGCGTTTTCTTCTTTTACTTCGTTGCCATAAATACCATAAGTGGTGTTAACCAACCCATTCGATTTGAACAATTGAATTAACTTGCGGCCGGCTGAGATGTCGGCTCCTTGGTTGATCAAGCTGAGGTTTTGTAGCCTCCCAATTTCTTCGAGGTTTGAGGGATAATCAATGCGCGAGCGATGATCGGGCTCGGCAAAGGCAATGACTGCACCGCCTTTGCGGGTCACGCGAATCATTTCTCGAATGGCGCGGTTTTTATCTTGCACCCAAAGGAGGAAGTAATGACAAAACGTTATATCGAAGTATTGATTGGGGAACGGTAAAGCCTGTCCATCAGCGACGGCGAGTAAATGGCTGGTTTGGTAAGTTTTTGCAAAAAGCAAACTTGGGAAATCAAGATCAATCCCAAAACAGTATTGCTTTCCTTTTCTTTGGATGTCCTCTAGGATCACACCGCTCCCACAGCCGACTTCTAGGATACGGGAGTCAGGCTTTGCTCCAGCTAGTTCCAATAAATAATCCCGGATCGGGGCAGTCCATAGAGATTGATAAATGTACTGACCATGAAGTTTAGAGAGCTGTTTGTCTTTTGACATGATCCTGACAATTTCCCCAAATTTCTTCCCACGGTTGAGTTAGGAGGTTGCCAAGCGCCACATGAACACCCTGGGCTGGTAGGACATCTCCATCCGGTTCAATATAGAGCCAGGTTTTTCCACCTCCTTCCAACCGTTCTTCGTCGACAAGTTCCAAACGGACAGGATTGAATTTCGAGTAAGGCACGGGTAAATCCCAAATTTGTTTGATCCCGTAATAAGCAGCTAGTTCCGAAGCTTGAGTCAGATCGGCGGATAGCTCAACCGAAATTGCGCTCAGGGATAATGCGTTGATACCTAAGTCAGCTAAGCGAGGGATGATGTCAGTAATTTCAGGCGCATTTTCTTGATCAATGGTGATATGGACGGCAGTGAAGATATCCAACGGGGTTACTTTTTCGATGATCGGCCAACTTTCAGGGTTGCGAGGATCAAGGAGGAGCATCAAATGATCAAGGCCGGTGTTAAGGAAATTGTCTAGAACCTGATCATCCAGAAAGATGTGTCCATCTGTAATCAAGCCACAGATCTGGCCGTTTTGTTCGGCATGGTCGATCAAATCGAGAAGGTCGGGTCGCAGGGTAGGTTCTCCGCCGGTGAAAATGATGTGGGGGATGGCGGCTGCCCAGGCTTTATCGATGATGGTTTTCCATTCCGAGGTGGATAGCTCACGCTTAACGCGTTCAAGAGGAGCATAGATAGCTGGAGCGTTTTCGGGTAGGCGATAAGTTAGTGCGCAATCTAGGCGATACGGGGCGGAGAGACTTTCCAGATCGATTTTGCTTGCCCGTTCAAAACCAAAGAATTCAATCGGATCCAAATCTTGTGCCTCGGACAAGGCATTCAGTTTTTCTAAAAAGGCGTGATAATCCTGTCGCACGGTTTCTAAATCAACGCGGTATTTTGAAACAACGCGGCGGATGGTCTGTTCTTCATCAAGGTGATGGATCATTGCGTAGGCAAATTCAGTCGCTACGTGGTTTAGGTGGAGAATCAAGGATGCGTTGATGACTAATGTTGAAAGACCGTTGGGTTCAACCCGCAGGTACATTTTTTGAGCCAAAGGCGCATCGGGTGGCGATTGATAGGCATAAACCCCCGAAGCGATAGGTTTTGGGGGCTTAAGCAGATCAAGCAAGGGTTGGAGTTTGGCTTTCATGCTTCGATCCTTGAGAGGAATTGCGAGGGCAATTGGACTGGAGCAAGGGGACAGCCTCCGCCACACTGATTTAGCAGAAGACAGCCGCTGCATTGCTCGGAGACTAGTTTTCGGTTTCGGAGGGCAATGGAGAGAGGATGATTCCAGATCGATTCCCATTCATCACGAAGGATGTTTCCGAGCGCTTGATAATAGGATTGACAAGGCAAGACGTCACCGTTCGGTTCAATACACATGTTATACAAGGCAGCGGTGCAACCCTTGACTCCCAAATTAAGGGACATTGGGTCAAAGTTGCAATAGTGGGTAGGGGTGTACCAGATCAATCTCTGGCCGCTTTTTTCGATGAAACCTTGCGCAAATTCGAGGATGGAAAAGAGCTCGTTTTCAGAAAGGGGTTTAGAGACCGAACGGCCGCGGCCTGAATAGATGAGCGCATTTAAGCCCACTGTAGGCACCCCGATATCGGAAAGGAAGCCTAAGGTATCTGCAAGCGACGAGAGGTTTTCCCGCAAGAGGGTTGTGTTGGTCATGACGAAGAGGTTGGTGCCGAGGGCGTTTACAATGCCATCTACGGTTTGCTTCCATGCGCCGGATTTTTGGACAATGTGATCATGGACAGCAGGGTTAGCTGATTCGAGGGTGATTTGGATGTGATCAAGGCCTGCGCTGCTCAGTGACTTCGCATAGCCATCATGTGAAAGCCTTCTGCCATTCGTGTTTAAGCCCGTAATCATTCCCTTCTGTTTTGCATATTCGATCAGCGAGAGCAAGTCATCGACCAAGGTTGGTTCACCGCCGGTGAAGACAACGTGAGGGATGCCGAGATCCCAGAGGCGATCGATCACTGCTTTCCATTGATTGAGCGATAATGAATTTGGCTGCCGGTGTGGGTCGTTGTAACAATGAAAGCAACGGTTGTTGCATTGATAGGTGAGAGCAAGGTCCATTCGATACGGAGCGTTGGGATGATGCTCGAATGGAAATAGGGTCTCTACCTCTGGGGTATCCTGAAAACAGGGATGCCCGCGTTCGAGTACGGAATTCAAAACATCGCTAAGATGGCGATAGTCTTGTTCTAGGGTCTTCTTCGATGCCGAAAAGAATTTGGTCAGTTGGTCGATTGCATGGTTCAGGGGGATTTCTCTCAGAACTAGGTAAGCCATCCACGTTGCCGTAGGATTAAGTTGAAGGATCGTGTTTCCGTTAATGATCAACTGAGCGTTTTGATCGGTTTCCACTCGGAGGTGAAGAGATACGCCGTGTCTTTCTTCCATATTGGGGAAACGATGAAGCCCCCTCGGCAAAGGAAAAATTGGTTTGTCTAATAATCTGAATATGGGGAGATGCATTCTTACCTACCTCCCCCTGCACAGGCACAGGCACAACCGGCACAAGCACAGGCGCAGGCACAAGCGCAACCGCCACCAGAGCTTCGATAAGAACGAGAGCTAGAAGACGTAGCCGGAGGGGGATTGGTTTTTTGGGTCACTCTGCTGGTGAAGTCGCTAATGTTCCCGATAACTGAAGCAGATAGATTTTGTACTCCATTGACTACCGAAGCGGCAAAATCCGCCCCTGGCAGGCGAGGGGCGCTGGTATAGGTTGGGCCTTGTGGGTGGCTTGAGGGGGGACTGGAAACTGTGCTACTGCTTGGTGGAGAAAACAGCGGATCATAGCGGTGCCACCAAGTGGGGACAAAGACGGGGTCTCTTTCAAAGACGCGCCGCGTTCGATTATCGTAGTCTCTATCGAGCATTGTCCATTCCATGGCTTCGCTGAATTTTTCGCTTTTTACTTCGGGGGTTTCAGCTTCTTCGACTTGTTTCCAAGCACGATTGACGATCTCTTTGTAATACGCAACCGTCTCTTTTCGACTAAAACCACGCATCTTGTTCTGAACTGACTTAACTAAATCAACGAACATCTCTTGCAGAGCCTCTTGGCGTTGGCGTTTGCCGGGCAATTCAAATGCTGCAAGGAATTTCTCTTCGTATGGACGAAGTTTCTCGGCAGGTCGCTCGGCTTCCCTCTTAAGCTCTAGGGGATTTTTGTTGATCACCCTTGCTGCGCCTTTTTTGATGACCGAAAACAGGATCATGGTCAAGACTTTGTCAAGAGGTTGTTCAAGCAGAATGGCTGCTTCGACAGCGGTTAAGCCCCGTTTAATTCCATTACCTTCTATTGCGATTCTAGGCGGCAGGTATTCCAATTTGCGCCTTTGAGCTTTGATAACTGAGTAAATCATACCGAAAATCACTAAGGCTGGAATTGACCAACACGCCAGTGAGAAAATAAAGTTAAGTACGGCATCGAGATTAATGCTTTGAGCGACAATGGCGGTTTCAGGGATATATTGTTTTGGAAAGGATGCACCAAATTTATATTGAGTCGATGCGGAGGCTTGAGGGTTGTTCCAGCTATAAAAAATTCGGCCTTCAGAGTCGAAACCGGTTCGGGGTTCAGTCGGAAAGGAGCCGGGTGATTGATGCCAGCGAGGTTCCTCGGGTTGAACGCCTTTGGGAAAGTGGTAAATGACAGTCAAATCGGTGTAGCCAAGTACATATTCTGAGCCAAACCAGTTGGGCGAGAAGACTGCACTAACATAGTTGGAGTTAGAGCTGTCGACATAAAGAACCCTTTGGATGTTGGGAATAAATACTGTCACAATGCCTAATTGTCCAGGTGGAATTGAATTAGCTCCTAATCCTAGCGCGATGCCGTTCTTTACATAGGGTGATTTTTCGATAGAAGTAATCGGGGTGCCGTTGATATTAGCTTGCACGGATGCTAGGTCGTAATACGGTGTTGGAACGCCAATATCCACAAAGTCAATCGGGTCGGCGCTGGGCGAATTCTCGAACCAGATTTCATACTGCAAGCTTAGCGTGCCATCTTCGTTCCAATAAGCGTGGACGATTTCTTTTGGAACAGAAAATCGATAGGTTTGCGCATAGCTTGGGAAGCTTGAACCCCAAAGGAGGATAAGTCCAAAAGTAATGAAGATAAGGGTTACAATCCTCTTCAACATGTTCGCTCCTCCGTTACCATTTGGGGTCTTCGGTCAACTGATAGGTCGTGTGGCAGTAGGGGCAATTGACCACCGGACTGCCAGCGACCAGACGAATATTCTCCAAGGTCAGATTACCGCCACAGGATTGGCATTTGAGCGTGTCTAAATTGACATTAGCGGGAAGGTCGATTTGGACTTTGATGGGTTGTTGCTCACCTATTTTAGCTTGCGGGCGGTTGGTAAAATAGACAAGGACTAGCCCGATGCCAACACTGATCAGTCCCACAATGATCCACCCCCACTGCCCTTGAGGGCTAAAGGAGCCCCAAATGAAAAGAACCCCAAAGAAAATGAGGATTCCAGCAAAAATGTTGCCGACAACGCGCATGGTTAAACCAATCTGTTAATTCTTTATTAACGATCTACGTTTGACCCGAAGCAAAGTCGTAGAACAGAAAAAGCTTATGGCTGGGTTGAAAAGAAGGAAAAAAAGGTCGAACTCATTCATTCGACCTTGGTAGAACCTATTGCAGAGCTTTAAACTCGTCATCCGAACTATTGATTTCTTTCATGACACCGCAGACGACGTAGATCGTCCGTTCACAGATATTGGTCACGCGGTCGGCAACACGTTCAAGGTTATGGGCAGCCCAAAGCAGCCAATTCGCTCGTTCGATAGCGGTTGGGTCTTGGATGACAAAGGTCATCAGTTCACGGTAAACCTGAAGGTAGAGGGCATCAACTTCATCATCTTCAAGCGGTATTGATTTTGCAGCCTGCTCGTCTTCTTGAAGAAAAGCCTGTAAGGCGCGGTTGAGCATGTCGCAACTTTTCTCTGCCATGCGCGGGATGTCGACCAGAGGTTTAACCGGCGGCAAGTCACCCATCTGGATGTTAATATGGGCGATACCTTTGGCATAATCTCCCATGCGTTCAAGCTCCCCTGCGATCTCCAAGATAGAGGCTAGCAAACGTAAGTCATACGCCATGGGTTGTTGGGTGGCGATCAAAACCAGAACTTGGTTCTCGATCTCAAACCGTCTGCGGTTTACGTCTTTATCGAATTCCAGGATCTCCTTGGAGGCGTCAATGTCCCGGTTCTTTAGAGCTGTTACCGATTGTAGGATCATTTTCTGGACAATCTGTCCCAGCTCGATTGTATTGTCCCTAAGTTGTTGAAGTTCTTGGCCAAAAGTCTTTCTGAGCATAAAGTGCCTCGCTTATGTATTATAACATTGATAACGGATGTTAATCATTGAGGATGAATTATCCGAAACGTCCGGTGACGTAATCTTCGGTTCGCTTGTCCTT
>CALFWB010000087.1 GCA_937928795.1 uncultured Anaerolineales bacterium
TGCGGCCGAGGAGGGGGAGTCCATCTCTCCTTCTTTTGCGCTGAAGAGCGGCACGGCCGATCTCAACATCGTTGCCCCGGTTTGGAACTGCCCGGCGGTAGCTTACGGTGCGGGTGACTCGAACCTCGATCACACCCCTGAAGAGCACCTCTCGCTTACAGAATACGTTCGGTCGGTCAAGGTGTTGGAGCGGGTGTTGAGGGGGGTGACTACTGAATCTCCCTGACAATGTAGATGCCAATATAAAAACTAGAGCCGCCGAACTCGGCGGCTCTAGTTGAAGACGGTACGATTGAGACTTATCTAAAAATAATTGGTAAATAGATTGTACCCCACGGCAGTGCTTCAACTGTATTGCCGTCATTGTGTGTATGGAAGACTAGCAATCCTTTTGAGCCGATTTGATCGATCGCCCTTCTGTCAAAATATACATCAAAGGTGGGTGAATAGGTTGGATTATCGAGCCATACGGGCATTTGGATGGCAGGTTCAACCGTATATAATCCGGGCTTGGCGACATCATAGTAATACACATCACTGACATCCACTAAACCGCCATCCACACTCCAGGAGACAATATAGAAATTAAAGTCGGTATCGCCTGTCTCGGAAAGGCCGATCCCCTCCGGGGGTACCAGCAGGGTCATTACATTGTTATGGAAAAGATTCGTATTGTATGCCCCGCCCAATCCGTTGAGATAGTACCACGCATCGCAGGAATCATAATCGACCTCTGTGCCATTATTGATAAGCGGGCAGAAAACACTCAATTGAACATCGTCAGTCACCCCTGTGAAGAAGCCCTGATTGGTATTGAACACAACATAATCGTCAATCTCATCTCCATCTGTATCGATCCAAATATCGAACTCAACGCTATTGGGCGTGTCCCACTTGCCATATGTTGCTATTCCAAAGTAAACGGCTGCGTCGGCAAAATCCCAATCAGGGTAATCGGTGGTGACTCCGACATAACGGATATCGGCAGCGTTAGTTGGACCACTGCTCAAGAGATCGTCAGGGCTTTCTCCAACCCATTCGAGAAGATAAGCCAGCGAATCCTCAGCAGTAGTTTCTACCGGGATGCCACTAGGGGTTAAGTTCAAGGTATCGGTGATTGCTGACCCGAGCATTAGAGCTCCCTCTTCGAGAGCCATATCACTTGCCGGGCGAGGAGCGATGTAAACCGGCAGGCGCAAAGTTGGCTCACTCCCCGTTGAGGTCAAAACAACGTAACCGCCTCCCTCACTGAAATATTCCCTTCCTCCAACAATGCTAGTGCTGATGGTTGCGTCGCGGGCGCGGGTCAATGCTGCGGCGTTAATTGCCACTCGTATTTTGATGTCCACTGTCCCGTTCCCTGGCACGCTCAGCGGGTTGCTGAGTGGATTGTTTGCTGCGTCCAACAGACTAAATGTCAAGCCTGGATTGTTTTGATAGCGTTGTTCAAATGTGACAGTATATTGGAGAGAGTTAGCGCTAGTATTCTCAATTCTTACGGTGCTTGTGAGAGTCTGGTCTGTTGTTGCACCTGTCTCAACCACCGGCACGACGCCAAAGGAGACACTAACTTGTCCGGGGTCAGCTTGATTATAGGCAATGACCGCAGATTGAGCTGCCTTTTGGACATCCACCCGCCCGGCGCCAATGCGGGTGGGGGTGTATTTTGTCCCGCTTTGCCCGGGTTGGGTGTACAAATCGTGGGTAGCCGTGTTCATCACTAAGGCTTTTAATTGAGCTACGCTCCACGTTGGGTGCATTTGACGCAACAACGCCATAACCCCGGCGACATGAGGAGCAGCCATCGAGGTTCCGTTATAGCTAATTCCTTCATTACCGGTAAGAGCGTTTGTAGAGTAGACTGTTTCCCCGACAGCGGTCACATCGGGCTTGAGGAGCGTGTCTACCCTAGCAGGTCCGCGCGAGGTGAAGGAAGGAATCATATCCCTCAGCGTATCATCGATCATCGTAAACTGATCGCGATAGTTAGAGGTCAGCTTGATGGTAGCGGGCAGGTTGTCTTTTAATGTATTTCCGACCGCTAGCGTGGTCATCATCGAGGGAATAGTGATCGTTGTATCTGTGCCCCCCATGGCAAATGGAAAGCCAGGCACATTATTAGCTATCAAAACGCCAACCGCCCCGGCATTCTGAGCGTTTTTCACTTTGGTCACGAACGTACAAGCCCCTCGATCGATCAGCGCAATCTTGCCAGTCAGATTGTTGGTAATGGCGGTACATCCGTTTGCCGGAACTGTGGTGGTAATTGCTGCTGTGACATTGAATGATTGAGGCCCAAAGTCAGCCTCTACCGCAGGGTGCTGTCCGGCAATGGCCGCCGGGGTTATGCCTTCAAAAGCACTCACCACTGCGCCTTGATCCAAACTTGCTGCTACGCTAATCGCATTGCGGGCAACAGCAGGAGAGCCATGAATGTAAAAGACATCGCCGCTGTTGCCGGCCGAAGCTACGACAATGACACCAGCCAAGGCGGCATTATTGGCGGCTATAGCGGTGGTGTCATATTCTGAGCCGAAAGATGAACCGAGCGACATGTTGATGACATCGAGGTGGTCGCTTAGATCGTTATCCCCGTTGGGGTCCATTGCCCATTCGATGGCCTGTTCGGTTACTTCGGTTGAACCAGAGCAACCGAAGACGCGCAAGGCATAGAGCTTTGCTTTGGGAGCAACGCCTGGGCCGATGCGGAACTTAGCAATATATTGCGATTGGGTTAAGTTTTTCAAGTTAGCGTAGGTATCTGGACCGCTTTCTTGGTAGGTGCTTCCATCGATCAGCACACCAAAGCCGGCTGCCGTTCCAGCGACATGGCTGCCATGTCCATTGCAATCCATCGGATCGGGGTCGGGGGCAGGAGTTGGATTGCTATCAGCGTCATAAGCATCGCCGACGAAGTCATAACCACCCACGACTTTAGTGGTGGGGAAAAGATTGCCCGGTTCAGTAATGCTTGTAAAATCTTGAGTGTTATATCCTGTGCCAGACCCGCCGAAGTTAGTGTGGATGTAATCGATACCGGTATCGATGATCCCGATTTTGATGTTGTCCCCTTGATAATTGGTCAATCCACCCCACACTTGAGGGGCACCGATCAACGGAACGCTGGTCGTATGATCGAGTGTTTTGGGGATGATAGGATGGATCGCCTTGACACCGGGCAATGTACGCAGCTTGGCGACATCTCTTGCTTCTAGGCGCAACCAAACACCGTTGAAAACTTTCTGGGTACGGAAGAGTTCTTGGACTTGAATGCGTTGCTGACGTAAGGCGAGCAAGAAAGATTCTTGTTGCTCTTCAATTTGGGCAATATGCGTTTGGGTAAGGCTGCTCATTTCACTTTGCAGAAGCCCTCGACTACGGGCGTAGAGCAAGGCAGCCGGTTCAGTTTCAAACTCAACCACTACGCCTATTGGGCCTTTGCGATCTGCTAGGCGTCCGTAGTGAGCCTCTACTTCAAAGAGATCAACTTTATTGAGTTGAACGCGTTGCCGAGTTGGGCGCGGCGGCTCATTCCCTTGAGCTTGTACTTGTCCACCTAGCGGCAAAAGGAATGAGACAGCAAGCATAGTAAAGATCAAGATCAGCGAGAGGGCAAAAAGCGAACGTTTCATCATTTACTCTCCTTGAATAAATTACTGAATCCCTTTTTTCGACTCGGATGGTTTGAAAAGAATGCTTTTTTGTTCGGAAAAGCCTCCTTTCATCGAAAAACAAAAGAACCGAATTTCCCCCACCTCAATCGGTGAGATTCGTGTGGGCGGTAAACTCTTAGTTATGACATGAATGTCTATTGCGTATTGGTGAACATCAATCTGTCTTTTTCCTTACTCTATTCTACCTCCTTAGCATCGAATTTCTCATCTTCGTGGTAAACTAAGAAAGCTGCTCTAGTTCTGCGTCGCACCCAGCGCCTGACCACCCATAACAGCAAAAACGGCCAAGCATGGACTGCTACGGGCATGCCACAATCGGGACAAGGCAAAAAACTGACGCCGATCAATGCCGCGCCTAGCGTCCAGCTTTTAGTGCGTTGCCACCTTTTTTTGCCGTTCGAGAGGAGATCGTCGGAAGGCTCCATCTTACGCACTAGACTATTTGGGTCATCCCCTGTTTTAGGGGTTTTCTGAATCGATCGCTCATGATTATACTTCCTGAAGGTAAACTTTGACAATAGGGCGCGTTATACCCCAGCAATTCTGAGTTTACACATTTATCCGTCTGTTAGCAAGAAAGAGCAGATTTCCGTAACATAGACTTTAGCCTGTGTCTCGTTTACACGAGCTAATGAACATTAACAACATAGCACCGTAACTTGAGCGAGGTTGAATGGTTAGAATCGATGAAGGTGTGAAATGCCGGCGAAACTGAAACTTTCTCTTACCCAAAAACAAAGGAATTGGAGCAGTTACGGGATCATGCCCCCAAGCCCTATCTGCGAGAACGGGCAGCGGCGATTCTGAAGATAGCCCAAGGGCAAACTGGTCGCCAGACTGCCTTGCAAGGTCTCCTGAAACCGTATGCGCCGGTTACGGTCTACGATAAGGTGCGGCGGGACGGTATTCAAAGATATATAATGAAAAATCCCACGCTGCGCCGTAGCCTGCGTGCCCTAATGCTCGCTGGACCGGCGGTTGCAGGGGGGCAATCCAGGCAGCTTTTTGGTATCCGCTTTGTGCCGCAAATTGGGCAAAGTCCACTAAGAACTCCGTGAGGTCTTGCAGGGCGCAGGCAACCCAACAGATCAACTGGCTCTTGAGTTCGTCTTCCTTGTTCTCGTCTACGCACAACAATCCTGAACGCCCCCGCCACCAATAGGCTTGACCGGCGGCAATCCTGCGTTGCAGATAGCTCAAACGCGGCCTTGCCCACTGCCAGCCCAAATCAATCAAATGGAAGCACAACGGTAAGAGATCACTTGCCAATGCCAAGTCAAGCGCTATCTCGACTTCTTCGGGTTGAATCGGCGTGAAATGAGCGGTTTCCCCGCCGGTTTCAGTGCGCTTTTCATAAGCGCTGAATTCAGCCACCTTTTGAAATCCCAATTTAGCACAGATGCGGTGAACGGCAATCCGCTTAGAAGCCGTTGCTAAGCGGATGACGCCCTTTCCCAGCGCTTGCCAATGCTGCATGAGATAACGATGGATATGGGTGGCAAAGCCACGTCCCTCGAAATCGGGGTGGACGCGCAACCCCTCCAGCCACCACTCGTCTTCCTCTAAACGGGTCAGTTTCCCCATGCCGACAATGCGCCTTCCGTATTCTGCCACGGCTAGGAAACCCTCAGCATCAGCTAACCAGTCCTGCCAGACGACAGGAATGTAATCGTGACCATTCCAGATGTGGCGCGTAAGCTCAAGAATGGCAGGGGTGTCCATTGGGAGGGCTGACCGGCAAACTAGCTCGGCTAAGGCTGCTGAATCGGTCAACGGAAAAGACTTCATCTTTCGGGAAAGAGTTGATTTAGGATTTCTGGCGCATACGTTTCAACCATTTGGGAGGAAAGCCCGTTTGCCTCGCAGATTGCGGCGTATAAATTGGCGCTGGGGCGGCGGGTGCGTTGTTGGGTTTTCTCGTCCAGTGCCCACAGCCCAAACCGCTGCGTCCAACCGCGCTCCCACTCGAAGTTATCCACCAAAGACCAGTGGAAATACCCCTTAATTGGAATGTTGAAGTTCACGGCCTTCCAGAGTTGGTGAATATGGCCAGCGAGGTAGCGCGGGCGCAAGCGGTCTTCCGAATCATTGACTCCGTTCTCGGTGATGATGATGGGCAAGCCACTGCGTTGCGCCCATTGGATGGCGCGGAAAAAGCCCAGCGGTTCGTTGGCGATAAATGCCCCCTCGCTGACATCTGCTCCCTGCGGGAAAAAGCGTCGCGCAAAGACTTCGCTCGCTTTGGTCACATCAAAAGCGATCCGTGAGCGCGTATAATAATTCAAGCCGAAGAAATCCTGAGTACCCTGGGCTTCGGGTACGTTGCGGCGGAAGATTAAGACGCTCAATTTTCCATTTGTTAAGGGCTGGGTGATCATCTCATTGAGAGCACGATGGAGGTTTGCGGTCGCCCAGCGGTCGAGTGGTGACCAGGCTTTGGCAGGCAGCACGTCTTGATAGTGGTGCGCCATGCCCACCCGCGCGGTTGGCTGGAGGGCATGGATTGCCCGATAGGCGCTGGCATGAGCGCGCAGGAGGTTGACTGCGCTCTTGACGGCCGCATCGAAACTGGCCTTGCCCGGCGGCCAAATGCCTTGAACATAGCCAAAGATGATGTACAAGTTGGGTTCGTTGAAAGTCACCCACAAATTGACATATTCTTTCAGGGCATCAACAACCTTACGGGCGTACTGTGTAAAACGCTCCACAGATCGATCGTTTTCCCACGCCCCTTCTTCCAGAAACCACATCGGTTCGGAGAAGTGATGTAAGGTGACCAAGGGTGTCAAGTTGCGCTCGGCTAAGCCGCGCATCATTTCGCGGTAGCGTTCTAGCGCTTCCTCATCCCACTTGTCAGGGGTGGGTTGAATGCGGCTCCATTCGATCGATAGGCGGTGAGCGTTCTGATTGCCCTCGGCAGCGCGATCAAAATCTTCCCGCCAGCGCCCCCCCCACCAATCGCAAGCCAAACCGCACCGATGACCGTGAAGAATATGCCCTTGCTCTTCCCACCAGTGCCAGGAATTGAGAAAATTGTTCCCTTCGACCTGATGAGATGAAGTCGCCGTTCCCCATAGAAAACCGCGCGGAAATTGGTAAATGGCTTCTGGCATCTTTCCCTCGCTCGTCAAATTTTGAAGCTTATTTTACCCCGAAAAGTTAGGCTTTGGGGATGCTGGGTTAAGTTTTGATCAAAAAAAACTCTTGACACAGAACGATTGTTCGTGTTATATTAATAGCACAAATAATCTAAATATTTGAGATTTCGGTGAAAAGTGCTTTTCCCCTCTTTTTAACCGATGGGCTTCGTTCATAAGGAGAAACCATCATGATGGCAAGACGCAAAACGCAACAGATGCAAGACCGCCACCGGCGTATTGTGGCAGTTCTGCATGATTTTTTATCCGACCTTGGCTATCCCCCTTCGATTCGGGAAATCTGCGACCGCACAGGCATCACCTCTACCTCGATGGTGAATCGCTATCTTGATCAATTAGAAGAATGGGGAATCATCGAACGGGATGGCGGCATCTCGCGCGGCATTCGCTTGTTGCGTACCCCGGCCGAGCTGGGCATCAATTTGGTGGGCACGGTGCGCCAGAAAGCCCAATCCTTCGCCGAGGACCTCTTGCATATCCCTATCCTTGGGCGCATTCAAGCTGGCGAGCCGCTGCCGGTGCCCGGTTCGGACTTTGCCCGCTTCGACCCAGATCATGCGGTTGCCGTTGCCAGCAGTCTGTTCCCCAAGCGCGAGCAAGCCAATGACCTTTTTGCCCTAGAGGTGCGTGGCGATTCGATGATCGATGCGATGATCAACGATGGCGACATCGTGATCATGCGTCCGGTCAAAGAAGTGCGTAACGGCGAGATGGTGGCAGTTTGGCTGAAAGATGTCGAGGAAACAACCCTAAAATACATTTACAAAGAAAACGGTCGCCTTCGCCTACAGCCGGCTAATCCGGCTTATCAACCTATCATCATCGAGCATCCCGAAAATGTGGAAGTGCAAGGCAAAGTGGTGATGGTCATCCGCAAATTCAACGGAGAAACGATCTCCACTTCTTAAGGTGCAGCTTTTTGTAATGATCTTCTGAGTTGGGGTGTGGATTCATTGGCGAATTGATCCGCGAATGGACGCAAATAAACGCGAAGGGATGCAAGTAGACGCAAAGGGACGCAAAGAAACGCAAAGGAATGCAAGTGGCCACAAAGGGACGAAAATAAACGCAAAGGAATGCAAATAAACGCGAAGGGATGCAAGTGGACGCAAAGGGACGAAAATAAACGCGAATGGACGCAAATAAACGCGAAGGGATGCAAATTTGTCTGGATGAGGAAATTTGCGGATGAGAATTCGGAAAGGTTCGATGCTAGGCTGACTAGGGGTTCGTGCGGATTGTCAGCGGTAAGTAAATCCGACAGGGAAAATAAAAGGTGGCTTGCCAAAGATCGTGGTCAGAGGCGCGGATCGGTGTATCATCCCGACTTGTCCAAGGATAGGGGTAATCCGCATTAAAGTGCAAAGGGGTGACCTCCGAGAAGACCAAGCCTTTTCCAGGGTCCAGAAAGAGATAATCAATATTTTGCGAGACGCCGCGGTAAATGTAGGAGTAACGTTGCTCGCGGGGTACAGACTGGGTCAAATCAACCATGCCCGTTGCTAGCAGTTTTTGCAGCGGTAAGGAAGTTGCGAAGTCGTTAAGATCACCCGCCAAGAGAATAGGGGTGTCGGGGAATTCGGTGCGCAAGCTTTGGATTAAGGCGGCGGTGAATTCGGCTTCTTGGATGCGACGCGGCAAGGTGTATAGCGTCCAAGGGCTATCCTCCACTTTCGATTTCCAATGATTGACAATCACGATGATCTGCGGGTGCTCAATCCTGCCTTTGAGCGCAGTCAGCTCCAGCTTGACCACCAGCGGCGGACGCAAGAACAAGCGGTTGCCATCCAGAAGTCCATCACCGTTGCGGTCACAGGTAAGGGCGTTTTCGGGGTAGCGGACATTCTGATTGCCATCCGGCCCAAGCCCATCGACCAATTCGGTGCAACCCTGTTCCTGGCGCACATCCATGACGCGCAGGCGATCGCTGCGGTATAGGAGGGCAACATCCAAGCCGCGCAGGTCGGGCGAATCTTCCCAAACAATGGCATAAGGAGCGGTGATTGCGAGTTGAGCCACCAGATCTCGCAAAACTCTTTCGTTTTCCGCCTCTTGCAGGGCAACCAACTCCGGCTCACCGAGGACTTCCCGTAAGACAAGGGCGCGTTTTTTCAGGCGGCGTTGATATTCGGCACGAGAGAGCACCGTGTCGTTGACGTTTGGGTCATCTTCGATGTCAAACAGATTGGCAAGGTTGAAGGTTGCTAAGCGAAATGCATTGACGCTCACCAAAGCCGGAGCTTGGGGGTGTCCCCAAAACGGCGCCTCGCGGATGAGCGGCTCTTCCAATAAGTAAAGGCGATAAGCTTCATACGCCTCATCGAGAACACCGACCACGTGCTCCACCTGATCGCCCACCTTAAGCGCAGGCGTAAGCTTGTAATCACCTTTGTCATCAATGGCAAAAACGCCGCCCGTGCCACGCAGATCGTCATAAAACAACCGGGCTACCTCCAGACCAGCCGGCATGACCCACGTTGCGTTATACGAGTCGGTTGGGCCGATGACATTTGCTAACGGAACTTGCACGAGCATCGCCTCGTGAGCCTCAAAATAAAGCCTAGATTGGGAGTCCTTTTGGGGCGGATTGAGTTCCACAGCTTCGGGAAGGGGGTTATCGATCGAAAGGATGGTGATCTGATGCGCTAGCGTTTCAATTTGGGTTCGCCCAAAGTATTCGTTGACCCAACCGCCGACTTGGATCCGATCCCCTTTGCGCACAAGGTCTGCTTTTTGGCTCAAGTAGACCCAAAGTGCATCCGAAGTGCGAGGGTCTTGGTCGCAATTGGGTTGTTGCAGGGCAATTAACCCCCGCTTGGAATCGAAATCGGCGGTCACAATCCCTTGCACATAGACGAATTGATCCTTCCACTCGGAAGTAAATCCGCTCCCTTGAATTTGACAGATTGGGATAAGGGTAATTCCCTGAGCAGCAACCGGCAGGGTAAAAATCCAGACCAGCAAAGCGATTTTGAGCCATGCGCTCAGGCACCCTTGCACGAAGCGCCGCATTTTTCTGTTGAGGGAAACTGCCAACTTTGTCCTCCCAACCTGCTAAGGTTATCTTAATTGTACTGGGAGAACCGAAAATTACAAGTGTAAAGGTCGTTTTACGGCGTAAGCCGCCAAGATCTTTGACTTGAGCGACTTATCTGATAATAAGGAGAGTGATAATTTTACCGCTGGATTAGCAAGATGCCCACCCAACGGCACGCGCTTCAGCCGCGCCGCGAGCGCAGCGGAGCGGCGTCAGGTGCAAGCGCGTGTTAGCCGCCGTTTTATCTTTCATGTAGCCACTCTGATAAATTTTGCTTTACACGACTCAAACGCTCCGGTGAAATCTCGCCAATTGCGCCAAGAAGTATCTCACCTGAAACAACCGCTAAACGTCCAACTCGAATTACGCTTGTAACTTTTAGCCCACTTTGCTCAAAATCCGTATCGTCTTCTTTGACAATCTCATCAAACCCAACAACATATTGGCGCGTTTGCGAAGAAATCATGCAAATCAGCCAATCATCATATTCCCCTGGAAGTTTTCCCAACAAAAGGGCAGGGCGCAACTTACCTTTTTCAAGGTCAGTTTGCAGAAAACGCAAGAGAACAACCTGCCCTGGTTTTTTCATGCAAAGGCTACCCTTATGTCGGACACGCTATACAAATCAGGCTCATCTTCCATGTCTCGCATTGCCGATGACAACGATAAAGAAGCCCAATCCTGCTTTTCCTGTTGTTCAGCCTTGATAAGCAAGTACTGAATGAAGTCAAGCAACTCTTCCTGAAATGAGTAAGGAAGTTTACGGGCATACTGGTAAATTTTCTCGTCAAGGTTCATGGCTTTACTCCGTTATTTACTAAACGCTACACTGCTCATCCTGATTTTACACCAACAACGGAAAGATTTTGAACATGTTTGCCAGTCAGGCCGCCCAACGGCCTGCGTTTCACCTGCGCCGCAAAGCGCAGCGGGTTGGCTGGAAGCGTATGTTAGCCGGCGCTTTTGATTGGGTATTCCAAAAATTGTTGCGGTGTCATAATCGCTATCCCGCGAAACGGATGCAAAACCAACAAGTCTTCGTCGCCGCTCACAATACAAGTTGCTTTACCGTTTACCGCCAGTTCGAGAAATTTGTCATCTTTGGAGTCACGACACGCCTTCACGCTCTCCACAATTTCTACCAAAACGCCATCCCTAACAAAAGCACCCAAGAATTCCATTCGCTCTTCATCGGTTACATACCTTTCAAAGCCTTTGCGCCGCAAGACATCATTCAACTCTTCAACCGTCGCACGTGAGATCAGGAATTTTCCTACCTGTATTGCCTTGTCAAAAGCTTGCCGAGCGATAGAATGTTTCAAAAGGAGCGCGCTGATAACGAGATTGGTATCAAAAACAAAGCGCGCTTCATTCGGCATTAAGCAAAGACTCCAGCGTCTCAGACGTTAAGCCGCGCTCCTGTGCCTTTTGGCTTATTTCATCCATGATAACTTGAAGGGGGCGTGGTGATACAATGAGGTCGCGCAACCAAAGGTTGAGTAACAACTGAAACTTCTTTTGCAGGTCAGCAGGAGCCTGACTATAAAGTCTGGCTGTATCTACATCCAAAGGAATGGTAATCGTAGTAGTCATTTCGGATCTCCAGATTGAATCATACCACAATTGGAGACGTTGGCGGAGAGTTTGACGCCATCCAGGCTGAAGTGCGTGCCGCCGAGCAGACCGAGTTTTGCGCACAGCAGCAACACGTTGCAGAAGAGGCTCTCGATTTCGGCTTGCATCGAAGGGATGAAAGCGGCAATCGTGCTGTGGTCGGGGGGATAGCCATAAGAGAGGGCGATGAAGATGACGTTCTCTCAGCATGCGCGTTCAATCTGACGCGAACTGAGCATGTCTTTGGCGTAAGCCAGCAGGATGACTTTGAGCAGGATTTTGGGATGGATGGCGGCGGCGTCGGTCAGGTCGTTGCGATAGCGGGCATCGAAGACGGACAAATCCAAATGTCTGTCCACCACTTCGCTGATGGTGTGTTCCAGGCTGCCAGGGACGAGTTGGTCGTCGAGCGAGATGGGCAGCATGATCATTTGTTTGTCGTTGAGCGGTTTGTATTTTGCCATGAGCGTGTCTCCACCTAGGATAACCCCGTTTCTTTAAGGTGGATTCGCCCTTTTTCGACAGTTTCAACGGTCTGCGCTTCAGCCGCAGCGCGGAGCGAGCGAAGCGGTCGGCTGGAAGCGCTTGTTGGGTTGCTCAATTTATCTCGAACCAACCTTGCCCCAAGTCTCCCAAAAACACGTTTATAGCCTCGGTTAACAGAGACCTTCTGCGCACGACAAACTTCCGGTAGTTCCCAATATGCCACAA
>CALFWB010000088.1 GCA_937928795.1 uncultured Anaerolineales bacterium
CTGACGTCATCAATGAACCAACCTTTGAATTTGTTGTTGTGCTTATCCAGGGTATTGAAATAAAAGCGGATTCGGATCGTCTGACCTGCGTAAGGGGCAAGGGAGAGCTGTGGGCTTTGTAACCAGATTTCCATCGGATCATCCAGGAATTGATAAAGGTTTTGAAAAGTTCCACCATCTACGGAAATCTGTACCCAACGTTGGTCCCAATGCTCTCGATCGCTCTCGGTCTGGTAGTAGGACCAAAAGCGCAATCCATAAAAAGGAGATACAGGGAGTTGAATTTGCGGTGAAGTTAGAAAGCCGAAATTGGGTTGCCCGGTGTCGTATCCGTCCTGCGGTTTACTGTTGGTATCATACTTCCAACTGATTCTCCCGCTTGGGGTATGGTTAAGTTCGTCCGTTTTATCGAAATAGCTTGAGGCATTCCAGCCTCTTTCGCTCTCAAAATCGTCCTCAAAGGGGACGGAAACAGCGGTGGCGTTGGTAGATGTAGTCGAGACCGAGAACGAGAAAGCCGTGGAAAAATTACTTGCTCCATTGGCGTTTCTGCTGCGGACACGCCAGGTGTAATTGCCCGCTGGCAGCGATCCAGCTTGCCAATAGGGCACAGAAAGCCAAGCGGAGAATGTGGGTGAGGAGCCAGAGCGGGTGTATTCAACTTGAAATTCGCTAGCTCTGCCGAGGTTTTCCCAGTGGAACGTTATGGAACTGTTGGCGGGAAGGCTGGCATTATTCGGTGGAGAGATTGGGTAGGGCGTTGCTGGAGAGGAATTGCGCCCAGAGACGACAAGAGAAGAGACTGCATTATTCCCGATCCAATTATCAGCAAGATTAGCATCGGAGGAGGCAAAAGTTTCACCCCGCCCACGATAATTATCCAGATAGAAAAGAGTTGCAACCACATTGGAGCCAACGAGGATAGACGAAGCGTTTTGCTTTCCAACTGCTCCTAAATCAGAGTGACTCCCGCTCGAGAAGAGGGTACAGGTTCCTTGATAATCTTCTTTGGGGAAAAGGGCGATTTGATCTGCAGATGGGATGCACGGCGGAGTGGAAGATGTGGGGCATTCATAGCGCTTGAAGAAGTGTGTTAAGCCAGGGAATCCGACAGATTGATTGCCAGCTTTGTCGAAAATCCGCAAGGCAATCGAAATCGGTCCATCAGGGATATTCCACGCGCACAAATCCCACTCATAAGAGAAAACAGAGGTCGTGAAGGCTTGGCTGAGATCCTGCCAGGTTCCATCAACATTGAAAATAAACTTTGCTCCATAAAGCCCGCTTAAATCGTCTTTTGCCCATCCCTCTAGTCTAACCATTGGAGAAGAGATGGTATCGCCTAGCCGGGGGGTCAAAATATCTCCATAGGGTGGGGTTTGATCGCCCAAATAGTAATTTCGGGAGACGTAATCATTGCGGAATTGTTCGCAAATATCCGTGCTACGGCAGTAAGGCCGATCGGCTAAGATGCGCGGTCGCCCGCCATTGATGTCAACATCTTCAAAGGTAATATCGACCGAGGTGCCCCAATAGGAGGACGGATTGGTATGCACCATGAAATGCAGATGATGGGCAGTGCTGACCCCAGTGTCATCAGCTACCCCGATAAATTGCCCGCGCTCGACAAAGGTGCCAATTGCGCGAATGGAAGCCGGGATACTGTTTTGAGCGAGATGGAGATAGAGTTGAAAGGTGACCGGGTTTGTGCTTGGATCGCGCAGGACAATCCAGTTAGAACAGGTCTCAGAACCATTGGGACAATTATCCTTCACGCTCCAGACGTAGCCACCTTTAGCAGCGTACAGGTTGAACATTTGGGCTGGGCCGGGAGTGGCAAAGTCAAAGGCGTAGTGGGCGTTGCCACTGGGAGTATAGCGGTCGTGGGCAACGCTTTGGGTTAGACGCATGGTGATTCCCGGAGCCCAAGGCAGACGATACCCGTGAAAAGGTCCAACAGCAGCCAAAGCTTTCATCTGGGAATCGCGAATGAGCCAAAGGTTCTTTTCCTCCGGCGGGATTAGATTGCTAGGAAGGGACTTGAGTTGAAGCAGCCAGTTTGGATCGCCGGGCAATGAAGTTTGCCATTGATTGCCAGTCCATTGCAAAATGGCAAGACCTGGCTCGGTGGGAATCACATCGCCGGTTTGTGGGTCTATCGGTAGCAAATATGCAATGGCTTGATCCTGAGACGGATTCAAGCGGATGCCTTCAACGCCTGTATCAAACATTTCGTAGATGGGTTGGATACCCTTGACGCGGGATATAGATTGGATGATGGCTTGCCGAATTTGATCTTCAATGGATTGGGGGGTTGGGGAAGGCTGGTGAGTGGGCTGGGGAGAGGCACTTCTGACATTAGAGTATCGAAATGCGGAAAGCCACAATAGAAAAAGAAGGAGAATTATCAGTATGGGAAGGGCGCGGGTTTTCATTATGGTTTGGGCAGATTTTATCATGAGTTACGATATAATCTGTTCATGACAGCTTCTGGAAAAGGTTGGCTGGGGTATTTTCTCATCGTGGTTGGAGGATTAATACTGCTTGGGTATGGATGGTTTCTATATGCTAATCCACGGATTGTGATCGAATGGCAAACCGCCACCGAAATCGATACAATTGGTTTTAATCTTTACCGTGCTGAGGACGCACAAGGTCCTTACCTCAAAATCAATGAAACTCTCATCCCATCCTCTAATGATCCGCTCAAGGGCGGCTCGTATCAATATGTTGATGCAAGAGTTGTGCCAAAGCGAGTCTATTTCTATCAATTAGAAGACCTTGATACACAAGGAAAAGCTACCCAGCATGATCCCATCTCGGTTCAAGCCAAGCCGCAGGGTCTGATCGAAACCCTTGTGGGGAGTGGAATGATCCTTCTGGGATTTGGGTTAGGTATTAGGCGCAAACCACCTCGCCGCAATGATAGATAGGGTGGATGAGTATGGTTGATGATTCCTGTGCGTGCTCAATCGGAATGCGATGATCCGGCAATGATAGATAGGGTGGATGAGTATGGTTGATGATGGCATAATGGTTAGCTTAGGCCCGTTCTCGGTTGGCATCATGACCGATGATGCTCATTTAAGCCAACAAACGATTGATTTCTATCGAGACTTTCTAACCGATCAAGAGCCTATTCTGACAGTTCGCGTGGATAATTTGTCCGGTGATGCGGAAATTCCCTTGCTGCCGAAAGTTTTTCCTGAGCGGATTGAATTCGATCAGCGAGGTTATCAGGGTGTGATAGATTGGCAAACCAAAAGCGCTTCTCTGATCCAAGCTGTCAAGCATCCCCTTATGGGTCTTGATTATTTTTTACGCGTGACCACTGCAGTAGTTGCTTTTTATGCGGGAGGCTTAATGCTGCACGCAGCCGCCGTGGAGCGGGAGGGCAAGGCGTATCTGTTCTTGGGTTATTCGGGTGCCGGAAAGACCACAACAGCGCGCAATGCGCCGGCTGGATCGGTACTCAATGATGATTTGGTGGTATTACTTCGTTCGGATGTCGGGTGGATAGTCTGGGCAACGCCGTTTCACAATCCAACTCAAAATCGACCGCGAGCTGGGAGCGCACCGATTGCAAAAATGCTGTATCTGATTAAGGATATAAAGGTTTCCTTAGAGCCGCCTCCGCAAGGGCAAGCATTAGCCGAGATGGTTGCTTGTGTGCCTGTGCTCACCGTGGAGGCCTCTTACTTGAAGGAATATTTGAAACGTTGCCAAGAAATCCTTCGTTGTATACCTTACTACCATTTGCATTTGCTGCCGGATGATTCCTATTGGTCAATCTTGCTGGAAGAATAAATTGACTTTGGACTTCAGTGTGAGATGGTAAAAAAGTGCTATTTACATTAGGACAAGAATAGTCTAAAATGAAAAAGGAAGGTGTGCATACAGAACTTGGGTGCCCGACAATCGCTCGCAGGGACAGGGCCGGCAGTTAAGGGATGCGCTACGCTGTAATTGCACCACCGATTAGAAGTCATTCGCATTGTGTGCCAATTGCGTGTTTCGTGAAGGCAAGTTAAGAACTTGCCCTATAAAGGAAAATTTATGATGAGAAAATTGTTAATATGTTGGATTTTGATCTTAAGCCTTATGCTCAATTTTCTTCCCTTGGATACCCTTGCTCAGAGCGGAGGTGAAGAAAAGAAAGGATTCCAATTGCTTCAGGCAGATGAGGGCGGTGTTACGATCGAATACAATCTTGGGGATTATGCTTTCGATAAAATTGAATTGGATGGTGAAATCTTCGATCGCATTTTATTACAGGACGGCTCGACTATCGGTGATCCAGGGAGACCAAATTTGCCACTGGTGGCAACGTCAATTGGTGTACCTCTCGGAGCGGAATTCACCCTGCAAATTGAGGAGATTCAGACGAAGCCGCTCAGCGGTCGATATCGGGTAGAACCAGCGCCGGCATATGTGGCAGGAGACGAAGACCTTGCTCTAGGAGCAATCCGATATCAATTGGACGAATCCACTTACACCAGTTCCGATCCATTCCCGGGCAAGTTTGTTGAATTGGGTGAGGCGGCTAAATTGCGCAGTCAACGCATTTTGCCGCTCCGCGTTTATCCATTTCAGTACACACCTTCATCGGGAAAGCTGGAGGCGCTTACAAAGGTGCGCTTTCGGGTAAATTTTAACTACCTACATGACTTGCCTCCATTTGAAAGTTCCTCTGCTTTGGCGGAGGATGAGAGCCCTTTTGAGACAATTTATCAGCAGAATTTGTTGAACTATCATGAAGCCAGACGCTATCGTGCTTTTGAACTGCCGGTGGAAGCCCCTGCCCACTTGCTGAGCGAAGACTCCACCGCTGAACGTTATAAAATTACTGTCACTGAGGATGGAATCTACAAGCTCACTTATGAGGCACTTCAAGCAGCCGGTATGCCGGTTAGCACGCTAAATCCGCAGACCTTTGCCATGACCAATCAGGGACGTTCGGTGGCAATTTATGTCGAGAACAGCGATGGAAATGCAACCAAATTTAGCTCTGGGGAATTTATCCTGTTTTTCGGTGAAAAGTTTGATGGCACTTATCTAGCATCTCTCTACTCAGACGAAGATGATTTTTGGCGAGACAGTTTTTATCGCGCTGGCGACCTGAACCTTACCCCCTTTGCTCCGCGTTTCAACCGCTATATGGTTGAGAAATATACCAACAAGAATGTTTATTGGTTAAGTTACGGGGGCGTTGGCGGGCCTTTCATGGAACAGAGGACCGTATCTGCGGGTAATGCTCCTTTCTTGGAGTCTTTTCAGAGCCGCATTCGCTTTGAAGAGCAAAACATATGGTGGACAACCCATTTCACGAGTGAGGACACCTTTTTCTGGGAAGGGGTTCAATTTAGCAACACAACCACGAAAGATTATACCCTTTCTATTCCCAATCCCACCCAGAATGGTACGGCCATCCTGCATGGGGAATTTGTCTCAAAAGCACATAGTCCGAGTGTAAATCCAGACCATCGGCAAATCATCTACATCAACAAAAGCCAAAATCCCACCCCGATTGGTACGCTGACCTGGGATGGTCTGCGTCGCTATCGCTTTGAATTGACTTTTCCGGCTTCTTACCTAGTAGACGGAAACAATACCCTGACCGTCGAATTTCAGAAAGTGACCGGCATGATCGTTGACCAGATTTTTGTGGATTGGTTTGAGAT
>CALFWB010000089.1 GCA_937928795.1 uncultured Anaerolineales bacterium
GTCGGCTGGAAGCGCTTGTTGGGTTGCTCAATTTATCTCGAACCAACCTTGCCCCAAGTCTCCCAAAAACACGTTTATAGCCTCGGTTAACAGAGACCTTCTGCGCACGACAAACTTCCGGTAGTTCCCAATATGCCACAAATCTTCCTCGAGGGGTACAAGCTGTGCTTGAAGCCGTTCTTTTTCGATTCTGGACAAATACTCATTGGGTGGCGTCTTGAGAATGGACCTATTGGCTTTTTGGGAAAGAAAAGCCATGTTCGCCAGATCATCTATTTCGTGAGCTTCAAAATCGTCAGTTTCTTTGAGCACAGCCCTCGGGAAAATGTGATGGAGCTCCAGTTGATGATCAGGTCCAACATTCGTAGCACTGAGAACTGTTCCAGTGAACCAATCGGTTGCTTTCCTATGGCGGAATATGACAAAAAGCAACGGAAGGAAAGGGTGTCTCTGATATTTCCCTTCCATCATCTCTGGCGTAATCTCAAGCCTTGCTACTTCTCGTTTCAGATTTGCCATCAGATCGTCCAACGGCGCAGCACTAACTATTGCTCGAAGATCTTGGTCAAGCTTGGTCTCAAGACTACCCGCATATCTTCCGTGTATCGTAGCCTCAAAAAACCAGAATAGCAAGCCCCTTGCTTCCGTCTCGGAAAGTTGTCCTTCCCTACTAGAAAAGAAAACCACTAAAGGTATGAGGGCACTGACAGATGAGATCCAATCCGAAGACTCAATGCCAGCGTTGTTCCTCAAAAAGTTAATAGTATAGTCAACCCCTTTCTTGGTACGCTCCCAAATGCCTTCCAACTCGGATCGGCTCTTCTTCCAGAGGGTTCCCAAGTACCTGAACCTACTCTGACCTGTGCCAACGGCGACAAAGCACCGCATCAAGAACCGAGCCTCAAGCGCGTAGTTCGCCTGTTCATAATCGTCCAATGCGGTTTCAAATTCCTTCACCAGCGCTCCCGGCCAATGATAAGCCAATTGCGCCATTGCCAGTTCCGCCTCTCTCAGTCGAGTGCCCCGTGAGTTAATGCGAATGAAAGACTCTGTGACCTCTTCATAATCGTCCGTGTGTATGATCATCACGGGATAGCGATACTCTTTAATTCTCTCAAGTTGAGTCAATCGCTGTCCATAAACTTTTCGTTTCTCTCTGTCGAGATTGAGGGCAGCCTCGAGTTCATCAAGAATCTCGATAGCACCTCTCGTGATCACATTTCTAACCGATACCCAGAGTGGGTTAGCCTTTAGTTTGGCACTGTAGATTTGAAACGTTTCTTCTTCAACGTTGAAGTACACCGGTATCTTACCGTCGAGCACTTGCTTGAGAGAGGTCAACCGTTGTTGTCCGTCCAAAACAAGATACCTGATTTGCATCTCACCACTGTGTTCAAATGAGCCATTGCGTAACTCAGGTAATTCTTCAGGCTTCCAAAGCAGTATAAGACCGGAGGGATATTCTCGGTACAAGGAATCAACTAAGTCTCTGGCCTGGGGTCTATTCCAAACATACCCTCGTTGGATTTCTGGTAACCCTAGCTCTCCTTTGCTCAGTTCCTCGAGTAGTACATTGACAGGCTTATCGGTGCGCTCAAGTTTCGCCATTATGATTCTCTCCTTCTGGTCCGAGTGGTTTGACTATAGCTGAGCAACCTAACGGCATGCGCTTCAGCCGCAGACGCGAGCGGCGAGCGCAGCGAGCCGCGAAGCGGCTGTCGGCTGCAAGCGGGGGTTGGGCGGGCACTGTCGAATGAACAGGCTGTTAGGGCACCGGCCTGAGTTCTTGAGTAGTGAAATAGTAGCGCCATTCCTTACCATTCTCATCAAACAACGTTAGCTCGTTCAGCACAGCCCAGGTAGCATTGCCAAAAGTTGGTGCCTCAGATTCCAGCAGAAGGGTCTGCTCAAGTGCGAGCAAGTCAAGGCGCACGACATAAGACTTGCCCGATAAGGGACAGTACGAGGCAAACTGTACATACACTAATGCTCGGCTATCAGGTGCCCACGCAATGGTGCCGGTTTCAGCGTCTAAAGCCATTGCTGAAATACGGGCGATTTCGCCTTCGTTGATGTCCCATATCACCAACTCCTGCCCCCACCAGGTCGCCAGCTTTGTTCCATCTGGGGAACGAGACCCGCCACCCAGGCGTTTCAATTCGAGGTTACTCACATCGAGACGGATGATTGGCCGTTCCCAGTAACCACATCCGTCAGGCGCACCCTCTCTTGCATTGGTGTAGTAGAAGTAGCGGCTGTTCGATGACCAAAACAAACCTGCTAGACCAAAGGCACCCAAACCGCCACAGTACTGCAGCTGGCTGTCGGCTATTTTCTCGACGCCGCTATCAACCTGAATAAGTCTCAACTGTTCGTAAGCAATCTCGTCCACGTCGCCAACCGCGACACAATCGTAAATCACAACTTCGGCCCGCCACTTACCATCGGGCGATAGATGCGACGAGTATATCCTTGGTTCGCTGATAGCAATAACTGTCACGGCAATGTCAGGTGTAGCTATTGCAGTTGGTCTGGGAGTAAAGGTCGCTGTCATTGCAAGTGGCGTAGGCGTAGCTGCCTGTAATGTTGCAGTAAACGCCGGCGTGGATAGCTCTGGTGTCGCCAGGGAGCGACAACCATTTATCAGCCAGATGTACAGGAGAATAAAGAGCAGTAGACTCCGCTTCATACTCTCTTCACTGGCAAATGACCGCCCAACTATGAACTGGATTGATATCCTCTTCATAACTGCTTTATGTCCTGCAGGTGTCATAAATATGCTATAATAATGCACCAGTCCGCCTAAACCGCAAGCACCTGACTTGGACATTTTCACACAACATATTATACCCCCTTCTAACAGAGAATCAGCCTGTGCCGTTTACACAAGCTAAAGCCTATTCTCCGCTGAGTAACCTATGCCAAACGATTTCCGTAACGTGGGCTTCAGCCCGTAGACTGTTTCCACAAGCTGAAGCTTATGTTACTGCACTAGGCAGATTTGCGTAACGTGGGCTTCAGCCCGTGTATCGTTTGCACGAGCTAAAGCTTATGTTCCTGTGCAGGCTGAAGCCTATGCTCCACTGAATAGCCTGTACCGAACCGATTCCGATCCACGGTCTATAATTACGAATTACGAGTATCCGCGCAAAAGTTGTAGGACAACTCAATGAGTTGTCCTACAAAGCAATGTTGCCAACAACTTTTGAGTGCGCACAATTCAGGATTGCCCATTGAGTCAATGTGATGATAGAATTCATGTGGACTACTCCCGGCTTGGAAATACGGTGGATTACTCACATTTTCTTTAGAGTAGTCAATCTAATTTTAGGTGCATTTTGAGAGTTTCCGAATGCTCTCCTTGAATTTTGCTGGGCAATCTGTGCCCTTTGCGGATATTTGGGCAGGTTGAACGCTCTGATCGAAGTCCACCAATGGCGTTTTTGGATATCCTACTGCGGAGCAACCACCATGACTCGCTTACACACCTTTCGCCTTTTGCCAAACCAAGACCTGCTCGCTGAAATTCAGCAATTCGTCACCGCCCAAGACATCCAAGCCGGTGTCATCCTCAGCGCGGTGGGCAGCCTCACGCACGCCACGCTGCGCTTGGCGAACCGCTCGACCTACAGCGAGTTCACAGGACATTTCGAGATTGTCGCCATGACCGGCACGGTTTCGATCCACGGCTCGCATCTACACATTGCCATTGCGGATGGGGATGGTAAAACACTAGGTGGGCATCTGGTCGGTGGCTGTACGATATACACCACGGCCGAGATCGTGATCCTCGAATTGGAGGATGTCGTCTACAACCGCGAACCGTGTTCGCTTTCGGGCTATGACGAATTGGTCGTTCGGCCACGCTGAGCGGTTCAACGAGCAACTCGCCCAGAAACCCACCCAAAGAGAAGCAAAGCTGCGCCGAAGCTGACTACCAAGATCGCCATTAAGCTAAGCGCGCCGCGTTGTGCCATCTGTTGCCCGATCAGCCACGGGTAAAGCATGGCGCCCAAGCTGCCGCTTGCCCACAGGACGCCCGCTAAGGAGCCAGAGATGGCGACTTGCCTTTCCAAAAAGGCAAACGTGGTGGGAAAGAGAGGTGCCAGACAGACCCCAACCCCTAAAGCGCCCGCCCAAAGCCAATTCACCGATAGCGGGTTGAGCAAGATCATCCCCAGACTCAGCATAATGCCGGCCAGACAGATCAACACCATGCGGCGCAGTGCCAGCCGGCGGGTAAGCGGGATAGCCACCGCCCGCCCCAGCAGAATGCCCACCCAGTAGAAGGAGGTCAGCATCCCGCCACCCTTCTCAGTAGCAAGGTTCAACGTAAACGCATAGGAGGAAAGCCAACCGCTGAAGGAAACTTCGCCGCCCACATAAATGAAGACAATGAGGCAAAATAGCGCAAACCAAAGGGGATGCAACCTTCTGCGAACATGAGGCGCTTCTTCTTGCTGTGGATCGGGAGCGGAGAGTAACCAGAACACAACCACCAACGGCAATTTGAGCAACGCCAACGCTCGATACCCCCACGCTCCTCCCAACAGCGAGAAAAGCAGCGGCGAAAAGACCCCTCCCAAGGCTGCCACGAGGAACATCCCGTTGAGATAAGGCGCAGAGCGCTCCCGATGCACCCACACCAACTGCAGGTTACAACCGACATCTAAACAGCCTTCGCAGGCGCCGATGACCAACATCATCGTCAGTAGCAGTGAGAAAACCGTGATGGCTGGCATTGCAGCTAAAGCAATCGCTGCTCCGAGCAGAACGGTGCTCAACAGCAGAGAACCACTCCAGCGTTGAATCAGGCGCCCGCCGATCAGCGATCCGCTCAGATAGCCGGCCGAGCGGGTTAGAAATAATAGCCCCCAGACGTCGGTCGACGTTGCCGTGTTTGCCCCAAGGTAGATCAGACTGGGACCTAGCGAGGCAATGGTCGCTCCAAGCACAAAATAGGCTGCATAGTAGGCGGTGGTCTGATGAGCGCGCCGGGTCATGCCGCGCACTGTGTTTCAAAGACGTCCAGAAACTCTTGGGGGGTACAAACAACCTCCGTCAACCCCAGTCGCAGTCCCAGACGAGTGATCTGTGGAGGATCAACAAAGGTTTGAGCGAGGATCGCCTCTTGCCCCAATACCTCTTTGGCGCTGCCATCTAACAACACTTGTCCGTTGCCCATAACGATCACCCGTCCGAAATTCTCGGCGCAAAAGTCAATATCGTGGGTGATCGTGATCACCGTCTTGCCGCGCTGTTTCAATTCGGCGATAATGGTTGCCAGCCGCCCGACCGACGCCGCGTCTTGTCCGGTAGTCGGTTCATCAAAGATCAAAATGGGCGTATCCATAGCTAGAATCGAAGCTATTGCAACCATCTTGCGCCAGGTAGGAGAGAGGTCATACGGGTTGGCAGAGCGCATGGCTTGCAGTTGGGTTAGTTGTAAGGCGTCTTCAACCAGAGTTTGAAGGCGTTCCTTGGAATAGCCCAGATTCCGAGGCCCAAAGGCGATTTCCTCCGCCACGGTTTTGGTGAACAACTGCTCATCCGGGTTCTGGAAGACGTAACCAACCCGTTGGGCAAGTTTAGCAACCGAATACTTGCGCGTGTCCCAATCGCCGATCAGCACCCGACCCTCGGTTGGCTGAAGCAAACCGTTTAGGTGTTTGACCAATGTGGTCTTGCCGGCGCCATTTTGCCCGATGATGGCAACTTGTTCGCCCGAAGCGATCTCCAAAGAGACGCCTTGCAAAGCAAGGACACCGTTGGGGTAACGAAAGGAGAGGTTTTCAACGCAAATGTTCATCACGGCTTTCCTTTTGACTGCCCATTGCGGATGGCCGCAAAGCCGGAGACAGCCTCTTCCAATGTGACCGGCAAAGGGCGTTCCGCTTGCCACAGACCGCGTGAGAGGGCGAGGCGGGCCGTGGTCGTGTAGCGCGAAACGCCAAAGCCCTTTTCAGCCAAACGTTCATCGGTCAAAACCTGCTGAGGTTTGCCTTCTAAGAAAATCTTGCCTTCCCAAAGGGCGATCACCCGATCGGCGAACTGAGCAATCCACTCCATTTTGTGTTCGGCCATGACCACCGTCATGCCTTTTTGAGCCATTTTGCGGATGACACCGAACACCTCCCGCGTTCCGATTGGGTCCATCTGCGAGGTCGGCTCATCCAGCACCAGCACTTTGGGTTGCATGACCAAAATCGAAGCCAAGGCGACCCGCTGCTGTTGTCCGCCGGAAAGCGAATAGGGCGAGCGAGCGGCCAGATCGGCGATGCCGGTCATCTCTAGCACTTCCTCAACCCGCTGGATCATCTCATTGCGCGGCACGCCGCGGTTTTCCAAACCAAAGGCGACTTCCTCAAAGACAGTGTATTTGGCTCCGCTGATCTGGTTAAACGGGTTTTGAAAGACCAAACCCACCCTCAGCACCCAATCGGAAAGGTTGGAGTCTTGGGTTGAACGGCCATCCACCTCGACCGTCCCTTGTAACTCCCCCTTGTAGAAATGTGGAATGAAGCCGGCTAAGGTATAACACAGGGTTGATTTTCCCGCCCCGTTCGGGCCAATGACGGCAATGAATTCCCCTTCTTCGATTTCTAAGTTGATGTCTTGAAGGGCAGGCGTCTCGGTGAGCGGATAATAATAGGTGACCTGTTGCAGTCTGACGACGGGCATGGTGACTCTCTAGGAAAACCAGATGCGGCTGAGCAACGAGGCAAGCATCATAGCTAACAGCAACCAGCGCAGCCCTTTATCCAGTGGACGGTCGGAAATCTCCCGTAAGGAGGTCTTCGGAAGGCGGGAAGTGAAACCGCGCGCTTCGATGGCGATAGCGCGCTCTTCTACTTCAACCAGCGAACCGAACACCAGCGGACCTACCAAAGGCACCAGAGCGCGGATGCGCCGACTGAAGCTCGACTCGGTATCCAAGCCGCGGGAGCGTTGGGCAGCAATGATGGTGTTGGCTTTGGCTTGCATTTGGGGGATAATCTGCAAGGTGGCAATGATCACATAAGCAAATTGTCCTGGTAGGCCGCGCCGAGTAAGGTCGGACATCAGCTCGCTGGGATGGGTGGTCAGCATAAAGAGGGTAAAGGAAGAGATCATGACAAAGATGCGCACGGCATTGGCAAAAGCATAAAGTAAGCTCTCTTGGGTGAGGGTTAGAAACCAAACTCTGGCTAAGACCACCTCACCGCCGGGGATAAAGAGGGCTTGCATGACAAAGAGAAAGCCGGCGGCGGGCAAGATCAAGCGAGTTGCAGCGTTAAAATACTCGCCCTGAACCTTACCGAGAAAGGCTAAAGGAAAGACAACGAGAACAAGCAGCAGATGCGGAGTCCAATAAAATGGCACCAAGAAAGCAGGCAGGATTAAACCAAAGATAAGCGTCAGCTTGGTGAGCGGGTTGAGCTGATGAAGGGGGCTTTCGCGTTTGACGTAAAACGATAATCGTTCGTGCATTCCGCTCCTTTCATGTCCTCACCCCTCTCTGCGAGGGTGCTCAGAAAATCACCTCAAGGGCACCAAGAAACAAACTCAGAATATCCTGGCTGAGTGTGTCCTGTGTGTTTTGGTGTCCTGTCCTCACTTTCTAAGCACCTTCTCTGTCGAAGAGAGGGGTTGAGGGCAAGTTTTCGTCATCCGCCTGGCGCAAGGATGCGCACCAAGACAAAGGCAGCAATTAGGATCAAAACCAGAACCACCACGAGGGCAATCCAAAGCTGGGTCTTGCTAGCGCCCTTTTGGATTTCAATGTTCTGCGGGCGCGGGAAGCGGGCGACAAAGCGCATGGATAAACCTTGAATGATAACAAAAGCCAACAGTGCCGTGGAAATCTTATCGATTGGTTCAACGAGGAAGTTGGTGCTGAAGACCGCTTCGATCACGCCCCGCCCGGTCTGCAATAGGTAAGCAGTGATAAAGGACGAGCCGCTGGCGGTGATACCACCGTAGAGATAGACGGCGATGGGCGTGGAGACAATTGCCGCCGTGAGAGCGACCAAAAAGCCGGTGATGATCACCTTCCAGATATTCTTGAACAAGCCGGCGTTAGCGCAAATGCCGGTCACCAAACCGATGAAAAACGCCACGGGCCACCACGGGAAGGCATTCGGATCAATTGCCAAACCCCAGATAATATTCGAGAGTGTGCCGGTTAGGGCTCCTGCCCATGGCCCGCACAAAGCAGCCACCAGCATAGTGCCGATTGAGTCTAAATAGACCGGCAGGCGCAGGACGACCACGATCTGCCCCATAACAACGTTGATTGCAATGGCAACCGGGATCAAGACCCAGGTCATCGTATTGAAATCTTTTTTGAGCGATTCAAAAAATTTCATGGCAAAAACTCCTTTCTAGATAGCTTGAGATAAATACACGATGAAAAAAAACAACACCTTTGCCACACATGGGTCACACATTTGATCGACTTATCGTTCCCTACTTAACCTCCTTGCTCAAAAGTTTTTGGCTCAACGCTGCGATCCGTTGCACAAACAAATCCAAAAAAGCCTCGGCGCGCACCCCCAAAGCCACGCGCAGGTTAGCTGGCTTGCCGCTTATTCGATAGAAGTCGGCAAAGGTCTTTCCCATACAAACCCCGCCGCTGATATCCACGTCCACATAAAGGGTTTCGTAATCGCATAAATCGGGTTGAAAGGTCAGGGCAAGGGCTAAGGGATCGTTGATCACACAACCCCGAATGGCTTGATAGCGGTCGTGGAATTCCATGTAAAAGCGGGTGGCTTGGCGCAGAAAGGCAGGAATAGGGGAAGGAATTTTCTCTAACTCTTGCAGATGAGCTTCGGTGAGGATGCACTGATAGGTGACATCTAACGGGACAAGCGTTGTGGGGATGCCGCTGTGAAAGACGATATGGGTAGCGTGCGGATCGACATAAGTGTTGAACTCTGCCAAAGGGGTGGTATTGCCCTCATGGCGAATTGCGCCGCCCATGATGAAGAGTTCTTTGATTGCCGCAGCCAAGCGAGGTTCTTTGCGCAGGGCAAGGGCAAGGTTGGTCAGCGGGCCAATGGCAACGATCGTGATTTCGCCAGGCGCACTGAGGATGCGATCGATCAAGAAATCGCAGGCGTGTTGAGCCAACGGTTTTGTGCGCGGGGGCGGAAGCTGAGCATACCCCAGTCCAGTTTGTCCATGCGTTTCCGGAGCGAGCAAAGAGGGCTGGACGAGGGGCAATTCACAACCGCGCGCCACCGCAATTTCGGTCGCCTGGGCTAACTCCAAGACTGCCAAGGCGTTGCGCACGCCTTGGTCAACCGAGCAATTGCCATGTACAATGCTCAAGCCTTCGACCTGAAGCTCCGGCGAAGCCAGTGCCAGCAGGATGGCAGCCGAATCGTCAATGCCGGGGTCGGTGTCGATCAGGATGCGTTTGGGTGAGGAAATCTTTGTTTCGGTCACGTTGGAAAATCCGTTAACGAAGTGATGGAATAGGGGGAAGGCAAGAAAAGCGGGGCTTGTTCGGATGGAGTATGCTGCTTTTTCTGCCTACCGCTGTTGAGATAGCTATATTTTACTGTCATTTGGGCTAAGGTGCAAATGGCAGTTGGGCTGCGGGTT
>CALFWB010000090.1 GCA_937928795.1 uncultured Anaerolineales bacterium
GCCACTCACCTGCCATAGCCGTGCTCCTCCAGGTTATTGGCAATAGCAGCGTTGCGATTTGCGGTCTCGGTTTTCCGTTTGTTCAAGCCCTTGGACATCATCATGGCTGCGCCTCCTCGGGTTCTTCGAACAACTTAAGATACGGCTCGAAGCGAAAGCGTCGGTTGCGGGCGTAGCCGGTAATCTCCTTGAGCAGACCTATTTCCACCAGGCGCCTGACGAGGTTGTTGGCGCCCGCCTGGGTGATGCCCAGCCAATCGCGCACGGTGGCGACCGTGATGATGGGCCGCTCGAAGAGCCTTTCCATAATTCGATGGCCATTAGCGGCGGCGCGACCGAAGCGCTCGGTGATTTTGGCGCGGTACTCTTCGCGCATGCGCAGGATGGCCGCAGCGGTTCGGGTCGCTTCTTCGCTCACGACGATGACGCCGCGCAGGAAGTACTCGAGCCAGCCCTCCCAGTCGCCCACATCGCGCACGGCTTGCAGACGTTCGTAATACTCGACGCGGTGGCGTTTGAAGTAGTGCGAGAGATAGAGCACCGGCTTGGCGAGCAGCCCCTTTTCCGTGAGCAGAAAGGTGATGAGCAGCCGCCCAATGCGACCGTTGCCATCCAGAAACGGGTGGATGGTTTCGAACTGGGCGTGTGCCAGTCCGACGCGAATCAGTGCCGGCATGTCGTCTTGCGTGTGGAGGAACCGCTCCAGGTCAGCCAGCGCCTGGGGTACCTCATGGGGCGGAGGCGGGACAAAAGTCGCTTCGGAAAGCGTGCATCCTGCAGGACCGATCCAATTCTGACTGGTTCGCAGTTCGCCCGGGGTGAGTTGCCCACCGCGAACGCCACGCATCAATTCGGCATGGATTTCTTTGATGAGGCGCACTGAGACCGGTAGCATGGCGAGTCGCTCCAAGCCGTAGTTCATCGCACGCACATAGTTGATGACCTCGTTGACGTCGCCGGGCGTGTCGGGGTCAAAAAGTCTCGCCTCAGCTGCCAGCAGGTTTTGCAACGAGCTTTGCGTGCCCTCGATCTGACTGGAGAGCACGGCCTCTTTGCGCACATACATGAACACGAAGAGGTCAGGATTGGGCAAGGTCAGTATGGCGCCGTCAAGCCGGCCCAAGGCGTAGTCAGCTTGGGAAAGCAGCGTCTGCAGGGAACCGCTTACCTTAACCGGTGGGTTGGGTGGTAACGGCTTGGGGATAAAAGCACGGTAGCCATGCGGCTGGCGGACGTAAACACCTGCGCGCTGCTCTTTGTTATAGCCTGCGTTTATCATGGCACCAAAAACTCTCCATGTTCAACAGTGCGTTTACTATGAAGGCAGTCTTTCTCTGCAATAAACGGTACGTTCATCAGAAGCCTAGCTCCCGGATATTCCGCCAAATCGCCTCATCCAGCTTTATGGCCTCGGCCTGCTGCTCGCGCAGTTTTGCCACCAGCCGCGCCATCTTCTCCTCGAAGGGTTCGTTATCCTCTTCTCTAGGGGCCGCGCCCACGTAACGCCCTGGCGTCAACACGTAATTATGCTTCCGAATCTCCTCTAGTGAGGCCGATTTGCAGAAACCGGGCACATCGGCGTAATTGGCATCCCCTGCGTGCCAGGCGTGGTAGGTATCGGCAATCTTGCGGATGTCCTCATCGGTCAGTTCACGGTGGGTGCGGTCCACCATGCGCCCCATCTGACGGGCGTCAATGAACAGCACCTGTCCACGGCGCGGCTCGCTCTTGCCCCGCCGCAGGAACCACAGGCAGGCGGGAATCTGGGTCGAGTAGAAAAGTTGCCCGGGCAAGGCGACCATGCAATCCACCAGATCGTCTTCGATGATGCCACGGCGTATTTGGCCCTCGCCGGACTGATTGGACGACATGGAGCCATTGGCCAGCACAAAACCGGCCACCCCGCCTGGCGCAAGGTGATAGATTATGTGCTGAACCCAGGCAAAGTTAGCGTTGCCGTTCGGCGGGATGCCGTACTTCCAGCGTTTGTCCTCGCGCAGGCGATCGCCGCCCCAGTCCGAAACATTGAACGGGGGATTGGCGAGGATATAGTCGGCGCGCAGGTCGGGAAAACGGTCATTGTGGAACGAGTCGCCTTGGGCAATCTGCCCCTCGATTCCGCGGATAGCCAGGTTCATTTTACACAGCCGCCAGGTGTTGTAATTCGATTCTTGGCCGTAAATGGAGATATCAGCCCTTGGACGGCTCGTTGCCCCACCCTTACGGCCCCCGTTGCCGTTACCGGTGGCATGAGCGCGGATGAAATTCATGGACTGAACAAACATTCCTCCTGAACCGCAGCAAGGGTCATACACCCGTCCGCGGTATGGCTCGATCATCTCCACCAGCAGTTTGACCACGCACTGCGGGGTGTAGAACTCGCCGCCTTTTTTGCCTTCGGCGCTGGCAAACTGCCCGAGGAAGTATTCATACACCCGCCCGAGGATATCCTTCTCGCGGGCGGCTTCATTGCCAACCTGAATGTTGGAGATCAGGTCGATCAATTGTCCTAGGCGTTGCTTATCCAGCGCCGGGCGGGCGTACTCTTTGGGCAAGACGCCTTTCAAAGCCGAGTTATCGCGCTCAATGGCGATCATGGCATCATCAATGATTTTGCCAATCTCGGGTTGACGGGCTTTTGCCTGAATCTCCTTCCAGCGCGCTTCAGCCGGTACCCAGAAGATGTTTTTGGCGCGGTATTCATCCGGGTCTTCAGGGTCCGCGCCTTCGTCAAGCTCGTCCTCTAGTTGAGCATGATATTCCTCAAAAGCATCTGAGATGTACTTCAGGAAGATCAGCCCTAGCACAACGTGTTTGTATTCGGCAGCGTCCATGCTGCCGCGCAGAGCATCGGCGGCTGCCCACAATTCTCTCTCAAAGCCCAGAATTGCCCCATTGGTTTGTACGTTTACCATGCTTTCTCCGTTGGACGAATCAATTCACCCGCTTTTTTATTCATTATAAACCGTCGCAGTTTGTTTGATGCACCCTCAAGAGCTGTTGTTATATTGGCTCTGTAGGACAACTCCTAGAAGTTGTCCTACAGCTCTTGCGCTCGAAGGGATGGGAAGCGCGAGACAAATCTCTGTATCACACTATGCGTTTTGCACCAGCGCCTCGCGGCCATCGTCCGAGACCAGAGTGGGTGCTGCGCGGCGATTGCCGCCGTCTGGCAGCAAGAAGCCTTGTTCTTCGAGGTACTGAACGATCAAGCGCGCGTTTTCCTCGGCGGTATGGTTGACCGTATCAAGGGTGATTTCAGGATCAATTGGCGGCTCATAGGGATCATCCACACCGGTGAAGCCGGTGATCTGACCGCGCCGAGCCCGTGCATAGAGCCCTTTGACATCCCGTGCTTCACAGACTTCAATCGGGGTATCAACAAACACTTCGATAAAGCGTTCGTCGCCTACCATCTTGCGCACCTCCTCGCGGGTGGCGCGATAGGGGCTGATGGCTGCGCAGATCACGGTGCCGCCGTGGCGGGCGATTTCCCCCGCCACAAAACCGATGCGCAAAATATTGGTATCGCGGTCTTCGCGGGAGAAGCCCAAACCTTTGGAGAGATGAGTGCGCACCACGTCGCCATCTAACAAAGTCACTTGGCGACCGCGTTCCATTAAGAGCGAAGTGAGGATTTCGGCGGTGGTGGATTTGCCGGCGCCGCTCAAGCCGGTGAACCAGATGCACACCCCCTGACGGTGACGGGGAGGATACATTTGTTGCAGGATTTCAGCAGTTTCCTTGCGGGTGAACCACTCCGGCAGTTCTTTGCCCTTTGCCAGATAGTCCTCGCGCACCTGCGTGCCAGAGATCGACAAGGTACGTACGCCTTCAGGGATTTTGCTCACTTCTTCGTAGCGATCTTCATCGGGCAAGTAGATCAGCTCCTTGAATTGAATTGGCTTGACACCCAATTCATCGGCGTACTGTTCTAACATCAACTGCGCCTCATAAGGCCCGTAGAACGGACGTCCATGGCTATCGTTGCCCGGACCGGCGTGATCGCGCCCGATAATGAAGTGGTTTGCCCCATAGTTGCGGCGGATGATAGCGTGCCAAAGGGCTTCTTTTGGTCCTGCCATGCGCATGGCGAGGGGTAACAAGCTCAACACAGTGCGTTTGGGGTCATAATAGTTTTCCACCAAAGCCCGATAAACGCGCACGCGAGTATAATGATCGACATCGCCGGGCTTGGTCAAGCCGACCACCGGATGGATGAGCAGACTGCCGTTCACTTCTTCGGCGGCGCGCTTGGTCAGTTCCTCATGGATGCGGTGCATAGGGTTGCGCGTCTGAAATGCCACCACATTAGCATAACCCATCTCTTCCAACAATTGGCGCACTTGTGCAGGTGTACGGCGCAACTCGACAAAGTCATAGTACTTGGGCAAATCGATCACCTTTAACTCGCCGGACACATACACTTTGCCCCAACTGACCATCTCAGAAACCAGTGGATGGCGCGGGTCAGTGGTGCCCAGCACGAGGCGAGCTTCACGCAAGGCGTCCCAATGATAGACCTCCTCGATTTGCATAACGGCTAACGTATTATTGCGCGCATCGCACAAGGTGATTGCTTCGCCCCAAGTGGGCAATTGGTCTTCATCCACCGGCAGGGTAACCGGAATGGGAAACAGGGTGCCATCGGTCAGACGCATCTCGGTTAGGACGCGCTCATAATCTGCTTTGCGCATAAAGCGGTCGAGCGGTGAAAAGGCGCCGGTGGCAAGCAACTCCAAATCGCACATGGCGCGGGCTGAAATTTTCACCGATGGCAAACGGGTCGAGCGAGCGATCAGTTCTTGGCGTTCTTCGCCGCTGACCACTAAATTGACCAGCTTTCCACCGTAAGGGGTAATCAGAGTGGTTTTGGTTCTCTTAGTTGTCATTGCTTCTATTCCTTTGAAAATTGGTTTTCGTGGCTTTATTCGGTTTGGGAAAGGTTATGTAAAAAGCGGCGCGTCTTTTCAACCAAAAACAGGTCGGCTTTTTCGATTGCCTCTTGGGACGCACCACCGATATGTGGAGTGATAATGAGATTATCGTGAGTGCGGGCATATTCAATCAGCGGGTAAGAAGCTCCGCATTGAACGGCGGCCTCATCGGCTAACACGTCAAGGGCAGCCGCAGCTAAATGACCGTTCTCTAAGGCTCTCAGCAGGGCATCTTCATCAATGACCGCCCCGCGGGCGGTGTTGACCAAAATAGCCCCTTTCTTCATCTGGGCAAAAGCCTGCTCATCGAGGAGGGCAGTTGTTTCTGGACGTAAATCGACATGCAAGGAGATGATATCTGATTGACGAAGTAACTCCTGCAGGGTAGCACAACGTTCGACAGATTCGGGAATATAAGCAGCGTAAGGATCATAAGCCAAGACGCGCATCCCGAAAGCCAGCGCATAGCGGGCGACCATACTGCCCAAGCGACCATAGCCAATAATTCCAAAAGTTTTGCCGTTTAACTCCATGCCCCGAAAGACATCCCGCCGCCATTCATAGCGTTCAACGGACCGAACGGCTTGAGGAATGTGTCGCACCAGTGCCAAGAGTAAGGCAAAAGTGTGCTCTGCGGTGCTGGTTACCGTCTCCAAGAACGCTCGTTCACCTTTTAAACTCAATACGACAATGTTCCTCCGATGAGCCACTTCGAGATCAATGTGATCGAGTCCGGTGGTTGGCGTGGCAATGGCGATCAGGTTCGGAGCAGCTTGAAGCACCTGGCTGTCAACGCGTAAACCTAAGCGCACAAATAGGACATCATAAGCAGCTACTGCGTTAGGGAGTTCGGATTGAGGAATATCCAAAGCTGTAGTAGGGGCAAGCGCTGAAAGCGCCTGCAACCCCTTTTCACTGAAACTTGATCGCTCAGCAACCAGAATGCGGATATGCGGAAATTCCACCATTGGCTTCATGGACTAGACTAAACTTTTTGCTGAAGCAAAATTTCGGCTAGTAAAAAGTCAAGTTGGCTGTCAATGTTCACCGAGCGCTCTTGCGGCATAATGTAGGGGCGGGAAATCTTTCCCACCATGCTGTTCTGTACCATCACCACCTCACGGCGTACTGCATAGATGGCGCCGTTTCGGATATAAACGGGTGGCAAATCCTGCCGGCGTTGGAGTTCTTTTTCTTCTCGGATGGGTAGCTCAACGAGACGATCGTCAATAATCCAACGCATCCGTGCCGGATGATAGGCACCAACATCGCAAACGCTGATCACCGAGTCGGCTTGGGTGGCGATCAATTTGTCAATTGCAGCATCAATATCTTGCGCCAAGCGAAAGGGCGTGGTGGGTTGTAGGAGAACGACAATGTCGTATACTAATCCTTTCAACCGCTCCATCTCGCGCACTGCGTGTTGCACAACCGGCAGACTGGGTGCGTCATCAGTGGAGAGTTCTGCCGGACGCACAAAAGGAGTTGGTGCGCCGTATTGACGGGCAATCCTTAAGATTTCCTCGTCTTCGGAAGAGACAAGGTAGTCCGTTAATCGTCGGCTAGCTTGCGCTGCCGCAATGGTGTAAGCTAATAAGGGTTTGCCACCAAGTATGGCAATATTCTTACGCGGCACCGATTTCGAGCCACCGCGGGCAGGAATGACACCTAATGCTTTCATTCAAAAACCTTTTTCTCTTCCCAGTTATAGATGATCTCGTTTCCCACTTTGCTGGCAAAACGGCCGCGATAATAATCCCGATTCAGCCATTCGACCTCGCTCAATGGACGGTTGGCAAGGCCGATCATTTGATGGTATTCAGGTATCTCTTTCGCTACATAAAGGCGCAATTCCTCCTGACTCAGGCGACTGAATTCTACCAAAGCCATCAATTCTGTAAAGCGAATAGATACCGGACCATCTTTGGTTCTCTCGGCCGGCAGGATCGTGAAATGGCGCTCAATGACATCCGCGCCGTAGGCCATGGCTGCAATCGAGGCTTTGATCCCATCTCTTTCTACTAGAGTATGATCGCTAAAACCTACCGAAGGGGTAAAACGGCGCAGATAATCCAAACGCGCCAAGTGGAGCTCATTCAAGGGTGTTGGATAAATGGTAACGGCATGTAAAAAGGTGAAAGAATGCCCCTCCATCACTTTGGCGGCCGTCTCGATTTCCTCATCGAGCGTTGCGCCGGTCGAGATATACAGATGGGGGAAGCGCACCTTCAACTCGCGCAACATCGGATAGCTAGCGCAATCATAACTGGCTACCTTAACGGCATCCCAACCTAGACTGGCGAGGAAGGGGATGCGCGAGCGGGTGAAGACGGTCGTTAGGGGCTTAATGCCCGCCTTTTGACACTCTTCCGCAAAACGCCAATGCATCTCGTCGGTTAAGTCCATGGGCTTTAGACGCTCGTATTCGGGTCGATAAGGGCGTTTGATCGCCACCTGACGACCATTCTCCCACCTTCCTTCTTCGAAGCGTTCACGGAAAGTGAGTTCATCCGCCAACATGGACTGCACCTTGCAATAGGTTGCGCCTGCCTGCGCAGCCGCCCAGACCATATCTTTGAGGATTTCCCAATCCCCTAAATGATTTTGACAACATTCGGCAATAATTGTACGCATACGCCTCCAAAAATAACAAGTTATTCCAAAAACAGAGCCAAAAGACTCTCTATCTCATCAATCACAAAATCCGCCCTGCTTGCTTCTAAAATGGTGCGCGACTGAGTGCCAGATTTACCAATCGTAATTACCCCTGCCTGGCGGCCTAAACGAATATCGGCAAGATCGTCTCCTACAAAAGCGACCTCCTGCTTCGTAACTTGCTCCTTCTGAAGGATATAATCTACATGCGGTTTCCCCTTCGTAAATTTCCCCTTGGAGCCTAGGATTTCTTGAAAATATCTCCGAATGCCTAGATTTTGGGCAATCTGCTCAATTTCAGCCGCTTCTGCAGAACTAGAAACATATAACCGCAAGCCTTGTTCTGCCAACCTTCGCAGTGTATCCCTTGTCTCAGCCCGCAAAATCTCTCCATCGCACAGAGCTCTTAAGTTGAGAAGCGAAAACTGCCGACTCAACTCAACAAATTGTTCATCCCCTAAAGGAGGCAAGCGATGATCGGAAAGGATAGCATCAAATAACTGACGGCGAGGGATCCCAGAATGTCTGCGGTACGATTGAGCGACCGATTCGGGTGATAATCCCCAAGTTTGAGCAAACAACTGCCCAGCATTCTGGGCTTTAATCGAAAGCGAGTCGATCAAAGTGCCATCCCAATCGAATAAGATGACCTTCACGGATTTCAAAGATACTTTTCCCATCCCTCTGCAACGATTTGAGCTTGAAAGGCCTTAATCTCCTCCAAACGATCCTGTGGGCAAACGAGAACGACATCTCCCCACCGCACAACAGCCAAGCCATCCACGCCGAACAAACCGATCATCCCCTGGTCGGTGATTGCCAAATTTTGGTGCGCTTCGCGATCAACAATCACAGCGTTGGTGCGGTTTCCTGCATCATCGGTAGGCAACAATTTGCCTAGTGAGATCAAATTACCAATATCCAGTCGCTCAAACTCGCCCTGCACGGCAAGGAGTGAAGTCTCTTTTTCGAGAATCCCAACGTCAATGGAGATCGATGGCAACTCCCCAAATCTCTTGCGCAGCAACGCCGGGTTTGCCCAAATCTGTCGAAGGAGAGAATAGGCTTCAGGCAATTGACGCTCAAAGGCTTTGAGCAAAACGTTTACCTTAGCAATTAAGCCTCCAGTATTCCACAACACTTTCCCCTGAGCGATTAGGCTTTTCGCCTCTGCTAAAGAGGGTTTTTCGATAAAGCGTTCAATTTCGTAGATGGTTGTATTCTCAAACGGGATTGAGTGGGCAATTTTCAAATAGCCATACTGCGGTGAGGGATCAATGGGGTTGATGCCCAATAAAACCAAGCGCTCAAATCGCCAGGCGGCTTTGATGCCCGAGCGAACAGCTTCTAACCACGGCTCAAGATCACGGAAAAGGTGATCGGACGGCAAGCTAACGATCACCGCATCGGGATCCTTTGCGCGAATACACAATGCAGCCCATCCCAAAGAAGCAGCCGTATTCCGCCCAATCGGTTCGAGCAACAATTGGTCAGGGCGAAGATCAGGTAGTTGTTGATTGAGGAGAGGCACATGGTGACGATTGGCACATACCCAAATGCTCTCTACTGATTCACCGATTTGCCTAGCACGCTCAAACGCCGCTTGAATGAGTGTTTTTCCATGCGGTGCAAAGGGTAAGAACTGCTTTGGCAAGCCTTTGCGACTGAGCGGCCAAAGGCGGCTGCCCTCGCCACCCGCCAGTAAGACAACTTGTACGTTCGGCAATTCTTCACTCACGGGCTGGAGGTCTCATCAGTAGTAGAATGCCAGCCGTAATCTTGGCTAAGCGTGCTGTAGAAAACCCCTTCACAACGGCCGGCATCATCGGGGCGGAAGATATGCCAACCATCGATCAACAAGGCCGGCTTACGCGTTGTCTCTAACAGGGGGTATAAATTCCAGTCTTCGTAAGAGGGATGATTGTTCATGATGAAAATACAATCGGCCCCGCGAAAACCCTCCGAGACGGTGCAAGGTTGTACGCCGGGAACGGCTTGGAGAGCTTGGGGTTGAATCACCGGATCATAACCCCGAATTGTTACACCAGCCTGGTGCAGATAGCGCACCAATTCCAATGTGCTCGAATCGCGCATATCGGAGGTCTCAGGCCAACCCTTGAAGGCAAAACCCACTACAAAAACAATGGTTTCACTGGGATTGCGCTTTGTGGACTGGCAAAAACGTTGGAATTTACGAAACACATGGTAGGGCATATATTCGTTGACCAACCGACTGCGCCCCAAGATGGTTGGTTCTAACCCTTTCGCAATGGCTGTAGAACGCAGCAGGTAGGGGTCTTTCTTAAGGCACACGCCACCAACCCCTGGGCTGGGCAAGGGGATCGGATCGCGTGGATAGCCTTCATTTGCAGCTTGAATCACCTCAAAGGCATCCAGTCCATATTGCTCGCACACCAAAGCCACTTCATTAGCAAAGGAAAAAATGGTGTCACGAAAGGCATTATTAACCAATTTGACCATCTCGGCCGCTTCGAGGGAATTCAGATTGATAATCATCGGGGTCATTTCGCGGAAAAGAGCTGTAGCCACTTCTGCGCCTAAGGGGTCTAAAGAGCCGATAATTTGAGGCAGCGTGCGCAGCTCCTTGAGTGCTTTGCCGGCGATTGTGCGCTCAGGGGCAAAGACAAGCGAAAAGTCTTTGCCGCCCTTCAAGCCAGACACTTCTTCGAGCCAAGGAAGGCAGTAATTTCGCGTTGTTCCGACCGGCACAGTGGAGCGCAGGATGACGGTATCCCCAACCTTGAGGAGTTTTCCAACTTGATGACAAGCTTCCTCGACATCGTCTAAAACAGGCTGATGATGCTGATCGACCGGTGTGCCTACCGAGATGATATAAATATCGCACTCTTTTTCGGGTAACGAGCGGTCAACAAACAAACGTTTTCCGATCAAGTAGCGCACCTGATTCGCCAATCCGGACTCGTAAAAATGAGGAATACCTTGCTTTAGCGAGGCAACCACCGCCTCTTGTTCGTCCACACCATAGACGGTAAAGCCAATATCGGCAAGCACGGCGGCCAAAGTCAAACCCACAAAGCCTAAACCTAAAATGGCGACCTTTTTGGTCTTAATGTCAGCCTGTTGTAATAAGCTGATGAAAGACACCACATCCACCACCCGGTTTTCCTCGTCAACGACCACAATCTTGCCAGCGCCGCGATCTAACATGCGTGTACTATTCTTAATCGTTTGCATGACTTCCTCGAGCATCATTGGCTGGGAGTGATTACGCACGGCAATCGGATCAACCGACATGATGGAGCGAAGCGGCTCGTCTAGGCTGACGCCATGCAGGATCGCCGAGCGGATATCGCCATCCGTAACCACCCCGATTAGATGGCGATCATCATCCACAACGACGGCAATCCCCGAAAGCCCGACCAAATGAGGCGCTCTTTCGATCACCATCATCGCTTGGCGGATCGTTTGGTCAGCTTTAACAAATAAAGCATCGATATTTCTGGTCATCGTTCGATACACTCTCCTCAAACTTCTTATGCTGATCAATCATCCTATGATCAAATTCGCCGCAGCTCGCTTAAGCTGAGCTGGGTGATTCGAGATAGACGACTTGCTTCATTTCCGCAGCGCGATAGGCAGCGAGTGCAATTCGCAAGGCAGCAACACCATCCTCAAGTGTACAGCGCGGTACTTCCTGTCCTTCGACAACCCCCAAAAAATGCTGCATTTCAGCCAAAAAAAGGTCATTGCGTTCTAGGGGTTTGCTCGGATCGAGCGGGGAGAAGCTGGGAAATAAATGCAGCGGTGCTTCACCGGTTTGTTGCGGCTCAAAGCGGTAGAGGCGAGTTTCCCCGCTGGAACTTTCCCATTCGATTGTGCCATGCGAACCGATAATTTGTAAGTTGTGGCGCGGTGGACGTTGCAGATAATCCAAGTGAACACTTCCAAAAACTCCGTTGGCAAACCAAAGGCAAATTTCAGCCATATCTTCAACTTGAATTTCCAAGTTACTTAGCTTTTCAACCGCAGCAAAAACGCGGCTCACATCACCGAACAACCACCTCAGATAATCCAAGGGATGTGAAAGGGTTAGAACCAATCCACCCCCCAAATCCGCTCGGGCGCTATAACCCTGTCGATAATCCTCCCAAGGATGCCAGCCGGGCAAATATTCGCCCCAATGAGCGCGGACGATTAACGGTCGTCCGATCAAACCTTGTTGAAGCATCTCTTTGACTTTGAGCAAGCCGGGATGAAAGCGAAAATGGTAACCAACCAACACGCGACAATGGTTCTGCTGAACCAGACGCTGAAGTTCATCAAGTCTATCCAAGTTATGGGAAATAGGTTTTTCAATAAGCAGATGACAACCCCGCTCGGCGGCTGCCAAAGCCACTTCCAGATGTAAGGCAGTTGGGTTAGCGATGATGACTGCATCAGGGCGGTGATCTAAAGCAGCAGCCAAATCAGTCTCTTGAGGAAAGCAGCTTAGCTCTTCATCCGGCAAGGTACTCCGACGTGTGCGGTACAGTAAGATGTCTTGCACACTCAAAGCTTGTAAATTGCGCAGATGGCGCCGCCCAATTGAGCCAAGACCGGCAATCAGAATTTTCATTGTTCTCCGTCCGTTGGATACCCCCATGCCCGTAGTGTCGCCCCGGCTTTTTCTAGAAAGAGGGCTTTTTCTTGGGGGGTAAAAAATTCTCGCCACGAGCCACTTTGACCTTTGCGCAGAAGCTGGGCAATTTGCCCGGCTTTTTGATTCTGCCAATCGGCGTCTGGGTTTTCTTGCATTTCAGCCTGTAAGACTGATTCCAGTCTGGGATCGATTGCCTGAACACCCAGAAACTGCCAGATCTTTTGCATTTCCGCCCATCCGTTGGTGAGCAAATCTTCATACCGTATAACTAGAAAGCGATCGTCGTATAGCTCGCGTCCAAGGGCAATGGTAGTTTCGACATTTTCAACCCATTCCTCAACCGCCCTCAGAAAACCTTTTGGGGTAAAGATGGACTTTTCACCTTGCAAAAAAGGCTGAGGGCGGAGAGCAAATTCATCTCGCAATTGTAGGTCTTGCTTTGAAAGGTGTTGCGGCGAATCGATAAAAGATTGAAAGCGGTGCGAAAGGATGGTATCCCGTCCATCTCTAAGGATATAAATGAGGCGGGCGTCAGGATACACGGCATGGGCGCGGCGCACCGCTTCACCGTTAACCAAGCTATTAGGGCTTTTATCCCCAACAATGGATTTCCCGAAGCGAGCTGCCTCCCGTTCTAGGATAAAATCTGCCGTTACCCTCAAAACCAGCGGTGAAAGGTCGTGCCCGCCGTTCCAGCGATTGCTTCGCCGCCCTAACCATTCCCCGATAGCCGGGTCTTGGACAAGTGCCGTCAGGAAAGGTGGACGTGTGAAAAAGTGTGCTTGCCAGTTGCAATGAACTTCGGGATGAACTCGAACTAAGCGTGCCAGCAGCGTCGTCCCCGAACGCGCATGGCCAAAAATAAAAAACTTCTGCCGGGGGAAGAATTGTTTTATTTCGGCAATTTCCTCAGAGGTGAGAGAAGGTATGTTACGTGAGATAGCCTTTGACGACGATTCTCCTTTGCGCAGAATCCACCATGCCCGTTTCATTCGCCATAATAAACTGTTCTTCATGCTTTTCTCGCCGTGAGAGCCAATTGAGCTAAATATGCACCGGTGCGCGATCCTGCACTTCCATCGGTGTAGGTACATTCTTGTTGCACAAATAATTTCTGAGCTTGGCGGTCTCGTTGAGGATCAAGTAAATATTCATTGATCACCTCACACAATTCTTCCTCATTGGTTGCCACCCGTCCAGCAGCGGAGCGGCGGAAGCGCTGGTGAGTCGGCCAATTCCCGATCTGTGTAAGAGGCAAGGAGTATTCGCCGGGCCAACCGGTGGGTGAGTCGATGGTCACGCTGACAATCGGCGTCTGATGAATAGCAGTTTCCACCACCATGGTCGAGTAAACCGTCAGGAAAACATCTGAATGTGCCATCATGGACGATTTCTCATGCATATCTTCACCCGAGTAATAACCCAGTTCGCCGCCTAATGGAACCGGTTCAACCACATGCACATGGGGATAACGCTTTGCTAAGTCATAGATCTGCTGACGCTCGGTGGACCAGCGTTTCACGGTGGTAAAGTGGTTGGGATGTAAACGCACCAAGAGCTGACAGGGAGCTACCAGACGATCTCCAGCTACTAACCGAGCAATGGCTTCAATATTTTGAATGTTCGGTGAGTAGGTGACGAAACTGGCAGCATAGCCCAAGAGTTTACGGTTGGGGTCTAAGCCGTGGAGGGCAAAATACTGCTCGCGGGGCAGCAACCATTGGCGCCGAAAATAGCCATCATAAGAAGGGATACCGCCGATATGAATCTGTTCCGCCCGCCAATCAGAACCGTCAATCAGCTCCTGCTTCTGAGCTGCTGACCAACAAGAGATATGGTCAATGCGGGCGCCGGGCAGGGCATGGCTGCTGGGATTATCCCAGCCTAGCACGATGGCAGCCGTGCGCACTCGCCGAGCAACGGCCTCTCTCAGCAGATAGCGATCCATACGCCAGCCGGCTGTGCTTGCCACAACCAAATCCGGTTGGTAGCGTTCGAAGAGATCGGCATAAACATGCGGGGTAAAGCGATGTTGCCAATCGATTAATACCTTTCGGGCATAGCGATTGTGGCGCAAGATATACAAAACCATGCGCACAAGTGGAAAAATCCTCCGCCGTTTCGGTGGTGCTTCGGTGTAAACCCAGCGCACATAATTGTTCACTGTGGCTAAATTCATGCGCGCCGAAGCACCCGCCCGCCGAAAGAAATCCAACCACCATTGGAGGGAATTGCGCTCTTGTTGAAAGTACGCCCGCAGACGATCGAGGCGTAAACCCTCCACGATTAAGCCTTCGCGTCCGAAGCTTTGACGGATCTTATCCAATAGGTGATCATCTGTTAGAAGCACCACTTGCAACCCTGCGTCCAACAGGGTCTGGATAACATCGGTTTGAAGAAAGTACACAATAGCTAAGCCGTGATCGGCACTGATAAAAATCGTTTTCTTACGCTCCATCCACACTCCGCTTGCTGACCTGTGTACAGCATCGCATCAATCAGTATGGCGATATAAAAATTCAAAGGTCTTGTTGTTCAGCCAAATGACCCATCGCCGTAAGGGTTTCCAAAGCCGTTTTTCCTTTTGACGCCCAGACATGCGTCTTGTCTCTAGTCTCAAAAGAGAGACCTCGTTTTCCAAACCCTGCAACGTGTTTCCTAGATGCTGCACCCACCAGTTTGGTGTTGACAGGCGCAGATAGCCTTTCTCGTTCAAGGCAATATCAAGTGCTCTAACCTGACCCATTGGCCGCTCAGAGGGCAAAGGGATGACTTCTTGCAAAACTCGTTTACGGGCAACGAATTGAAAGTGTCCTGCACCTACATAGTAACGCTTGCCATGGAAGAACAGGCACGTATCCTGCCGGGAGTCAAAGTGTTGGCGGGCTTCGGCTTCGGTTTTCCCAAGGCTACGTGAATGCCGCCAGTAATCTTCCCAAGCTAAAAACTGTCCTTGTTGGAGTTCTACATCGGGCTGACTTTTTGCCCAACGGAGCGTCTGATCGGCATATTGAAGAGGACTCCATAACGGCATCCCCGTGACCATTCCTGCCCTTGGGAAGGTCTCCAGAACCTTAACCAGCGCCGAAAGCCAACCGGGATAGAAATACACATCGCTATCGGCATAAGCGATGATTTCACCCGGTGCCCCTGCGAAGAGGATATTCCACGCCCCTGCCTTTCCAATGTTCTTGTCGGACAGCCAGAGAAACTGAATTTTGCCCTGTTCGTGAACCTCTTGTAAATACTGGCGCACCTCTGCGCAACTGGCATTGTCAAAGAGGAGCAAGTCATAAGGCAAATCGGTATTTTGCCAAATGCTGCCGAGACAGACTTTGAGCACTTCAAGGCTTTCGGCATAATATCCGCCAAGAAACGGAATATAGGTGATCACCGCCACAGTAATCTTCGCCGGTTGAGCAACTTCGCCGACAAACTTGGCAGGGTTCTGTCCAACGCGCATCTTTCCTTCACCTCATACGAAAACGGCGGGCGCGCCGAAAACGCCGCGCAATCCACCAACGCCAGCCACGCCGTCGTTCCTCCGGCGGCATCAGCCATAACTCAATTTTGCGCAAAAGGCGTAAGAAGGTCAGCGGTGGACTTTGCAGGTGGCCGTCTTTGAGTTGAACTTGGCTATCCAGGATGTAATACATCGATCGCATTCCACCGGCTAGACTTAAGTTTCGTTCCGATTCTTCAAGATCGTAATGAGGTTTCCCGCCCGGCAAGTGACTATAATCATGGTCTTGGTGGATCATGGTTGCCGAGGGCGTTATATCCACAACTGTAACGCCTTGTTGACAGGCATGAAAGATCATCCAATTATCCCACCCAGCTCGCCCAACGGCAAAATCGGGGATCTCTTGGAACTCCGAGCGAGGAAAAAGGAAAACATCGCTTCCGGCTGGCGGATGAAGTCGGCCACGGTGCTTGACTTCCGCTCTCAAGCGCTGATCCCAACCCTCAGAAAAATCCAGCGGTTTCTTCACTACTAAATCCCAACGCTGACCGATGGCAAGAAAACGTTGGCACTGCCTCAAGATGGTTTGCGCTGCTCGCACAAAATCGGGCAGCAGCAGGATATCGGCATTGGCATAAACCATCAAGGGAGCTTGAGAGGCTTGACGAGCTAGTTCAAAGATAGAGCTGACCAATGGCGTGCCTTGATCGTTTCGCTCAACTTGTGCCAATTGAACGATGCCATACTCGCGAGCGACTTCGGCGAGTCCCTCTTCATCTCCCACGAGAAAGACTTCCACTTGGTCGCCAAGGTGCAGCCAGGACTGAATGGCGTTGCGCTGGATCACATTGATGTGTGGATTGGTGAAAGGTTTGGGAGCCGAGAAAAGGGTGATGAGCTTAGGCATGATGAGGAGTTATGAGTTATGGATTTTGGGTTTTGGGTTTGGGGGTGTGGTGATCCTTTCATCCACGTCGCGAACGGTTTTGTGGGAAACAGAAGCGTTGATCTGAGTCAGTTCAGGGTGACGCTTCACGAGATCTAGCACCTCAAGCCAAGAGAAGGTATCTCGGTTGTCAAAGTAAGCGTAAATTTGGCGGATGAGTTGTAAATCTTGCGAAGTATCTACCGTCCAACGGTAAAAGCCATAGTCGGGATCATGATCGACTTGAAGGACGCGAAAAAAACCCGGTGGAACTTCAGGGATAAAGGGAGGCAATTGCAAGGTCGAAACATGCACCGAACGTTCTTCTTCGTAAATGTAGGGCATAACATGCTCGCGGTGATAGGGTTGGAACGCCTCCTGCCAAGCGCGTTCCAGCGCCTGAAAGGTGCAAACTTCAACATCTAAGCCAATCGGAAAGGTGCGCTTCCAGGGTGGTGGCAACCGATTGGCAGCAAAATCCCACAGTGCGCCTCTCCTCCCCTCGCCCTCCGGGAGAGAGGCTAGGGGTGAAGGTCTCCCCTCGCCCTCCGGGAGAGGGGCCGGGGGTGAGGGCTTCCTCCCCTCGCCCTCCGGGAGAGGGGCCGGGGGTGAGGGCATCCTCCCCCACTCAAAAAACGCCTCAATCACCTGATCGATTACCTGGGGATCAATCAGCGGGCAGTCCGCTGTGATGCGCACAACCACGTTGGCTTGAAAGCCTAAGGCTATCTTATAGAAGCGATCTAGCACATCAAAAACGCTCCCGCGCCCAACCGATACCCCAATCTCCCGGCAAAGCTGAACAATGGCATCATCTTCAGGGGCAACCGTTGTAGCGACGATCACCTCATCCAACTGCCTCGCCTTGCGGGTTCTCTCAATCACCCGCTGTAACATCGGTTTCCCCCCGATATCCAACAACACTTTATCGGGCAAGCGGCTGGAACTGCGCCGCGCTTGAATCATGGCAACAATCCTTCTAGAGTTACTTGACTTCATTTTAGGGAGTGACACACAGGTACGTCTGCAGTTTCGTTACATCCTCTGGAGATCGAGAAGACGCAGGGTCATTCCACTGTTCACAAAGGGAAGCAGTTAGACTTGGATCGGAACGCAAGCGTTGAGCCATCTCTTCAGCTCGCGTCTCTTGTCCCTCCATAGCGTATGCCACAAAGAATGGCAACCATTCATAAACATCGTATGGGGCTAAATTTTGCTCAGCCGCTCTCTCGGCAAGGTGAATCACCGCTTTCCAATCTCCCTTTTGACGGTAATAACTCGCTTTTTGATAAAAGTAACACCATGTGTGCGGCGGTTCTTTGCCGAAAATCTGTTCATCTGGTTGAACAAAGGGTTGATCAAGGTAGATGCGCTCTATGTGAGAATAGCGGGCAGCCAAGCGCACCCAAGGGTCAGTGCGGCTCGACAATTCTACTTGATTGCCATCGAACACATGCAGACACGAGTTTTTATGAGGCATATTCAGGATCAAAGGGTTATCGAAATCACGGGTGAGATAAATATCGCGATAACGGCGGGTTGCTTTCCCTTTCCACGATAGTTGAAGGACCGAATCCTCATATATAAGTTCACCGCCCAGACGTGGTCGAGGTTGATCAGGGTAATAGAGCAAATTAGCCGGCGCCCAGATTTCATAGTCCTCAGAGAGATAAAAAGGTTGGGGTAACTTAAGCATCAGAAACGTGCTTCGCTTTATGCTTGGAGCGCGCCAACTCAACTGCCACCACACCTGACGTTGAATCTGCCAATAATCGATCATGTATTTTGAATTATAGTAATGGGTGAGCAAAGAAGAAAAAACCAGCGCGCCCATCACCCATTGCCCCAAGCGTCCCCGAAAAACGGTTGCCAACAAACCAGCTATAAAAATCGCAACTCCAAGCGAGGCTGGCAAAGTGAAGCGATCGTCTCGGCTAATAAAGCGCACATCTTGCAAGGTCGCTACTACAGGGAGCAATGCAGAAAGTACTCCAATCAAGCCAATCACGGTCAGAGAGTAGGTCTCCCCAGCCCTAGAGGAGGTTTGTTCATCGGTATCAGAACCTGACTGGAGAAACCTCCAAAGATAGACGAAAATTCCCAACCCAAGAAGAGCGAAAAGCACACCCCAGAGAAGCAGTTTATAGTCTCCATAGTACCATTGATTGTAAAGAGGAATAAACCATGCGAGAAAGAGGCTTTCGAAAGTATCCCGCATAAGTTCCAAGCCAAGTCGTAAGGTATAATAGGCATAACCGCTGGCATAAGTTGCCCATAAACGTTCGGTATTCAAAGTGGGGCGATCGGTGGAGAAAACGAAAAATCGCCAGAATAAAAAAGCGACAAGGATCAAACCATAAGGGATCCACTCCCTAATCCATCGCAGAAAAGCTCGCCTCAAGTTCAGCGGCTGTGTCCTATGTAAGCCGTACCATAAAATGGCAGCCCTCAAACCTTCGATACCAATGTAGTACTCCATCGTAAAAGGATAAAGCGCTGCCAAAACCAATGCAAAAAAGCGGTAGCCGAAGCCTTGCCATTTGCTTGGAGTATAAATCGCCTTGACCATCAAAAGCATAGATAGCACGGCCGAGGTAATTCCATGCCAGTGCATTTGGAAACAGTTGGGCTGAGTTTGCTGTAAAAAGCCGGGATAGACAGCAAAGAGCAAAGCTGCGCCTGTCGCCACCCAATATGGTTGCTGCCAGAGTTGACGTACCAAGGCAAAAAATAGTAGGGTCGCTAGAAGGCGCAGAAGAAAAGCATACACCCCCCAGAGTATCGGAGAATTACCCAAAAGTGGGTATAAAGTGGCATATAGGTGACCCATTAGGGGGCGTTCATTGGCATACATCGGAATAAAGGCGCTTGCCCCGCGGGTTACGCCATTCCAAGTGACATACCAATCCTCGCGATAGAACCCCAAGAACGGAACCCAAACCGCATAGGCGAGGACCATCATAAACAAGATCAGGGTTACCGAAGTAAGGTTAGATTTTCGGTGAAATTGCTTCATTTTCGCACCGTATTTTTCATTCTGCAGCGAAAGCTTTCTACAGTCTGCCTTCAATAAGAGGCACCTCATGCGTTCGCCCGTTTTTAGACAGTATAGTAGGCTGTTACCAATGCCCCTTGCTTTCCGAAACCACTTCGGGTGCACATGCAAAGCCTCAGAACCCCCCGAAACTTACCCAAGGTCTATTGCCCCCTCCAATGCTTGGTACAGTTTAGGGAAGTTGCGCTGCCAATCGGCGCGCTCTTCGACCAACCGGCGGGCTGCTTGCCCCATGCGCTCTAGCCGATCGCGGTGAGTAAGAGCTCGTTCCATCATTTGCGCCAATGCCTGCCAGTTGCCATCGGGAAATAGCCAGCCCACTTCGTTGTTTGTTATCCACTCGCGGTTGCCGGGTATATCCGAAACAATGACCGGACGACCACAAGCCATGGCTTCCAGCATCGAAATCGAAGTGCCATCGCTGTGCGAGGCACTCACATAAACATCCGCCATGCAATAATAGCGGGGCAAATCCTTAAAGCCGGCCTGTCCCGGCATGGAGACCTTTTCTAGTACGCCCGCTTGAGAGAGAATTTTCTGCAACAACAGTGCTTGGGACCCGTTTCCTAACAAGATCAAATGCGTCAGTGGATAACAGCGTCCTATTTCGCCAAACGCTTTGGCAATTAAATCGACGCCATAGATCGGCTCCCAACTGCGAGTAGAGAGGAATACGAACCCCTCAGCCTGACCAGATGCCCGTTGGCAAGGAGAAAAATGGGTCAAGTCAACACCCCAGGGGAAGGTTACAATTCGCTGCGGATTCATTCCGTAGGCAATGGCAAGCTGGCGGATCGTCTCGCAGTCGCCCAGCAGAGCAGCGCTGCGTCTCAAGGTGAAACGAGTCAACCAGGCCATCCAGCGGCTGCGCTGAGCATCGATCAGCAGATCATATCCCCAAGACATGCTTACCAAGCGCCGAAAACCGCTGGCAGCAACCAAAAAGGCACAGGTCTGAAGCGGTCCCGCCAAGACCACTTCAGGGTTGACTTGTCTTAGCACCTCTCGCAAACTGCGGATAAAGGCAAGCAGCCGCCCATACCCGAAAGGGATCTGGTCGGCGATCCAGTGAACCCGCTGTACGCCGCTGGGTAGAGGGCGGTCCTCCAATGGACGAGCACGGTTTTCTAAATGAATCACCCACACAGCATCACCGTGTTCGCTCATCGCTTGGAGAAAACGGTGATCGTGGGGAGAATAGGCACGAGAAAAGTAAAGGATGTGCAGCGATTACTCTCCCAAATCCACCCAGCGCAGCTCCTTGCCGGCCGGCAGGTCGATTAAGGCGCGCTTGCCGATTACCTGCGGAATATCGTAGGGCAAAATGGCTCCCGGCGTTGCAGGGCGCAGCACATCGATCATTTCACGGGTCAAAACCTCGCCTTGACGGATATCGCGGGCGGCGCGCAGACAACGTCGTTGGATAATCACCGTTTCCCGTTCGTTTTCGGTGACAAATTTATCTGCCGAACCCAAGGCTGCTTCCAATTCCCGCGCTCGATCGACCATTTCCCGCCAAGTTTGGGGCGTCATTGAGAAAGGATGGTCCGGTCCGATGCGGGTATTGTCATCGGTAAAATGCTTTTCGATCATGCGCGCTCCTAGGGCGATGGCGCCCAGAACAGTGGCATGGCCGGGAGTATGATCGGATAATCCTAAAACCAGGTCAGGGAACATCACCCGATAGGTGGTCAAGACACGCAAATGAATATGACGGAAGTTTTCCAAGCTGCCGGTGTAGTTCGTGTTGCATTGCATCAGGGCTAGTTGAGGGTTGATCTTTAGGATCGTATGCACGGCACGTTGTACATCCCCGATATCCGAAGCGCCGGTTGCCAAGATGACCGGTTTGCCCTTGCTCGCCATGCGCTCTAAGGCTTCCAGCCAGGTGATGTCGCCAGAACCAACCTTGTAAGCCGGCACAAAGGGATCGAGCATATCGATCGCCTCGAAGTCGTAAGGTGAAGAGAAGTAGTCAATGCCGACCTTATCGCATTCCTCTTTTAGGATGGGCGTCCACTCGAAGGGGATCGAGGCGTCTTGATAGACTTCAAAGACGCTCTTGTGCCACTTGGCTTGGTGCGAGACCTGACTACCCATGGCTTTGAAGCCGTAATCCGAAACGATTTTGGGGGCGCGAAAGTTTTGAAACTTGGCAGCATCCGCTCCGGCCTCTTTGGCAAGATGGATGAGCATTTTGGCGCGACCGAGATCGCCATCGTGGTTAGCCGAAATATCGGCAATAAAATAGGTGGGGTGTTGTTCTCCAATGATGTGAGAGCCGATTTTTAAGTCCATATAAGGTTCAATCCTCCTTCTCTGATTAATATATCAAGGAGCTCGTTTGGCTCATCGAGCGCAGGCGCTCAGGATAACCTTCTCGATAGAGCGCAACGAAGCGCTGTAAACCTTGATGAATGGTTGGAAGAGGTCGGGGAAACACGCTTTGCAGCTTGGCAACCGAAAGGGTCATGTTCGGTGAGCGGGCAGCGCGTAAGCCGGCTTGGGTCACCGAGGTGGGTCGGACAAGGTTTGCATCCAAGCCAAAAGCTTGCGCCAACTGAACGCCAAACTCGTACTTGCTGATTGCTTCCGGCGCAACCACGTGATAGAGGCCGCTTAAGTCCAACTGTATCATCGTGAGCAAAATCTGGGCTAAGTCATTCGCTAAAAGGGGGCAAAAGAACACATCTGCAAAACCTGGGGTTTCCTTACCGGCGCGCAGATTGTTGATAAAGAATTCCGCCAGACTGCGTTTGCCACTTAAGCTCCAGCCGTAAAAATTTACCCGCACGACCAAGGCTTGAGGGTTGTTGGTCAAAACAGCCTGCTCACCAGCCAGTTTGGTTTGAGCATAGACGCTGAGGGGATGCGGCTCATCCTCTTCAGTGTAATTGCCGCGCTGACCGTCGAATACCGCATCGGTGGAGACGTGCAACAGGCGCGCTCCGCCCTTACTGACATCCTCTGCCAGCTTTGCGGGCAAATCGGTATTCAATTTTTTTGCCAGCGGCGGGTCAGCCTCGCAAGCCTCTAAGTCTGCCAGCGCAGCACAATGGAGGACCCAATCAGGCGAAACCTGCTCCAAGAGCTGCCGACGAGCTGCGTCATCGGTCAGATCGCATTGCAGAACGGTAAAGGGAGCTTGGCGCAGGGTATGCCGATGAACAACTCCATAGACCTGATGTAAGCGACTTGCTTCTATGGCGAGATTGAGACCTAGTAAGCCGCCGGCACCGCTGATCAAAAGTCGCATTGCGGTTGCCAAACAGACGAGTAGGATAAACAGCCCTACGGCTGAACAAACCCTGTATTTCCCAAGCAAAAACCAGAAAACCTAACCAATCCATACCGTAAAAAACCCTACACTACTACGCTACCTCAGCTTCGAGATCGTTGATAATGGCTTGAATCTCCTCAATCGTTAACCAGTGCGGGTTGGTATCGCTGGCATAGCGGAACCCCTCCGGCAAGGGTTGACCACGCTTTTGCCAACTGTGACCAAACCACAACTCGGTGGTTGGCTGCACCACGTACATATCGTCCAATTCTACGGTCGAACGTGCCTCGTCTTCGTGGATCAACATCTCATGTAGTTTTTCACCAGCGCGAATGCCGATAACCTCCAACTTGGCATCAGGGGCAATTGCCCGCGCTAGATCGACAATCCGCATACTGGGGCTTTTGGGGATAAAGACCTCGCCGCCTTCCATCTGCTCAATGCAGCGGATAACGAAACGAACGCCATCCTCCAAGCTGATCCAGAAGCGGGTCATGCGCGTGTCGGTAATCGTCAGGCGGCCGTTTTCACGTTGCTTAAGAAACATCGGCACCACACTGCCGCGGCTGCCGACCACATTACCGTAGCGCACGCAGCTAAAACGGGTCGACTTGCCGGCAGCATAGGCATTGCTCTGCACGAACAACTTCTCGGAAGCCAACTTGGTCGCTCCATAAAGGTTAACGGGGTTGACGGCTTTATCGGTGCTGAGAGCCACCACTTTTTTGACATTGCAATCGAGGGCAGCCTCGATCACGTTGCTGCTGCCCAGGATGTTGGTTTTGATGGCTTCCATGGGGTTGTATTCGCAGGCTGGCACCTGCTTAAGCGCAGCAGCGTGCACGACAATATCGACGCCGGCCATGGCGCGGCGCAGACGCTCTAGGTCACGCACATCGCCGATGAAATAACGCAAACTGGGATGGTTAAAGCCGCCGGTTTGCATCTCGTGCTGTTTCATCTCATCGCGGCTAAAGATGATCACCTTCGCCGGGTGGTACTCTTCCAGCATGATCTGGACAAATTTTTTCCCAAAGGAACCGGTTCCACCGGTAATCAAGACAACTTGATTCGACCAATCCATGATCTTAACTCCAAAATAGTTATCTTAGCCAATGACTTCTCCGCAGAGGGCAGAAAATGTCGCCCCAAACTCCCTCATGCCCTCCTCCGAACAAACTCTGCTTAGGGGCCATTGTGCAAGGTCGTCTCTAAGGTGTAAATGCCAAGGGAATGGCATCGGATACTCAAAAAAGAACACATAAGCATAATGCCATGCCGTTTCGACTTGTTCCGGAGAAAGCCAGAGAGATTGAGGATCGCTTACAGCCTTCTCCAGGAGATTAAAATAGTCTTCCCATGTAGCGGGATCAAACGTAAAGCCTTTGTGGCGATAATGAGTTTTCCCACCCACGATCACAGGCAGGCCACTCATCGCCATCTCCAAACCGGTGGTGGTTGTATAAACCAAACCCAGAGTGGCTAATTCAATCAAATCGTAGGTGTTGACTGGGTCTTCAGCACCAATGAGCCGAAAATGAGGAGGAAGTTCGGGCACCATCGAAGCCACGATCTCTTTCACAGAAGGTCCGCGCGTATATCTCTCGCCGGGGTGAATGCGGATCATCAAATCCACTTCCGAATGCTGAACAAAGAATTGAACTGTGCGCTCGATCCACTCAGTCATATTTTGGCTGAAGACTTGTCGATTGAGGGTCAGGCTGTCACCAATGACATTGGTAGCCAAGAGGACGACCGGCTTGGTTTCCAAAGCAAGATGGGAGCGTGCCGACTCAACGCCCTGACGAGGGATTTCTTGCCAGCGGCGCGAGAAATTTCCCCATAAATCCGCTTGCGTTCGGGATTGAAACAGCGCCGCCAATTTCCTCCTCTGTTCGTCCAAAAAAGGTTGAGAAGCATAAGATCGCCAGATCGCCTCAGTATTCTGCAACATCACCTCATCGTTCTGGGCTATCCAAATCCGTTGTCGCTGCTCGCCAAATTCATAAGTAACGGTCGGTATCTCCAAAAACCTAGCAACTTGATAAAAAGCCCCGAACTCAAGGATACTCCCGTTGGGAATTAGGACCACATCAGGTCTCTCCGTTTCCAACCAACGCAGCGCCGCTTGAGCTGCAAGGCGATTCTGCTCTAAGCGCAGAGCATAAAGCCGTCCAGCCTCGCTTTCCAAGTCACTCAGATCAAAGTTCTCGATTTGTAAGGTGTATTGCGTATCCCGCAAAGTGACCTGCTGAACAGCATAGTCCAATGCGTCAGGTAGATAACCATTCTCCGCTCGTTGAGCCCATTCATAAAGGGAGAAAACCTTCACATAAGGCAAAAGATTCGCCAGCACACCCTTAATATAAGCATTCTGAATACGAATACTAAAGGTACTCAAGCGTTGCCGCCAAGAAGAGAAGGGCAAAAAGGCTAAAGTCACCGAGTTTCCCAGACAAGCGAGCGCCATAGCCAGCAGGGCAGAGTGTTGCAGCCATAACTTGTAACTACTAAAGAGCAAAATTCGTCGGCGGTGATTTTTGGAAAAGGAAGAGCCATTGAGGATTGCTTGCGCTTCAGTTTTCCATTGCGGAATCTGTTTCTGCAGGCTTTGCAGGGAAGCCTTCCGACTCAGCGGTCTACCTCGATAGAAAATCCGCCAATAGACTTCTGGCAGGAACGGCAGTTGACCTAACGCCTCTTTTAGCTTACCCTTGTTCAAACGCATAAGCCTCCCTTTCGATCTGCCAGCTCAAGCGTGGGCGGATGAAGCCCTGGCGCACTTCAAACCACTGTTTACCGGGCGCCCCGGTGCTATCAACGGTGAAATTCAGGACATTCGGCTCGTGAAAATAGCGCTTCAGGCGATAGACACTGGCGTTTAAGCCGAGGATATAACGCCCGTCATTGAGTAAATCGGCCGGGATGATGCAGCGGCTAACGTAGTGTCCAGCCGGGCGAACGCTGTATTTCTCGTACATCTCGCCATCGTCTGTATCGAAGGAGGTAAAGATGGTCTCACCATGCGTATTCATCAGATAAATTCCGATCCGTAACCCGTTAATGGCACTTGCTAGTTCATATTCCACTTCCACTTCAACGGGCTCGGTTGAGCGCACCGTTTCAACTACCATACCTTGCGGATTGCGGAGGCGCAAAGCGATCGGACGGAAAGGATAGGAGTCGGCTGGGATTTCTTCCTTCGGCCAGCGTTTTTCACCGCTTTGCGACAGCCCAGAACTGAGATAGAAATCCACTGCCTGATTGGACGGCGCACGCATCAGCATCCGCCCGCCTTCCAGAACAATCGTTTCTTGGGTGAGACGTAAAATTGCCGACATGTTATGGCTGACGAACAACACCGTGCGCCCTTGGCTGGCGACATCGCTCATCTTGCCTAGGCACTTACGCTGAAATTCTGCATCACCGACGGCAAGCACCTCATCAACGACCAAAATTTGCGGCTCAAGATGGGCTGCCACGGCAAACGCCAAGCGCAGATACATGCCACTCGAATAGCGCTTGACCGGCGTGTCGATAAACTTCTCGATGCCGGAAAACTCGACAATTTCATCGAATTTCTTCTGGATTTCGGTACGCTTCATCCCTAAGATAGCGCCGTTTAGGTAAATATTTTCTCTCCCCGTTAACTCGGGGTGAAAGCCGGTGCCAACTTCCAGCAAGGAACCGACCCGCCCATGGATTTCGGCATAACCCTCGCTAGGTTCGGTAACCCGAGAGAGGATTTTCAGCAAGGTGCTTTTGCCGGCTCCATTGCGCCCGATGACGCCCAAAACCTCACCTTGCTTTACTTCAAACGAGATATTGCGCAAAGCCCAAATCGTTTCATGCTGGGAAGGAAGACCATAACGCAGAACGCGATAAGGATAGAGGACTGCCTGCGTCAGGGCATCTCTCAAGGTGGGATAATAATCGTTCTGGACTCCAATGCGGTATTGCTTGCCCAGATTGTCAACGCGAATGGCAAGGTCACTCACTTTCCCTTTCCCTCCCTAAACCATATCCGCGAAGGTGCGCTCCATGCGCCGAAAATAAACCATGCCACTGATCAGCGCAATCATGGTGATCACGGTCGAAACTGCCAAGGTCAGCGCATCCGGCGGACGCGCCCCCAGCAGTGCCCAGCGAAAGCCTTCCACCACTCCCACCATCGGATTAAGGGCATAGAGAAATTGATATTCGGCAGGAACGACCTTTGCCGAGTAAGCAACCGGCGTCACCAGCATCCAAATCTGAGTCAGGAAAGGCAGAATATAGCCCACATCACGGTAAAGCACATTCAGCGCAGAAAGCCACAGACCAAACCCTAAGGCGGTTGCTAGCGAAAGGACAACAAACAACGGTAAACTCCATACAGCACTGGTGGGAGTAATGCGATAGTAGAGCATCATGCCTAGCAGGATCGCAAATTGAATGAAAAAGTCCACTAAGCCACCCAACACCGAAGAAAGCGGGATAATCAAACGCGGAAAATAGACCTTGGTGATCATGCTGCGGTTGGCGAGCATCGACCGCCCGGCATCGGCAAGTGCTTTGCTGAATAGCCCCCAAGGAAGCAAAGCGGTGAAGGTGAAGATCGGACGCGGAATGTTATCGGTGGAAAGCTTTGCCAGGTTGCCAAAGATAAAAGTTAGCACCACCATATTGATCAAGGGTTGTAAAATCGCCCAGGCTGCGCCAAGCACTGTTTGCTTATAACGAACTTTAATATCCCGCCAGGTGAGGAAATAGATCAGCTCGCGGAAAACCCATAATTCATGCAGGTTGAGCGGGATCCAACCGCGCGAAGGACGCAGCACAATCGTCTCAGAATTAAGTTTTGCAGGTAGTGCCTTTGTATTGCTCATGCTGATTTTTCCTGACGATGTGCCTTGTACCACGAAATCGTGCGGCGCAGTCCTTCCTCAAGGGACATCTGGGCGCGAAAGCCAAAGAAGCGTTCGGCGCGTGAGGTATCGAGGGCGCGCCGCGGCTGACCATTCGGTTTGCTGGTATCCCAGACAATTCTGCCTTCAAAGCCAGTCAAGCGAGCGATCAACTCCGCTAAATCTTTGATGCGAATCTCGATCCCGGAACCGAGGTTGAACGGCTCGGCACCATCGTAGCGTTCAGCAGCAAGCAAGATGCCCTCGGCGGCATCTTCAACGTACAAAAACTCCCGCGTCGGCGAACCGTCGCCCCACAAGACAATCTCGTTCTCACCACGCTCTTGTGCCTCAACACACTTCCGAATGATGGCTGGGATAACGTGCGAGGTCTCTAGGTCAAAGTTATCCCGTGGGCCGTAGAGATTAACCGGCAAGGGATAAATGGCATTGAAACCGTATTGCTCACGATAGGCTTGAGCCTGCACAAGCAGCATTTTCTTTGCCAAGCCATAGGGAGCGTTAGTTTCTTCCGGATAGCCATCCCACAGATGCTCTTCTTTGAACGGCAGCGGCGTATATTTGGGATAGGCGCAAATGGTGCCGACAGCGACGAACTTATCCACACCCCTTTTCCACGATTCGTGCATCAACTGCACACCCATCATCAGGTTGATATAGAAGAAATCCGCCGGGCGAGCGCGATTGGCGCCGATGCCACCGGCTAAAGCAGCCAGGTGAATGACCATCACATTAGAGGGATGCGGCACAGGATTTTGGCCCATGACCTCGTCCAACAAGCGAGTGATGTCTTGGATTTTAACCAGATCGTATTGCTCGCTGCGCGGCACAATGATTTCACCTGCGCCGCGTTCTTGAAGTTTTTCGACCACAAAAGAGCCTAAAAAGCCTGCCCCGCCGGTGACGATCACCCTTTTCTGGCTCCAAAATTCCCGTGAGGGAGGCGGGAAAGTGTGTGCTTCGACCATTCGTCTATTATCCTCCAGCTTTCATTGCACGATGAACTGCGCATTACGATGGCGGCTATCAAGCGGGTCGCGGAAAATGCCTACTTGGAGAGCAGACAAGACCTCGCGGATGCCATCATCCACCGTGTAGAACGCCTGAAAGCCCAGTTGGCGTTGAATCTTCTCAAAGGAGACCGAGAGATCGCGCATGTCTCCGCCAAAGGTCATGTCTTTATAGGAAACGCGTGTTTCCGGCAGCCGTTTCAGGATCAGGGCAACAATTTGGTCTTTAGTGTAATTGCCTTGATCGGAACCGAGGTTATAGACTTGACCTCGAATCTGCTCCAGAGGGCTTTGCAGACCTAATAGTATACCGCGAACAGCATCGCGCAGATGGACAAAAGAACGGGAATAACCGCGCTGATAGATCAGCAATTCGCGTTTCTGATATGCCTCAAGGACAAATTGGTTGACGATCAGATCAAAGCGCATCCGCGGGGAGAGACCATAAAGGGTTGCCAAACGCAAGATGAGGGAGGCACAATTCCCCTGCGCGCTGAGCAAAAAGCGCTCAGAGGCGATCTTCGTTTCGGCGTAAAGCGACTGAGGGTTAAGCGGGCTTTCCTCTGTGACCGGTTTGCCATCTGGCGCCAAACCATAGTTGCTGTAGGTAGAAGCGTAAACAAAACGTTCAACGCCTAGCTCCTCTGCCTGCTCATATACCCTTTGGGTGGCTTCGACGTTATACCGCCAGGCTACCTGTCGCCCGACTGCTTGGCAAGCCGGAAAACCGGCCAAAGCCGCTAAATGAACCACGGCAAACGGCGCTTGCCAGTCGCGGCGCAGGTTATCTTTGACGGCGCGCGGCTCCCACACATTGGCTTTGGCAAAGTGAAAATTGGGATGCGAGAGATAAGCTAACAGAGACTCGCCCCCATAGAGCAGCTCGTCCAAAGCCGTAACCTGATAGCCTTGTCGCAACAGCTCACCGCACAAGGCAGAACCAATATAACCGGCGCCGCCGGTGACCAGGATATGCTTAGTTTCCTGCATGGTTTTTCTTATCCATCAATAAACGGACTTTTACGCCGTCAACCTGTAGCACAGGCAATGTTCCATCCTCGCTGAGGGTAATGCCCTGCTCCAAGCAGGTTAGACGGCAAATCTCAGCGATATCCCCTTGCCCCTCGATGCGCACACTACGATAGCCGGCTTGTTTCACCTCTGCCAGCAGTTCCTGAACGCGCTGGCGGGTACGTCGGTATAGGCGCATTGATTGCTCGATGTAATTAATCGTCAAGCGGGCGCGAAAGGCAATCCCTTCTGGCGTGATAATGTAGCGCAATTTGCGCCGCTGGGCGCGTTTGACCTTGACATAACCTTTTTCGATTAGACGGCGCAAATGCCAATTGACCGTTCCGACCGCCACTCCAAGCAGATCAGCCAGAGAGGCTTGGGTGACATCGGGATCATCTTCAATTTTTTCTAGCAGCAACATTTCCCGCGCCGCATCGGTTTGCGCTTCGTAGTCCATCTTGCTTCACTTCCAAAATTCAATCGCTGAATTATAACATAGTTTTGGCAGAGTCGGTCAAATCCCTTAATCCTAATCCCCTTGATGAATAGCTCTTCTCCTGACTTACTACAAGCTAGACGTTTCATGACGGGCATCTCCTACCTACCTCCGAACAAACGCAATACCAAGAAAAGGCAAATCTGAATAGGAGATGCACACTCTAAAAGGGTTGCCTTTGTTGAACTAGGGCAGCGATTTTCTCAAAGTACGACCTAGAATATCCCAGGCTAGACGACGCTCCAATTTGTCATGAAACGGTTGATTGTCATAACTTCGCAAACAACTATAACAACTCGTTTCCAAGCTGCAACCATTACATGTAGAAATGCGCCGATAGGCTGCATTAAACACGGTAAACAGATTCTCGTAAATGTGTTGTACATAACCAGAGCCACCGGGGGTATTGTCAAACAGAATAAACGATGGGGAACCATCAGTGTAATACACAAGACCGCCAACATCTTCACGCGGGATTTCTAGCGCATCGCTAGCCCCGTTCAGAACAGCATATAGGAATGAAAAGACTTGTCCCTCATGGCTCATGGGAATGCTTAACCGTAATTCGAGCACGTCCGTCATAAAACGGTGTCCGAGATGGTAGGGCTTGAAAGCGCCGCAGCAATCTTGACCTGTCAACGGATTTTTATGAGACGAGACTCTGCGTTTGTTTTGCCCGGGCTCGATCACATCAGCATAGCCGCAGAGCATGCAAACATTGAACCCTTGAGAATAGCCATTGTTGACCATGGCTAGCCAGGCAAATCTCGAATAGCCCTTGAAAACTGACACACCTGATGAAAAGGCCGGATCGGGTATCATTTCTAAATCGGCGCGCGCAGATAAATTAGTAGGGGTAATACTATAATGAGAGAAGTAGACGCGGCTGGCATAGATTCGTTCGGGCGGCTGTTCGCCGGGTTTGTCTGTTTTCGATTCGGCGATAAAACCATGTTCGGGGACGATGAAGAGCCCTTTTTGACCTCTTGCGGTAATTGGGCGATGGCAGGAACTACATTGCGTTGGTATATGGTCGTCTCCCGGCAAGATAGTCATACGTTTGCATTGGTCGCAAATGGCATAGGCATACGGCGTCCAAAGTCTGTTCGGGAGTTTGCGGATGGCACGGCTGTACCAGATTTGTTTCGCAGCAACTACCTGACCGCCTGGCGCAAATTCCGAAATGGCTACTTTCAGGTCGCGCTCCAATTCGATATCTTTTGCGCCTGCAATGTTCAGGTGGTCGGTTTGCAAACGAACGACATCCGTAGGAAATCCATACTTTGGGAGAACATTATGTGTGCCCAGATAGCCAAGCAACGGTCGTTTGCGGATTTGGGTTTGAATTTCTTTATACTGGCCTGCTTTATTGTATTCGCGCGCTTGTGAGGCTTCTTGTTCAAGACGCTCAAATTCGTGCAATTCTTCTTGGATGATTTGCGCTGTCTTGTCCAGAATAGCATTTTCACCACCTATAAGTTCCTCCACCCAATTCCAGTTTTCCAACTTCAAAGTTTGTCTCAGTACATCGTCATTCGGAACGATGCGGAAAAGAGCGGATTCGAGTTGCGGCGGCCGACCCAGCAGAAATTGACGCAGTAACTCGGGTCCAGCGAGTGACGGCTCAGGATAAGCAAAGAAATCTCCTGTGTCCTGATACCTTACCCTGTCTTTCGCCCATCGGAAGAATTCGGCAAACACAACGGAATGCAAATGACGGCGGATAATCTTGTCATTTTTCAGGGAGACAATTGGCGGGCGGATTTTCCCTGAAATCATGCGTTCGGGCTGGTCATAGAAGGTCAAGTCATGCGGACGGCGCTGGGCGAAGGTAACAACAAGCGCAACGCTATCCGTGCGGCGTCCGGCGCGCCCTGCGCGCTGGATGTAATTTGCCGTTGACGGCGGCATGTTATGCAGAACAATTGCGTTCAAGTCGCCTACATCCACGCCCAACTCAAAAGTAGTTGAACAACTCAAAACGTTCAATTTGCCAACGACAAAATCCTTTTGGACTTCCGCTGCTTTTTCCGGCTTCCATTGAGCGGTATGTTCCTGCGCGTTCAACCGCAAGATAGGCGAGTTCTGATATTCATAGCGATACAGGTTGTCATCTACCCAGGCGCGATGGTTTTCCAAAGGTTCAAGCGTTCCTCGACAACCATAGGTTGGACATACGCCATTCAAATTGACAGCCGACAGATTTCGGCAGCGGGTGCAGATATACCAACCGGAAACATCCTCGCCGAGCGTTGGAATGATTTCCCAAACATCATGCGCCAGGAGATAGGCTATCCCTTTATTGTTGGGGAGGGGTTCAGATTTCAGCCACCAACCGGAAACATCGCTATTGATACCGGTCAAGTGGGACCAAAGACGTTTTAGCAACTCAAGCGCCAACCCGCGCGCTTTGGCATTATCCAGGCCGGGCTTCCTGTTCTTTAACAGCCGCATTACGAAATCCAGACGGCTATTGTTGCGTGAGACAGGCAGCCAGGAGTAGATGCCGTATTTGTAGGCGCTCTGCGCATCGTTTTCACGGACATAAAACGGACGGGCGCGGGGGAGAAAATCATCGCGGTAGTCTGTGAGTAAGTCAATGCCCTCTTCGCTTAAGAGATATGAAACTGCTCCCTGGCGGCGTAAGGTATTCAACAAAACGGTAAGCAGCGCAAAAATCTCGTCCGGCTGGAAATCCCAAGGGGAATCCAGCAAGTCCTGAGGCGGTTGCCAGTTTTCTTTCTTGACCGGGCTGAAGCGTATCAATCCTACGCCTTCCAAACTCAAGCGCTTATCCAGACCGCTGAATTCCTGCATGAGCCAGACGGCAATCTGTTTTCGTTTTTTGTCCAGCCCCTCTCGTTCATCGAAGATTCGGTAATGGTTTGCTACGGGTATAAGGCGGGAGAGCGCGCCGGATAAGCGCAATGGTTCCTGCAACTGGACAACTTGTTTGAGCATCTCCACAATCAAACGGCGATGCAGGCTTCGCTGCTGAGCGCGTTCCAAATACGAAGCAAAAAACGCGGCTTGCTGGCGGTTATCTGTAAAGATGAGCATCTTGCGCCCTGCGCCCGGAAATTGACACTTATCTTCCTTACGGGCGGGCGGAACATCCTCATAGAGCGTACCAGCCAGTACGCTGACAGGCGCATCTTGCCCGGTGAGGAAGCGGTAAATTACCCCACTGCGGGTATAAGTAGAACAAGACGTGCAGCGGCGCAACGTCCGCCCGCTTATTTCGACTTCAGAGACGGGCAGGAATGGCGCTCCGCAAGAACAACGATTGCCAACGATGCCGCGTTCATACAAAGCGCCACAGCGTGTACATAATTCCATCGCATGGAGATTCTCATCGTCTGGCATTTCATCCGCTTCAGCGCCTTCCTCTATCAAAGCATCCTCATCCGCTTTGGCTAGGGAATCATCCAACGAAAAATATTTCAGATTCTTGGCTTCGATTTCATTGGGATATAGCACACTGTTCTGCGTGAGATACTCGCGTGCCGATATGACTTCAAACAACAACCCTTCATCGTCCAAATCTCCGCCGTCAGTCTTATCGCCTATCAAATAGGCTGTACCGCAGCGAGTGCAATTCGCAAGTTCGAACACACGGCTGCCACAATGAGGGCAAACTTTGTGGCGCTTCAGGAAGAACAACGGTTTTGCATTGTCTCCCTGGTGCTCGGGCGCATGGGTGTTCAGACAGACAAAGGCGCCTTCCAAAGCGCGCAGAAAGACATGGTAGCGCGCTGGTAAAAGCGGCGCACGTTCTGGCGTCTCACGAGCAAGAATCGCGGCAGAGACAAGTTCAGCAAGCGTCTCTTGAGCCTCGTTGGGCGGCAGCGTCTCAAAGATTCTTTGAGCGGCTTCTTGCAATAGCGCCGGTTCCTCACGCAGAAATGCGCGCAGAGTCCGCAAATTCTCATCCCCGCGGAGAATATGGAACAAAAAGAGCGGCGCGGCTTGTTCGGGGTTTGCCTCTGCCGCCTTGCTTGCCTGTTCCAAAACATGGTTGGGGACGCCCGGCAAGGATTCTGTTCCCGGTTGTTGAAAGGACTCACTATTGCGCCAGTCTTCGGCGATGCGCGCCAGAGTGGGATAACTCTGCGGAGCAGGCTTCCCCCACGGTTCTTTCAAGGCGCTTTCTGGCAGCCGCTCACCGCGGACAATGTCCTGTCGCGCAGAATCGCTTTCTTCCCACTCAAAGTCCAGCGCAAAAAGGTCTCTGGCGAATTTTACGGTTTGCGCTGAACTCTCAGGAGTATCTTCACCCAGGGTTGCGCTTGTCAAAATGGCTTGGAGACGTTTTTGCCCGCCCAAAGTGACGCGGTCTTGCAGACGGCGCAGGAGCATAGCGATTTCCGTGGCTTGCGCGCCATCGTACACATGGGCTTCGTCCAGCGCAATGAAACGCCAGTGTTTCCCGGTCTCGCCATCGAAGAGCGGCGAATCATCTGGGCGAAGCAGGAGATATTCCAGCATGGCATAGTTGGTGAGCAAGATATGAGGCGGTTCTTTTTGCATTTGCTGACGGCTGATGAGTTCGTTTTTCAGTGGTTGGTGATGATGGATTTTTTTATATTCTTCGAGCGCTTCTTCATCTTTCTCTTTGGTCTCGCCGATATAACGCCCAAATTTGACGCCATCATATTGGGCAAGGATGGAACGCAGACGCTCCATCTGGTCGTTTGCCAGCGCATTCATGGGGTAGAGAATCAACGCACGCACACCCGGCTGAGAGAGCGTCCCTGCTTCTGCTTCGCGCAGCAGAGTGTTCAAGATGGGAATAAGGAAGGATTCCGTCTTGCCGCTGCCTGTACCGGTGGTCACGATGACGTTGCGCCGGTGGGTGACCATCTTGCGAATGGCGGCTTCCTGATGTTTGTAGAGCGGACGTTCCCATTGCAGCCCATCTTTATGACACAACTGTTCAAAAAGCGGCGATAAGACGCCCTCCGCGACCAATTCCTTCAGGCTCTTACCGGTTGCGAAAGGCGGTGTGATTTCAATATATGGACCTTTGAGCAGCAGATTTTCTTCTTCCAGGGCGTGGGCAAATTCCTGGCGCAGACGCTCATCTTGAAACGGCTTTATGGTTTTTAGATAGCGAATGTATTTTTCTCGAAGGTTTTGGGTGGTTTTTATTGGATGAAGTGGCATATACTTAGCCTCCTTCAAAGGGAGCATAGATATCCCGAGGGCAAGTTGCAGAGTATTTTGGTGAGCGGATCATTGAGTAAGGGAATTTGATTGGAACTAGATTACTAGGGTTAGAGCACGTCCTTTTATGATTCTCCCAAACTTGTTGATATTCTCGGCCGCCTAGAGCGATAAATTGTCCACACCTACAAAGATAGGCGCCTTTGCTGCCCCTTATCCAAATAGACCTTGAGGAAAGATCTATTTGGATTTTCAGCTCGTTTTCCCGAAGATTTACTAAAAGTTGTGGACTTTCCTTGCTCGGAGAGAACACATCCTGATATACAGCTTGCTGGATTTCAATAATCTTTCCCCAACCTGCATCGGTATGCACCCAGTACCCAACCCAGACAAAATTGTCTGGAAGGGGATACGTGCGGCTTAATTCGAGCAGCAAGCGAGATCGCAAAGGGGTATCTTCTCGTTTCAACAATTCCTGTACGGCAAATTCCGCTTGATTTGATAAGATTTGACCGGCCTTTGCCTCAGACAAACAACCCTTCTGAACCTCACTCCAAATATATTCCACAATTTTAGGGTCTTGGCTTTGTACAAGCGTCTCTAAGGCTCTGTGAACCACCTCTGGGTTTTCTGCAGTCCTTAAGACTAGCCAAGCACTCTCTGGTTGAATGGTTTTCACGTCTCGAATAAGGGCAAGGTACTCTTGGATAAACTCTTTCTGATAGTCTTTCAATTTCTTCAGACTCTCAATGCGGAACATGAGCATTAGGAAAGCGTGGCGCGTATTTGAGTCGCGCAAACTAAGCCAGCGTTGAAGGGCAAACAAATGGAGCAAATTCGCTTCACTCCAATGGCTGAGACACCACTGGAGTTCTTCGTCTCGTTCCTCAATGCGGTTTTGCGTGTCAAATACGCATGCTCTCTCAGCATGAAGGACAAATGCTCGAGCAGGGTAAAGTTCTAATTCTTTTCTGATTTGCGCCAGCCTCTCTTTGGGTTCAATCAACTCTACTAAAATAGCGTTTTCGGGTGGCTCTTTTGGCAAAGGCGGAGCTTCATCGGGCGTTGCAGCGAGGAATTGGACTTTGTACCAGC
>CALFWB010000091.1 GCA_937928795.1 uncultured Anaerolineales bacterium
TCAAAAATTTAATGTGAGGCTCTTTTCGGAACAGCAAGCTCCGCTTTCGAGTGAAGCGAGCAACGTGTCACTTCAAGCGTGTGCACTCAAAAGTTGTTGGCAACATTGCTTTGTAGGACAACTCATTGAGTTGTCCTACAACTTTTGCGTGGCCCCCTTCAAGCGACGTACCTGCGTGTGTCACTTCGAGCGAAGCGAGAAGTCTTTACAAGATTTCTCCTCGCTCCGCTCGTCGAAATGACAAAACCAAATTCAAAAATAAGAATTTTGAAAAGCCCTATCGCTACGCTGGTCGAAATGACAGGTGAAAATCCCTCGCTGCGCTCGTCAAAATGACCTATCCGAATTCACGTAGTTTAATTTGTTTCCTCTGACGGTTCCAGAATCAGAATGGGAATGGGACGCGTGCGGATGCGCTGGCGATACAAGCGATAACCGAAGAAGGTCTGTTCGGCAAGCCGCCAATAGCGTTCATATTCTTCACCCTCTGCCTCGCGAGCAAGGTACGTCCTACGTTTGCCGTTGATCGTACATTCTGCGTGGGGGTTCTTCTTGAGGTTGAAATACCAACTGGGGTAGCGTTCCTGACCGAAGTTGGTCGCAATCAGGGCAAATTGCCGCGGATATTCCGCATCAACGATCGGCAAGAGGGGCGTAGAGCGCAGCCGTCCAGATTTAGCGCCAACCGTCGTCACCATCACCACTGGTAGGTCTGCTAGTAGGCTGGTTAGGGTTCGCTTGCCGTGGCTCACTTGAAACATCCAGCGGTCTAGGGTTGGCAAACTGCGCGCCAAGAAGCGGGCAATCCATGCAAAGCTAGAAAGTTTGCGGATCAAGCGAGGGATGAGAGGAAGAGACACCGATGCGTCCTTCATAGCCCTTATGGTACTGTCGCAGTAGGAAGCGGGGTTGCCGTAGCGAGGTAACTCCAACGAATCCAGCCTGTTTTGCCATTCGGCAACAGCACCGGCACCCACGGCGCTCCTTGGTGTTCTTGGATATCGCCAATGATGGCAACCAGCGCGCCATTGAGCAAACTGCCGACAATTGCCCCGCCGGGTTGGTCGCGCAGCAAGACGCCTTCGCTGTTGGCAGCTCGCACCACAGCAAAGAGGGGCGTTGGCGTCGCTGTCGGTGTGGGCGGTTTGGTGGGGGTTCGGGTAGGCGTCAGGGTAAGGGTGGGCGTGGCGGTAGGGGGTGGTAGAGTGGGCGTGAGGGTGAGGGTTGGGGTGAGCGTGGGGGTTAAGGTCAGCGTTGGGGTAGGAAAACCGAGATAGTTACGGGCAGCTAAGCCAGCACTGCCGAAACCGACAATCAGAACAAGGGTCAAAAGAGCAACCGCCCCGCCAAGAGTATAGCCAAAGGGGGATGGAGGACGAAAACCGAGCGCCGCTAAGGTGAGTGAGCCGACTAGCACGGCAAAAAAAAGATGAACCACAAAAACCGCCAAACCATCCGCAAAGATATCCCCTCTGCCGGCTGCCAAAGCAAAACCGGCCGCCGCCAAGGGCGGAAAAAGCAAATAAGCTAAGCCAACGCTGGGCAAGTGAGCCGGACGCTCTGCGTGAGTCATGGTGGCGCTGAGTAAAGTCATCGCCGCCAAGATGACCAGAAAATTGGGCAACGTAAACAGCGTTGACTGCAACGCTTGGTCGAAACGCACTTCCAGACCAACGAACATCAACAGGCGCGCCAGCACCCCACCCATCAGTCCGCCAACGAGGGTCAAGATCGCTCCAACCAGTGTTCCACCCAGGTTGCGCAGGAAAAAGCGCAAAGAACCCACGATTGTCCCCAATGCCATCCCCACCGTGGGAGCTAGGATCGGCGCCATCACGCAGCCTAACACCACTACGGCTGGCGCATTAGCCAACAGCCCTAAACCGATGACGACGCCAGCTAAAAGAGAGAAAAGAAAAAAGTCAAAGGAAGGTGAGGCACGGTGGGCAAACTGGTCAAGAAAGTCTGCGCGTTCGTCCACACCCAAAGGAGCGAGCAGGCGGCGGGAACGCCGCCGGCGCGCCGGCGGCATGTTCTTTGGGTCATCGGGAATCTGTTCGCTGGTGAATTGACTCATTGGCGCAAACTAGCCACCAAGCGCAGGGGTTTCTCGATCAGTTCAAATGCCTGATAAATATCTGGCACCAAAAGATCGGCAGCTTGTAGGGCTAAGATGCTGGTACCTTCTTGGGATAGCACACAAATGCCGATGGCTGCTTCCTTCAGCATGGCAGCGTCATTTGCCCCTTGTCCGATCGCAATGACCGTTTCAGCACCCAACTGACGCACATAGGCTGCTTTCTGTTCTGTCTCACCGCCACGCGGGATGAGCTCGACCCTTAAGCCTAACTGGAATTCGATGGTCTCAACATTTTTCCGTGTGTTGGCTGTGATGACGTGAATGGTGAGCCGGTCGCTCAGATTTTTAAGGATGCGCGAGATGCCCTCTAGGAGATGACCATCAATTGCCAAAGTGCCGTTCAAGTCGCAAACTAAATGCTCAAGGCGCAATGAACCCCGTCCAGGGATGTTCAGTTCGATCATACTTGTATTATAAATCAAGGGAAACAACTCACATGCGATATAGGGTTTAGAACTTCTCCAATTCCGCAACCACCTCTCCCAGAAAAGCATCGGCAGAAGCTCCGTCCAAGATGCGATGATCGAAGGTCAAGGAAAGATAGACCATCGGACGAATGGCAAGGGAGTCGTTGCCAAATTCATCCTCGATGACCACAACGCGTTTTTGGATAGCCCCCACGCCCAAAATGGCACATTGAGGTTGGTTGATGATCGGGGTGGCAAAGAGCGAACCGCTCACGCCGTGATTGGTGATGGTAAACGTGCCGCCCCTAACGGCATCGGGACTTAATTGGCGGTTGCGAGCCCGCTGAGCAAGGTCTTGGATCGCCCGCGCCAAACCGAGCAAAGAGAGGCTATCGGCATTTTTGATGACCGGGACAATCAAGCCTTCCTCCCCCAAAGAGACCGCAATCCCCAGATTGATGTGAGGGTGAATGCGAATTCCTTCAGCGGTAAACGAGGAATTAACGATCGGATAGGCTTTCAGGGCAGCGATAGCCGCTGCGGCGAAGTAGGCTGTATAGGTCAGTTTTGCTCCTTGTTGGGCAAACTCGGCTTGATGAGCTTGGCGATGGGCAACCACGCGGCTGAGATCGGCTTCCATCACAGTCGTCACATGGGCGGCAGTGCGTTTGCTGGTAATCATGTGCTCGGCGATCGCTTTGCGAATGGCAGTCAAGGGGATCAACTGCTCGCCGATAGGGGTTGGCGGGGGCGGCGTTGCGGTCGACGCTTGCCCAAAGACCAACTCTGTTGGGCGGAAGAGATCGCCATCGGCTGGCGTTTCCCAAATCGGTCGGGTCTCCGGCAGTGCAAGTTCTTTCTGACGTTCTTCTAAGTACGCTAAGACATCTTTTTTGGTGATGCGCCCGCCTTGCCCGCTGCCCCTGACCTGCGTTAGGTCAATCTGATGTTCCTGTGCCATACGGGCAACGACCGGAGAGATAAAGCCCAAATCCGCCTCTTGCGAAGGGGGCTTGGTTGCAGCGGTTTGGGTTGAGGTCAAAGCCGCAGTGACTTCAGTCTGGGCATCCCTTTGGCGTGGGGCAGGTATCTCTTCTAGGGGGATTGCCTCGCCGGGTTCCCCGATCCAGGCGATCACAGTGCCGGCTTGCACGGTTGTCCCTTCGGGAATGAGAATTTCGAGTAACACCCCGCTGGCGGGGCTGGGGATTTCCGTGTCAACCTTGTCGGTATTAACCTCTAAAAGGGCTTCCATCTCCTGAACCGGATCCCCTTTTTGTTTGAGCCATTTGGTCACGGTTCCTTCGACGACCGATTCGCCCAACTGGGGCATAATGACTTGGGTTGCCATTTCACTCTCCTCTGAATCAAAATGCAGCAAGCTGGCGGATCGCCGCAGCAATCTTTTCTGCGTTGGGCATAAACCAATCTTGCATGGGATGGCTAAACGGAACCGCCGGGACATCTGGACCTGCTAACCGTTTGATCGGCGCGTCCAAATCGGTGAAGGCTTGATCGGCAAGAATGGCAGCGATCTCTGCTCCATAGCCGCCGGTCAGATTATCCTCGTGGGCGATGAGAACTTTTCCAGTCTTCTTGACCGATTGCAAAAGGGTTTCCTTGTCGATAGGTAACAAGGTGCGCAGGTCGATGATTTCCGTCTCAATCCCTTCCGTAGCGACGATCTGGGCAGCCTTAAGGGCGTAATAGTGAGTCATCCCATAGGTGATCAGGGTAAGATCGCGGCCGGGGCGACTCACGTTGGCTTTTCCCAGTGGCACAAGATATTCTCCAGCAGGGATTTCACCTTTGATCAAGCGGTAGCCTTTTTTGGGTTCAAAGTACAGCACGGGATTGGGATCGCGCACGGCAGCCTTTAATAACCCCTTGGCATCGGCCGGATTAGAAGGAATGACAACTTTCAACCCCGGCACATGCGTAAAAAACGCCTCAACACTCTGAGAATGATAGAGACCGCCGCCAATACCACCGCCATAAGGGGCGCGAATGACTAGGGGCACCGTCCATTCGCCATTCGAGCGGTAGCACATCTTGGCGGCTTCATTGACAATTTGATTAAAGGCCGGGTGGATAAAGTCGGCAAACTGGATTTCGCAAATCGGACGCATCCCATAGAGGGCGGCGCCGATGCCCACACCTACAATCGATAGCTCAGCAAGCGGCGCGTCGATCACCCGCTGCGGTCCGTACTTTTCGTAAAGCCCTTGGGTAGCACGGAAGACGCCGCCGCGTTTGCCCACATCCTCACCAACAATGAACACCCGCTCATCGCGAGCGAGTTCCTCATCCATCGCTTGGCGAATGGCTTCAATAAGAGTCGCCTCAGGCATTCTGAACATCCTCCGCATAAACCGGGTAGGCGGCTTCTTCGGGGTCAGGATAGGGGGCACTTTCCCCGAAGCGCACTGCCTCGTCAACCAGTTCTTTAGCGCGCTGCTCGAGCGCTTCGTGCTTTTGCGGCGTAAGGACGCCCTCGCCCTCAAGCGTCCTGCGGGCGATCAAGAGTGGGTCGCGTTGCTTAAACTGCTCCACTTCCTCGCGGCTACGATAGGATCGGTCGTCGTCATCTGAGGAGTGGGGGGTAATACGGTACACTCTGGCTTCAACAATGGTAGGACCGTCGCCGCTCCGAGCGCGGTCAACGGCTTCTTTCATGACCTGATACATGGTTAGGAAATCCATCCCATCCACCGAGACGCCCGGCAATCCCAGCCCAAGGGCTTTATCGGCAGCGTTGGCGACCGCCATTTGTAGCTCTTGGCGCACCGAGATCGCATAGAGATTGTTAACGATGATAAAGACGACCGGCAGTTTATGCACGGCTGCCCAATTCACTCCCTCATACCATTCCCCTTGCGAAGTTGAACCTTCTCCAACCGAGGTAATGACCACTTTGTCCTCGCCACGCAGCTTGATCGCCAATCCGATGCCGGCTGCGTGCGAAGTCTGCGTAGCGACTGGGGCTGAGTGGCTGATCACATTCGCCCGCTTGAGACTCCAATGGCTGGGCATCTGCCGTCCACCCGAGCTGGGGTCGCCCTTTTTACCCATCAAATTCAGCATAAATTCACGCGGAGTATAGCCCAGCGCCAACATCAAAGTCAGATCGCGATAATAAGGCGCAACCCAATCATAGCCGCGCCGGATGGCATAAGCAGCTCCGACTTGCGCCGCTTCGTGCCCGATCGCCGAGATGTGAAAAGCGATCTTGCCTTGACGATGCAATGCCCACGCCCGCTCATCCAAGCGACGCGATAGCAGCATCGTCCAATACATTTCCAGCAAAGTTTCTTCTGGAAGTGGTAAAGCCATCGGTCCTCCTCCATCACGCTTAACCCCATACACTTTATTTTTACCACTAATATCTGAATTGAGGAAGTGTTTAAGAGGGAAAAAAGCGAACTCTTCTGCTAACCGCAGGGGTGTTCTATGTCACCCATCTCTAGTAGTTCGCTCATCGCTGTTACGAAATGGAAAAGGTCATTTCCCTGTGCAACGAGAGGTTATCGGATGGAACACGCACCTTCAAGATTGAGGAAGCCGAACCCATGGAGACAAGCTATGGGATGGAATTGTATCAAGAAATATTCGGCGTCGAAGGCCCGCAGAGGATGGCTGGGCGAACCTGCTCGTCTTCTTCATTGGCTAACCTTAGGTCAGAATAAGACTTTTGAACCGTGCCGATGCGCGGAACAGGTAGTGCAAATCTCCAATTTGCGTGTCGAGCCAAAGACCTGCCCCACTTCTTCTTCTATCCAGAGCTGCCGTTAGGTTAGCGAAAAAACTTCGCCACCAGCGGCTCGAGGTCTTGAGAGCTAACGCTGCGAAGTAAATCGAAGAAACCCTGCCCCGTAGCGATCTGATGGCGATTGCTTTCGGCATAACTGCGCAAGAAGCTGAAGAAAGCTTCATCGCCTATTGTTTGACGGGTTTCCTCCAAGAATTTTGCCCCATTGAGATAAACTGCGTTGCGATAAGCTTCATAGGCATTGGGGAAAGCAGTGTAATCATAGATGCTGCCGTTGATCCAGCCGCTGGGTTGGTAAAAGTCAATGCGATAGGTCCACCACCAGGGCAAAGCCTCGGGCGCATTGTGCTCGTAGTAGAGTCTCTCGCTATAGGTGCAAAGAGCCTCATCCAGCCACGGTTCAAGGGCTTGATCGTTGCCCACCAGCCCATACCACCATTGATGCGCTGCCTCGTGTGCAGCAATCGCCACTAAATATTCCGTTGGGGAACCCTGATACAGATTATAAAAGCCTTTGCTCAGGAAGACCAAGCCATCGTATTCCATGCCGTCCAGAAAGTCCGCTTCGACAACGCTTAGAGTGGGATGAGGGTAAGCGCCAAACAAACGGGTGTATAATTCCACCGCTTGGGCAGTGGTGTTCAAGGCGGCTTCGCCTGCGGCCCGATGGGCTGCAAAGGCATAGCCATAAATCGTAACCTCGCCAACTTGCGCTGAGCTCACTGTATAATGGGGACTGACTGACCAAGCGAACGAGCGCCCTTTCGAGAAGGAGAAATAGAAGACGCCATCGCGCTCTTCCGCCGGCGCACTAGCTGCGAGGGTGAGCAGCCCGGCTGTGGGCTCACCCGTTGGGTTTGGAGAAGCGGTTGTGCGCACCGTTAGGGCATCGCGGATGCGGATGGACACCTCGTAATCGGCTACCTCTGCGACCAAATGCTCACCGAAATAACCGGGGCGATGCGCTAACCAACCGATCCCTTCCCGATAAGGTGGGATGAAAGGATACCAATCGACAAGGTTGGTTTGGAGGGGTGTCCAGCCAAAGGGCACCGGACGGGTGGCTGGGTTTGGTTGGGGCGAAGGCAGGTTCAACTCATACTCCAACTGCACCTCCAGCGTTTGCATGGGCTGCCAAGCGTTGGATAAGGGCAAGCGCATTTGATTGATCTGGACCCATTCTGCCTTGTCCTTCAACTCCTGATCGGCAATCGAGAGGCTCTTTAGGATAAAGGTACCCGGATAACGATTCGGCTCGACCACGAAAAGAAGGTCTTCCAACGGCTTTTCGGTGGGGTTGAGCAGGGTAATCCTTTGTTTTGCTTGGAGGAAATGACGGCTGTAATCAAATTCTGCTTCTAGTACATAAAGAGGCGGTGGGCTTTCTGGGCTATGGGGAGGGACAGTCGCCGTCGAAGTCGGCATTGGTTGCATCGTTGGCAGAAGCGTGGGCGTGGGCTGCGGAGTAGGGAAGGTGGGTAATTCCTCGCCAGCCGCGGGGAGGGGACTGGGAAGGGAGCTACAAGCCATCCAAAGGGGGATGGCACAAAAAAGAAGTAGCATCGCCCTAACGATCCGCCAAAGAGAGAAAATCCTAGCCTTGGGCGCCTTCATCCACCTCCGCTCCGCCGCTTGACTGAAGAATCTACCGTAGCTTTTGGATCTCCAACAGGCGTTGACCGGCTTCGTGCAGTGTCTCAGGGCGTTTGGCGAAGTTGAAGCGCACCAAATGATGCACGGGTTCAGCAAAGAAGCTCGAACCCGGCACGGCTGACACGCCAACTTCTCTGGTCATCCAATAGCAGAACTGCCGATCGTCCTCAAAGCCAAACGGTGTGATGTCTGCTAGGACGAAATAGGTGCCCTGGGGCGGGATATATCCAAAGCCGCTTTTCGCTAGATAGTCTAGAAAGATGTCGCGCATCTCGGTATATTGGCGGGCGATCTCGGCGTAGTACTCGTCTGGGAAATCGAGAGCAGAGATTGCGGCGGTTTGTAAGGGCGCCGGTGCACCTAGGGTGATATAGTCGTGGAGCAGACGAATTTGCTCAGTGATCTCCTCGCTGGCGATGACTGTACCCAAACGCCAACCGGTGATGGCGTAGGTCTTAGAAAGTGAGCCACAGGTGATGGTGCGTTCGAACAAGCCCGGTAAAGCGGCCGCGTAAACATGGCGATGAGGCGGGAAGATGATGTGCTCATACACTTCATCGGTGATCACGTAGGCATCAAATTCCTGGGCTAAGCTGCCGATGAAACGCAATTCCTCCTCGGTAAACACTTTGCCGCTTGGATTGGCAGGGTTGCAGACGATGATTGCCTTTGCACCTTGCTTAAACTCCTGTCGGAGCGCCTCGCGGTCGATCTGAAAATCTGGCGGACGCAAATGGACATAGACCGGTTGAGCGTCGAGCAAGTGTAAGCCAACAGCATAATTTTCATAGAAAGGTGAGAAGATTAACACCCGATCGCCCGGTTCACACAGGGCAGCCAAGACAAGGAACATCGCTTCGGTGCCGCCCACCGTGACGGTGACATGATCCTCGCCGTTGACCTCTAAGCCGCTAAAGCGCGAGAATTTGCGGGCGATGGCATTTCGTAAACTGCGCTTCCCTGCCGTATCCGCGTACTGGTTATGTCCTTTGCGCAAGGCATCCACGGCTGCCTCGATCAAGGCTTGCGGCGGATTGAAATCGGGATAGCCCGAAGCTAGGTTGATCGCCTTGTAGAGATGGGCAAGGTTGTTCATCTCGCTAATCGCCGATTCGGGGATTTTGTTGAGGCGCGGGGAAAATTTTCTCATTGCGGACTCCTAAACGAAGATATTCGGGTTTTACCTTAAGCAAACAAAAACTCAAACATTGACCATTTCCTGACGCACGCGCTGGTAGAGGGTCTCAGCTTTCAATTCACTGAGGGTATAACACGGCGAACGCAGGTGATCGGCCAAGGCTTGTGCCAAGCCCTGGTCGAAGGCAGCATGTTCCATGTTGATCACCACGCAGCGAATTTTATCTTCGGCGATCTGATCGGCGATCAGATGGGCTTCCTCTTGGGGTGGTAAAGTGCCCATCGAAACGTTGCCGGCTCCGTCGGTCAGCAAGATGATCAGCGGCATCACATCAGGATGGGAGAGCTTCTCACGCTTGATGACTTCATGGGCTAACAACAATCCGGCAGAAAGGGGTGTCTTGCCGCCTACTGGGATGTCTGCTAAGGCACGTTGGGCAAGCTGTACCGAATTGGTCGGGGGAAGCACCAAGGTGGCGCGGTCCTTTTGAAAGACAACCAGCCCAACCCGATCGCGCCGTTGATACGCATCGGTGAGCAAGGAGAGTATGGCGCCTTTGGTGGCGCTCATTCGCTCGGCAACCGCCATCGACCACGAGGCATCAACCACAAACAAGACCAAATTGGCGGCTTTTTTGACGCGGATTTTGCGCTGAAAATCGCTGGAGCGGATGGCAAAAGCGACCTTTTGACGTTGTTCGCTGCGTTGTTTTTGGAAAGGTGCGGCAGCCCGCAGGGTGGCATCAAAGGCAAGGTCCTCGGCTTTGCCTGGAGAAGGCCGGGCTTGAATATAGCGCCCTCGCTTGCGGTCAGTAATGGTGCGCGAACGTCGCCCGCCTAGCTTACGGGTTAGGCGATCGAGAGGGTTATCAATTTTGCGCGGCGTAAAGGTCGAACCGATTTTAACCCGTTCGCCATTTTCCCACCAATTGGCGCGCCCAGTGTCGAAAACGTTTTGACGGGTCGGTTGAGTGGCGCGGCGTTCGCTCTCTTCTTCAACGATCTCCGCGCTCACGGCTTTTTTTTTTGGTCTTCGGCAAATTCCTCCTCTTCGGCTTCGCCCTGGGGTTCGCCGCTCAGTTCGCCTTCTCCATGAAGCTGCTCAATGCGCTCTTGTAATTCCTCCATACTGATATCTGTCTGATGGAAAGGGCCATGGCGAATGCGGTGCGGCAAAGCCAGCTCGGCTGCCAAGGCGATATCGCGGTCGGTGATGTGTTTCCGCCCTTCAAAAGCGGCATGAGCCCTTGCTGTTTTTAGGATCACCAAATCACTGCGGTGCCCATCTACGTTGAGCGATGCCGAAAGGGCCGCAATGGCAAGCAAATCGCGTTGGGTGTAGGTCACCTGATCTACTAACAGACGTGCCTGTTCTATTTGCTGTGAAAGCTCCCTCTCTTTCGGCATCCATTTTTGACGAAAGGCTTCAGGGTCGGACTCAAATTCCAAATTGCGTTCCATGATCAGCACCCTCTGGCGCGGATCGCGGATGCCGTGAATTTCCACCGAAAGGGCGAAGCGGTCGAGCAACTGCGGGCGCAGATCGCCTTCTTCGGGATTCATCGTGCCGACCAGGATAAAGCGGGCGGGATGGGTAAAGGAAATCCCTTCCCGCTCGACAATATTCATTCCCATGGCGGCTGAATCCAACAATACATCGACCACGTGGTCATCAAGCAGATTCACTTCATCAATATAAAGCAAACCGCGATTGGCAGCCGCCAATACACCCGGCTCAAAGTGCCGTTCTCCTTTTTGGATGGCGCGTTCGATGTCCAGTGTGCCAACCACGCGGTCTTCGGTTGCCGAAACCGGCAGGTTAACAAATGCAGTTGCGCGCAACTCGACAGGTAAAGACTCACCCCGATCGACCCGCTCGCGGCATTCGGTACACCACGTGGTCGGGCGGTCGGGATCGCACCCAAAGCGGCAATCCTTAACCACGGCGACTTTGGGCAGCAAAGCTGCCAAGGCTCGGGCTGCCGTTGATTTAGCGGTTCCTCGCTCTCCGCGAATCAGCACACCGCCAATGCGGGCGTCCACCGCGTTCAAGATGAGGGCGCGTTTCATACGCTCTTGACCGACAATTGCAGTAAACGGATAAATAGCAGGCATTCGATATTACCTCAAAAATCTCTTTTCATTGCGCACTTAATCTTATCACAAAGGTTGTCAAGTTTTCTCATCGGCTTTATAATTCGTCATAATCTTAATCATGATTTGGAGCACGCGTTTTTATGGAAATACACGACCCTACCCATGGCTTGGGGGTTGAGCCATCCGACCCGAACAAGGTGGAAAAATCCATCCCAAACGAACTCAATCATACCGAACAAAACTCCATGGAAAGCCTCTTAGGCAAGGAAGGATTGGGTTTGGACTTTCCAAAGGCGGGAGAAGTTCGCCAAGGGGTGATTGCGGCTGTCAAGGAGAATGAAATCTTGGTCAGCATTGGCACGAAATCAGAGGGGATCATTAGCGGCCGCGAGCTAGAAAACATCCCTGTCGAAGAGCGAGCAGCCTTCCAACCCGGGATGGAGATCCCAGTTTATGTCATCAATCCTGAAGACGATAACGGCAACGTTGTCCTATCCTATACGCGCGCGGCAGAACAGCAGGATTGGAAAAACGTCAACGAGCACCTCGCCTCTGGAGAAGTCATTCAAAGCAAAGTGGTCGGGTATAACAAGGGTGGTCTTTTAGTTCCAATTGGTCGTCTGCGCGGCTTCGTGCCAGCTTCCCAAATCAGCGCCGTGCGGCGGGCCATGCTCGAAGAGAAAGGGGGCGCACCGCAATGGGAAAAGATGATCGGCGAACCGATTCAAGTGCGGGTCATTGAAGTCGATCAAGAACGGCGACGGCTGATTTTGTCCGAACGCCTAGCGATTCAGGAAACCCGCGAAAGCCTAAAAGATCGCCTCTTAGAGGAACTAAAAGAAGGTGATGTCCGCCGCGGCCGAGTGACCAGTGTGGCGGATTTTGGCGCCTTTGTCAACATCGAAGGCGCAGATGGATTGGTTCATCTTTCGGAAGTTTCGTGGGAACGCATCAAACATCCCAATGAAGTTCTAAAGGTAGGGCAAGAAGTTCAAGTCAAAGTGATCAGCATTGACCGAGAACGCAAACGGATCGGTTTATCCATCCGTCAGCTTCAAGAAGACCCGTGGATCAAGAAAGTTGCCCACCTGAAAGAAGGTCAATTGGTGGAAGGAAAGATCACTCACCTGACCAAGTTTGGCGCCTTTGCGCGCATCGGCGAGGATTTAGAGGGCTTGATTCACCTCTCTGAACTAAGCGAGCAACATATCAACCATCCCAAAGAGGTGGTCAAAGAAGGAGAAGTGCTGACCCTCCGCATCATCAAAATCGATGCCGAACGACGGCGGATTGGGTTGAGCTTGCGCAAAGTGGATTCGGCCGCTTATGCCGATTTGGATTGGAAGATGGCATTGGCAGAGGAAGTGCATGAGATCGTTGAAGAGGAACAGCCAGCGACAGTCGAATCCGACATGGAGGATTCTACAGTAGAAGCGTCCGCCAGCACAAGTCAAAACGAGTCAGAGGAGGCTCAAGCGGAAGATAATCCTTAGACTTCAATCATCCTCTTCGTAGGCAGATTGTAAATCACCTACACCCCCGCACAACCTTTTTGCTGTGCGGGGGTTTTTGAAAGATAAGCCTATCTAAGAGTTTTATTAAACCTTACGATTCTGATGACAAAGAAACTCCCTAAGGTGTCGAAACTTTGGTAAAATCCATATTGGATAAAATGACTCGAAATCGGACATCGAAATGAGATGAAAATGGTAAAACACAAAATGGTTGCTAAGAAAGTAGGAGGTTGAGCCGTGGCTGGGATGGAGCGTTTCACCCAACGCGCTCGGCGCGTGTTGAGCCTGGCGCATCAAGAAGCCGAACGCATGCGCCATAATTATATTGGTACCGAGCATCTTTTGCTCGGGTTAATCGAAGAGGATGGCGGCGTTGCCGGTCGAGTGCTGCGCGAACTGGGCTTGGAACCCCAGCGCGTACAAGAGATGATTGAGCGTTTGGTTGGGATCGGGCAATATCGCGGCGGTAAGCTCGACCTCTCCCCGGGCACCCAACAAGTCCTCGAACAAGCTGTCGAAGAAGCCCGCCGCATGGGCCATCATTACATCGGCACTGAACACCTGTTGTTGGGCTTGGTGCGGCACGGAGAAGGGGTTGCCATGGATGTTCTGCGTAAACTGGGCATCACCTCTGAGCAAATCCGCCGTCAGACCCATCGTATCCTACAAGAATCGACCACGACTCGGCGGGCTGCCTCTGTCGGAGAACAGCAACGCCCGGCGAAACAGGAAGCGCAGCAAAAGTCCAAGACGCCCTTGGTGGATCAGCTTGCCACCGATCTGACCGCCCTTGCCGAGGAGGGAAAACTCGACCCGGTCATCGGACGGCAAATGGAAATCGAGCGGGTGATCCAGGTTTTGGCGCGTCGCACGAAAAATAACCCTGCTTTGATCGGTGAACCCGGTGTGGGCAAAACAGCCATTGTCGAAGGGTTGGCTCAGCGCATTGTCGAAGGTGACGTGCCGGCCCCATTGCTGAACAAACGTGTCTTGCAGTTGGATGTCGGATCACTTGTGGCAGGGACAATGTACCGCGGGCAGTTTGAAGAACGCCTGAAACGGGTGATTGATGAATTGAAATCTTCTGGGGCAATCCTTTTCATTGACGAGGTCCACATGTTGGTTGGAGCCGGAGCCGCTGGGTCTTCGGTTGATGCAGCGAATATCCTCAAACCGGCTCTCTCGCGCGGTGAATTGCAAGTTATCGGGGCAACGACCTTAGATGAGTACCGCAAATATATCGAGAGCGATGCCGCCCTCGAACGGCGTTTCCAACCCATTCAAGTGGAAGAACCAACCATTGAACAAGCCTTAGAAATTCTGCGCGGCGTCCGTCCCGCTTACGAAGAGCATCATCGTCTGAACATCTCTGACGAGGCTTTGGATGCAGCCGTGCGTCTCTCTGCCCGTTATGTCACCGAGCGATTCTTGCCGGATAAAGCCATTGACCTAATTGATGAATCTTCTTCGCGGGTGCGCATGTATAAAAGCCCAGCCGCCAAAACAGCCAAAGAATTGATGGAGCAACTGCGCCAGATTCGTCACAATCGTGAATTAGCCCTCGAGGACAATCGGTTTGACGATGCCCAAGAGTTGTTAGAACGCCAAGAAGCTCTGGAGCGGCAGTTGGAACGTCTGCGCAGTGGCTGGGACCGCTCCAATAGTCCGGTGGTCTCCGCTGAGGATATCGCCGAAGTGGTTTCGATGTGGACTGGCGTCCCGGTCATGCAGATGGCGGAAACCGAATCGCAACGCCTGTTGCGCATGGAAGAGGAACTGAGCCAACATATTATCGGCCAGCAGGAAGCCATCGATGCCATCTCAAAGGCGGTGCGGCGAGCACGGGCTGGCTTGAAAGACCCGCGTCGCCCCATCGGCTCGTTCATTTTCTTGGGACCCACTGGCGTCGGCAAGACCGAACTGACCAAAGCCCTCGCCCGCTTCATGTTTGGCAGTGAGGATGCCTTGGTGCAGCTCGATATGTCCGAGTTCATGGAACGCCATACGGTCAGCCGCTTGGTCGGGGCGCCGCCGGGTTATGTCGGCTATGAAGAAGCCGGGCAACTGACCGAAGCTATCCGCCGCCGCCCCTACTCCATTGTCGTATTTGACGAGATTGAGAAAGCCCATCCTGAGGCACACAACATGTTGCTGCAAATCATGGAAGAAGGGCACCTATCGGATGCCAAAGGGCATAAGGTGGATTTTCGCAATACGATCATTATTATGACCTCCAACGTTGGCGCCGATATGATCAAGCGTCAAACGAGCATTGGCTTTAACCTGAAACGGGACGAACAGTTAGAAGAAAAGCTCGCCTACGAGGAGATGCGCAAAAAACTCATGGATGCCTTACGGCGAGTCTTCCGGCCGGAATTTATCAATCGCGTCGACTCGGTCATTGTCTTCCGTTCGCTCAGCAAAGAGGATATCCAGAAGATCGTCGATATCGAGTTGAACAAGGTTGCTCGGCGCCTTGAAGAACACAACATCGCTTTGAACGCAACGCCAGCGGCGCGGGAATTGCTCGCCACATTGGGTTATGATCCCGATATGGGCGCCCGACCCTTGCGGCGCGTGATCCAGCAAAAAGTGGAGGATGTTCTATCCGATGCCCTATTAGCCGGTGAGTTCGACAAAGGGGACCTGATCGTGGTGGACGTCATTGACGGTGAGATCAAACTCAGGCGGGCGGATGAACAGCCCTCGCAGCCGCCGCAAGAAATGGCAACTGCTTAGCAAAAAAGACATCCGAAGCGCAACCAGCTTCGGATGTCTTTTATCCACGGTTTGTTGATTGGGTCGACTCGCGCAATTTTTCTGTGAAACCTGCCTAGTCTGCGGATTTTTGGCAGGTTGAACTGTTACAATGATCGTTTGGAAGGCAAGAGACAACGTTCACCCATATTTCCATAACAAATACGATCCAATCATGCGCAGAGCAGCCGCCAGCAGCATAGCTGGGCGCAGTCCCATTGTCTCCCCAAGGGTCGAACCCAACAAAGAGCCGCCCAAAATGCCGAGATTCATGACCAGGTTATGCAAAGCCATGTGCGCTGGGCGATCATCCTCTGGGACGCGCTCCATTAACCGATTGGTGGTTGCATTGTACAAGCCCGCCCAAATCACGCCGCCGATGATATTGTTCAAGTAGATCACGCTGGCGCTTCGAGCGATCCCATACAGGAGGGGGAAGAGAAAAAGAAATGCGCCGCTGTTGACCAACATCCAGCGGTGACTTTTCTGTTGGGCGATGCGGCCGGCCGCTAAAGAACCAAACAGAAGCGAGGTGTAAAACAGAGCATTTGCCAAGCTGATTTGGCTATCGCTCATTTGCAAGAGGTTGACTTGCACCAAAGGGAAGAGAGGAATAGGAATATACTGCACCGTATAGAAAGCTAAGTAGGCGCCCATAAAGGGGCCAAAAGGAGTGCGTAAAAGGTCAAAGCGCCATTCCTTGCGTAAGGCTGCAAAGGCTGAGGGCAAGTCTATGGGGCGATAAGAACCTGTTTTGTCCTGCCTTCCCTTAAGGGCGAGCGTGTCTATCGAAGGCAGATTTGCCTTAAGAAACATTGTCGGCGAACGAGAATTGCTTCTGGATTCGAGCACCAACCGGGCAACCGCATAGGTGCTGAACAAAGCCGCCAGTGCCCCGATCAGGAAGACCAATTGGTAATTCAGGGGAAAAACGACCCGGTCGAGCAGTTGACCGCAAAGCAAGGAAGCCGCTGAGATGCTAAAGGATTGGATGGCGAAGCGTTTGCCCACCACCTCAGCCCGCCATTCGGGAGCAACCACCTCGGCAAATAAGGCGTTAAGGGCAATCGCTTGCAGGGTGCCCGGAATATACATTAGCAGTGTAATGACAATAATCGCCCAAATTTCGCTGCGGGGCGGGAACAGCCACGGAAGAAACACGAGTGCCAGATAGCCCAGGCGATGAAAGAACAGACTGCTCACCGTGGCAGGTAACAAGGGCTTTTGCTGTAACCAAACTCCAAAAGGCATGGAGAGGAACAAATTGACCAAACCCGGTATGGCGGTGATCAGACCGACTTGCAGGCTATTGCCTCCCAAGCGGGCGATATAAACGGTGAGGAATGCCAAAGTGCTGCCGCTCAGAACGCCAAACCAAAAGATATCAACGTAGAGACGGCGAAAGTTGGCGCGTTGGACGGAAGTTGGCACTTGCATCCCTCCGAGTATACTCCCAAATCACTTAACCTACCCATCCTACACGTTCTATGGTTAGGGTTTTTCAGAAGGTCATGGTAGGTCCTCGTCGGAATCGCGGGCTTGTCTTAGTCTTGGGAAAACTCCCTCGCGCCCTTATCCCTTCGGCGTGGTGAGTTTCTCAGCACCCTGCGGAGAGGGCTTGAAGTAGGGGTGCCTTTCGAGCAGGCTGAATCCGCAAAAAAGGGGTCAGGAGTTGGCGGATCGAAAAGGCAAAGGGATGTCCCTAAGATTCTTTGCGCCTTCGCGTTTTAGCCTTTAGATTTTGCGTTTTTTTCAGTGAATTGAAAGGTTAAGAAATATTAATCTAATTAATTCCAAAAAACCCTTGATTAATCTTGATTTTTTGGTAAACTATAGTCAAGCAGATGTCTGGGTGCCCCCCTCACCCAGGCATCTGCTTTTTAAGCGCAATTGCAAAAAACGATTCCGTTCCAAGTTGGAGTACGCCATGCCGCTTGACCCGCCTCTCGTTCGTCTTCAGTTCCCTGCCCTGCAAAAAAGCAAGGCGATCTTCCTCGACAATCCCGCCGGTACCCAAATCTGCCAACCTTCCCTCAAACGCATGGTGGATTATCTGACCACATGTAACGCCAATCATGAAGGCGCCTTCACCACCAGCCGCCAATCAGATGCCCTGCTTTACGAAGCGCACGCAGCCGTAGCTGATTTTTACAACGCCGAACGTGCCGAGGAGATCGTCTTTGGCGCAAACATGACCACGCTCACTCTTCACATAAGCCGTTCGTTGGCGCGCTGGCTAAATCCCGGCGACCGCATTGTGGTCACCCGCTTGGACCACGATGCCAACATCAGCCCGTGGCTCTTGATCGCCGAGGAACGCGGCTGCATGGTGGATTGGGTGGACTTTCACCCCGAAGATGGCACTCTAAACCTCGATGAGCTCCGTCAAGCCCTTGAACGGCAGCCCCGTTTGCTCGCCATCGGATACGCTTCAAATGCCCTAGGTACGATTAATCCCGTATCAGAGATTATCCCCTTGGCAAAGAGCGCTGGGGCACTGGTCTATGTAGATGCCGTGCAGTATGCCCCGCATGGGCCAATCGATGTCCAAGCCCTGGGCTGTGATTTTTTGGTATCCTCCGCTTATAAATGGTTTGGACCCCACGTAGGTGCCTTGTACGGACGGTATGAACTGCTAGAGTCTTTATTCGCCTACAAAGTGCGTCCTGCCCCAGCCAATCCGCCGGGCAAATTCGAGACCGGCACCTTGAATCACGAAGGGATGGCCGGCGTTTTAGGGGCAATTGAGTACCTCGAAGAATTGGGAGAGGAATACGGCGCAGATTTTGAGCCTGAGCTTGCCAAAACCTACCAAGGGCGGCGTTTACGCCTAAAGAAAGCCATGAGCGCCATCCGCAAATACGAGGAAGGGTTAGCACGGGCTTTGCTAGAAACCCTTGAAGAAACACCCGGCGTGACCCTCTACGGTCTGCGCGACATCCAGCGGTTGGGCGAGCGGGTGCCAACGGTTGCTTTTCGCCTCAAAGGTTATCACCCACGGCGCGTTGCCGAAGAGCTAGATAAGTCAGGCATTTATGTCTGGGATGGTAACTATTATGCCCTTGCAGTGACAACGCGCTTGGGTGTCGAAGCAGACGGCGGCATGGTGCGGGTTGGGCCGGTGCATTACAACACGGTAAAAGAAATCGAGCAATTTGGCGCCGCCTTGCGGAAGCTGATTGATTAGGTTATCCCCTGTGGGCCCGGCAGGATTCGAACCTGCGACCAAACGGTTATGAGCCGTCCGCTCTGCCGCTGAGCTACGGGCCCATTTGGTACACACACTAGCGGTTGATCCTACTTGGTTAGTAAGCCTGCCGAAGTGTCTAGGGCTGAGCTTTTTGAAGCAGAAATCCTTTAGAGCGGGCGACGGGATTCGAACCCGCGAATGTCAGCTTGGAAGGCTGATGCCTTACCACTTGGCGACGCCCGCATATCCTTATTTTACCCAACCCTCCCTTCCTTCGCAAGATGGAATTTTCTTATATGTGCACTCAAAAGTTGTTGGCAACATTGCTTTGTAGGACAACTCATTGAGTTGTCCTACAACTTTTGCGTGGACACTTTTCTTATTCAATCACCCGACTGGCTGCCCGCCGCAACCGATCGCGAATCGCCAAACCCAAACCCGAAGCTTCAACCTCCCGCGCCAAGATCAATTCGATCCCTTGTTGATCTAGAAGTCGTAAAGCGGTGTATAAGTTCTTTGCCATCTCGTCCAACCATCGTTCACTGCCCAAACAATAAACCACCAACGGCAGGTCAGAAAACCAGTCCCGATCCTCATCGCTCACCAACACGCCCACTTGCCGACCGCTTTGAGAGCATTGCTCTGCGGTTTGACGCATTTTCTCTAAAGCTTGCTCTTTCTTGCCGCTGAATAGCCAGAGTTCAGCTCGCGGCGCATAGTGCTTGGCGAGTAATCCAGGTGAACGCTGGGCGGTGAAGACATCTCCTGCATTGGCAAGTTGAGTCTTGTAAAGAACTTCTCCGATCTGCGCTTGCAAGGCTTCGAGAGAGATTCCGCCCGGGCGCAGCAGGCGCGGTGGAGAGCAGGTCAAGTCTAACACGGTTGACTCCACGCCCACATTCGTTGCCCCCCCATCTAAGATGCCTTCGATGAGGCCGCCTAAATCTTCTAAAACGTGTTGGGCCGTTGTCGGGCTGACGTGACCGAATCGATTGGCAGAAGGAGCGACAAGCGGCACTCCGGCGGCACGTAATAACCCCAGTGCCACCGCATGAGCAGGCACCCGTACGGCTACGGTAGGAAGTCCAGCCGTGATCTCGTCCAATACCCTGGCTTGTTTGGGCAATACCAACGTCAGCGGTCCGGGCCAAAAGTGTTCGATCAATCGCTCAGCCAGCGGCGGGATCTCAGCAGCGACTTGCGAGAGGAGTTCCTCGGAGGCAAGGTGGACGATCAATGGGTCTTGGGCCGGACGACCTTTGGCGGTGAAGATGCGCTTAACTGCTTGACGGTCAAACGCATTGGCGCCTAATCCATACACCGTCTCGGTGGGAAATGCCACCAACTGCCCGGAGAGAATGGCTTGGGCGGCTTCGGCAATCAGGGCAGGGTCAGGTGCTTGAGGGTCAACTCGCCAGATTTTGGTCTCCATCGAGGGCAGTATAACAAAGAATTAGCGGGTTTTGGGTTAGAGGTGGGTTTTGAGTTATGGGTTTGAATATTTTCGATTTCCCCCATTCGTTTCCCATTCGTTGACTGTTTTTTTTGCTTCCAAGCGAAGTGTCCACCGCAAGCCCTCACCCCCGACCCCTCTCCCAGAGGGAGAGGGGATGGGGGTGAGGGAAAAACCTGCGGGTTGAGCCTGTCGAAACCCGCCCTCACCCTTCGACAAGGCTCAGGGCAGTGCCCGCGGCTCCTCTCCCAGCGGGAGAGGAGCGCAACAGATTGTGGTTATTCTAAACTCCCGACCTCTTTCTCTACTTCGTCCAAAATCTCACCGCGCTTGACCAATTCTTTCATCGTA
>CALFWB010000092.1 GCA_937928795.1 uncultured Anaerolineales bacterium
GAACCCAGCGAAACACGCTTGATCATATCTCCGCCCCCCATAAAGGGCGGAATCTTTTCTAGTAACTCTTTTTTGCCATACAACACCCCGATCCCGGTCGGCCCGCACATTTTATGCCCTGAAAAGGCTAAAAAATCCACATCAAGGTCTTGAACATCTACTCGAAAATGGGGCACCGACTGCGCCCCATCAAGCAGGGTGATCGCCCCAGCTTGGTGGGCTTTGGCAATCATCTCTTTGGCGGGATTAATCGTACCGACTACATTGGACATGTGCGTGAAAGACACCAATTTGGGTCTTAATTCTAGCTTACGCTCAAAATCGGCTTGGTCTAAAAGTCCTTCTTCGGTGACAGAAATGTACTCCAGACGTAACCCCACTCTTTCAGCCAAAATATACCAGGGAACGAGATTAGAATGATGTTCCATTTCGGTGAGCAAGATCAAGTCATCTTGCCTGAGTTGACTAAGGCCCCATGAGTAAGCCACCAAATTGATCGCCTCGGTCGTGTTGCGGGTGAAGATAACCTGACGGCTAGAGGGTGCATGGATGAATCCCCGCACTTTTTCCCGCGCTTCTTCATAGGCCGCAGTTGCTTCTTCGGCTAAAGCATGAATTCCTCGATGGATATTGGCATTGAATTGTCGGTAGTACTCATTCATTGCCTCTATCACCATCGAGGGCTTTTGACTTGTAGCGGTTGAGTCGAGATAGACAAGGGGAACGCCAGGTCGTACCTGGCGTCCTAATACGGGAAAATCCTCTCGAATCTTGTTCGTATCTAAGGTTGTAATCAGGTGTTGATTAGCCATTTTATCCTGTTTTCTCGCTCGCTTTAACCCGTTTTCGCTTGCGTGGCAAGCGGATGTTATGAGAGTCCTTCGGACACCACAAAACACGGTCGGGCACCATCCATCCGTCGGTGAGGTAGACATTCTGTTGGAATTGAACAGCGACCATTTTAGGATCAACTTGGACAACCGTCCCAAGCAACCAATCTCGAACACGGTTGCCATTCCGCTCATGGTCGCAGAACACCTCCACCATGCTTCCAACCTCAAAGATCTCATCCGAGTCCGGTGCTCTGGTAAAATGTAGTTCTGCCAATTGCCACCTCCTAACTGACAAACTCAATTGTTAAGGAACCAAGTCCCTGATTTTCACCAATTTGACAAAAAGTTCAAATTTTAATTTTACCCTATTTTTTGTTTTATTGCGGTTCGGAATCGTTGGCGAACCCCACCATAAGGGACTCTTTCCATAATCGGCTCAAAGAACCCTTCAACAATCAAACGAATGGCTTCGTTACGCGGAATCCCGCGGCTTAGAAGATAAAAAAGCTGTTCTTCATCGATCTTTCCAACCGTTGCCCCATGTGTGCAACGCACGTCGTCCGCCATGATCTCCAAGCCGGGGATCGAGTCTGCTCGCGCCTGAGGGCTGAGGGTTAAGTTGCGGTTTGCCTGATAGCCATCCGTTTTCTGCGCTCCGGGTGCCACATAGATCATGCCCTGCCATACCGACCGACTTCGATCTTGCAATGCACCTTTGAAGAGCAAATCACTCGTAGTATGCGGGGCAAAATGATTTTGCTGGGTGTCGTGATCGAGATGCTGGTTTCCATTGGTGAAATAGAAACCCGACATCTTTCCCGTCGCTCCCTCACCAACCAGATCAATTTCCATAAAGGTTTTAGTGAGTTGACTTCCCACCGAACCAAAAATCCAATCCAAAGTTCCGTCGCGCTCCACGCGCGCCCGTTCGTGGGTGAAATTCCAAACGTCGTTCCCCCACGATTGCATTTCAACAAAAGTTAGGTGAGCCCCCTTGCCGACATGAATTTCAACAATGCCAGCATGGAAACTTTGCCCTTCGCTCTGGTTGGGTGAAGCTACTTCGTGCACCAAAGTCAGCTCCGCATCATCGTCCACCCAAACCAGCAGACGAGTAAAACGCGCTAGTCGGATGCCGGGTGACCATACCACACTGTGCAAAGGCTCTTTCAAGCGCACGCCACGCGGGATATAGACAATCACACCGTCTTCCGCAAAAGCAGTTGCCAGAGCCGCAAATTTTCCTTCCTCCGGACGGACAATTTGCCCTATGCTGTTGGCTAAGAAGTCGGGATGCTGCACCTGCGCTGTGCGGAAGTCCGTAAAGACAATCCCTTGCTGTCGCCATTCCTCATTCACCGCAATTGTCGGGTTTTGAGTCGGCACGAGGATAATTTGTCCACCATGCCGCTTACCGACCAGCGGTTTAAGAAGGTTTCGCGGCGGTCTGAGCCCTCTTTTCGGCACTTCGGCGCGTAAGGTTAACTCAGAAGCTCTCAACCCACGCAAGTCTGTCCGTCGCCAAGCCTCGTCGTTGGTTGAAGGCATTGGAATCGTCTGAAAAAGGTTCCACCCCCTAAGACGATATTCCCTCAAAAACTCAGGTAAATTTTCTTGCCGTCCTAAACCCGGCAAGTCATTTTCCGTAAACGGAAAGCGATTTAGATCAACCTCCGCCTCACGGCGTTTCTTCGTTACGATCACCGGTGTTGCCATAGCTATCCTATTGATCCTTCCATTTGCAGTTGGATGAGTCGATTCATTTCGATTGCGTATTCCATCGGTAGTTCCTTGACTAATGGCTCGATAAAGCCCGAAACCACCATGGAAGTTGCTTCATCTTCGCTCAAACCACGGCTCATCAGGTAAAAGAGTTGTTCTTCGCCCACTTTTGATACCGTGGCTTCATGGCCAATGGTCACATCTTCTTCGTCGATTTCGATGTAAGGATAGGTATCTGAGCGAGAGGTCTCATCTAACAAGAGCGCATCGCACACCACGTTGGACTTAACACCCCTTGCCCCTTTGTAAACTTTCAGTAAACCTCGATAGGACGAACGCCCGCCACTTTTGCTGATGGACTTCGAGACAATCTTGCTGCTGGTATTTGGTGCAAAGTGAATCACTTTACCACCGGCGTCTTGATGTTGCCCTTTGCCGGCAAAAGCCATCGACAAAATTTCGCCATGAGCGCCAGGCTCTTTGAGGTAACAAGACGGATATTTCATCGTGATTTTCGACCCCAGATTGGCGTCCACCCATTCCATGGTCGCATCTTCATAAACAAGCGCTCGTTGTGTTACTAGGTTATAAACATTAGACGACCAGTTCTGAATGGTCGTATAGCGCACCCGCGCGCCTCTCTTGACAACAATTTCGATCACGCCACTGTGGAAGGAGTCGGTTGTGTAAATCGGCGCAGTACAGCCTTCGACATAATGAACTTGCGCCCCTTCATCTGCAATAATCAGGGTGCGCTCAAATTGCCCAATGTTTGCTACATTCAAGCGGAAATAAGCCTGCAATGGCAAATCAATCTTAACGCCCTTAGGAACATAAATGAAAGAACCACCTGACCAAACCGCACTGTTTAGCGCCGCAAACTTGTTGTCTTCAATCGGCACAACTGTGGCAAAGTATTCGCGAAACAGATCAGGATGTTTCTTTAGTCCATCTTCAATGGAAAGAAAGATCACACCCTGTTTTTCAAGATGTTCTTGAATGCTGTGGTACACCATTTCGGATTCATATTGGGCACCCACTCCGGCAAGGAATTTGCGCTCTGCTTCCGGAATTCCCAAGCGATCAAAAGTGTTTTTGATGGTATCCGGAACTTCATCCCAAGAACGGCCTTGCGCTTCAGTTGGCTTCACGTAGTAGTAAATATCATCCAAATCCAACTTAGACAGATCAGCGCCCCAAGTAGGCATTGGACGCTTCAGGAAATGGTCTAAGGCTTTCAGCCGAAACTCCAGCATCCACTGCGGCTCTTCCTTCATGTAGGAAATTTGCTCCACAACTTCCCGGTCGAGCCCCTTGCGGCTCTTGAAGACATAGGTCTCTGGATCGCGAAAACCATAACGGTATTCGCCTAGACCTTCTAAAATTGCAGCATCGCTAGCCATCATATACCTCCTAGAAAGTCAAAAACGCTTAACGAACCATTACCTCAGCTTTATTTTTCAACCAGTCATAACCATGTTCTTCCAAGTGAAGGGCTAAATCCGCTCCACCCGATTCGACAATGCGACCATCTAACATAATATGAACAAAGTCGGGCTTGATGTAGTTGAGAATGCGTTGATAGTGGGTGATCACCAAAACGCCCAAATCTGGACCGCGCAGTGTGTTCACGCCTTCTGCTACAATCCGCAAAGCATCGATATCCAAACCCGAATCAGTCTCATCCATAATGGCAATTTCAGGTCTCAACATCGCCATCTGCAAGACTTCGGCGCGTTTCTTCTCGCCCCCAGAAAAACCGTCGTTTAAGTAGCGACTGGCAAATGTGTGATCCATTCTCAAGCTATCCATAACTTTTTTCAACTGCTTACGGAATTCAGGGATCGGTATACCCTTATCCTCGGGGTTTTCGATTTTTCTGCGCGCATTAATTGCGGCTCGGAGGAAGTTTGCTACAGACACGCCGGGAATAGCCACCGGATATTGGAAAGCCAAGAACAAGCCCAAATGAGCCCGCTGGTCCGCTTCTAGCTCAAGGATATTCTGCCCCTTAAACCATACTTCCCCTTGAGTCACCTCATAGTTGGGATGCCCCATTAAGGTATAAGCCAAAGTTGATTTCCCTGTACCGTTCGGGCCCATCAAAGCATGAACTTCACCTTGACGAACCGTAAGGTTGACACCTTTTAAAATTTCTCGATCGTTGACGTTGACATGTAAATCAACAATTTGCAGCTCAGACATGGACGCTTTCTCCTTTTAGAATTTGTATGTTTTGTTCATTGCGAAGATTTCTACTATCCACAAATTGGGTATTTGTTCTCCAGTTTTTGCGTATTATAGCTCCCAAATCCGTTTCTGTCAATAATATTTACGATAAAAATCTTAATATTGACAAATATTTTACGATATGTTATACTGCCCAAAATGGGAATGATAAGAAAATATCTTGTTGTTAGTAGTTGAAGAAAAATTATGGAAGCGATTAATTTAGACGAACAGAATCAAACGACTCGCCAGAGAGTCTTGAAAACCCTTCTTCTTCGGCAAAGCTGCACGGTCAATGAACTGGCAGAAGCGGTGGATATCAACCCCATCTCTGTCCGTCATCATCTTAACAAACTAGAAGCAGAAGGATTGGTCTCGTCTTACGAGGAACGACATGGGGTAGGTCGCCCGCGGCGGCTGTATCAATTGACCGAAAGCGGAAGGGAACTGTTTCCCACCCGCTATCTTCGGCTAACTACCCGATTGTTATCCCAATTAAAAGACCAACTTCCGCCAGCGATGGTCAACCAATTGTTCGCCCAAATGGCAAAGGATATTGCCGCCGATTATGAGGAAGCCCTCAAAGGGCTTCCTCTTGAAGAACGATTGGATCTGATCAAACGTTTACTCAGCCAAGAGGGTTTTTCGGTCGAGTGGGAAAAACAAGGCAACGAATATTTCATCCGGGAAATCAGTTGCCCTTATCTACAAGTGAGTCAAGCTCATCCAGAAGTTTGCGCTATCGATCAAACCTTGATCTCAACCCTTCTATCTCTCCCAGCCGAGAAAGTCCGCTGCGTTCTCAATGGAGATAACTACTGCACTTATGTTGTATCGAATCAATCAAGGGAGTAAAACGATGTCAAACGAAGAATCTACAAAAGTCATTTGGCAAGCAGACAGCACCCATCCGCAATTAGCCCAAGAACTGCGCGAAAAATTGCGTGAAATCGTCGATCCGGAAATCGGTCTCAACATCATTCAACTGGGCTTGGTCAGAGACCTGATTATCGAAGACGACAGTGCACACATCAAAATGATCCTCACAACCCCTTTTTGTCCATACGGCCCAGCATTATTAGAAATGAGTCGCAAGAAAGTTGAAGAGACGGTTCAAAAACCGACCACAATTGAAATGGGTATGGAAATGTGGGATTTCTCCATGATGGAAGAAGGTGCCGGAGGCGATTGGGGGCTATTCTGACGGCGTGGAATGGCTAATTATCAAGATAGCCGATCATCCTTCCTAAATCCGGCAAAAATTTGGGCGGAATCAACCCTTCCCTCATACCATAAAAGACCTCCAAAGCCGACTTTTGGGCAGCCCACAGAGCTCTTGCCGTAAGGCAGAGCTCTAGCCTGCCAGGTCGGCTTTGCTCAGGTAGTTACCGATCAATAAGAAAAGGGGTAATTGGCATCAAAATTGCTATATTCCCAACAAACATGCAGCTCTACGGGAACTGTTTTTTCCATTTTGCTAATGGAATTGCCTGAATCTTAGATTAAAATAATAAAGAAAGCTGGCTTGTTGGATACGAACAGAGAGCAAACACTATGTCTCACTCACAAGTTACCGATTCCGGAAAATTAATCTTGCATGTCCCAATCATATTGGTTGTAGCTGGACTTCTCGCCACTCTGTTCACGGCATGGACCGAACCCTTGATCCCAATCGGAGAATCCTTCGTTAACCCTCAGCAGATTGCGTTCACAGCAATCCCAACAGAAGCAGCAGGAACGCCCTTTTTTATACCCGAAGTCGGCATTGTTGCCGGCCATTACGGCAGTGACTCCGGTGCGGTCTGCCCAGACGGCTTGAGAGAAGTGGACGTCAACCTAAGCGTAGCTTCTCTAGTTCAAAAAATGCTGACTGAGAAGGGGATTAAGTCCGAAATTTTACAAGAATTCGACCCAAAACTTAGCGGCTATAAAGCATCATTGCTTATTTCTATTCACGCCGATTCTTGTGCTTTCATCAACGAAGAAGCCAGTGGTTACAAAGTTGCCGCAGCCCTATCCAATCCTCAGCCGGAAAAATCTGCTCGCCTAATCGCCTGTCTCCGCTCTCATTATGCCAGCACAACGGGACTCCGCCTACACAACAGCGTTACCAACGACATGACCAGCTATCATGCTTTTAACGAGATTCACCCAGAAACCATAGCGGCTATTATCGAGATAGGCTTCCTCAATCTCGACCGAGTCATTCTTACCCAAAAACCAGAAATAGTTGCCACAGGCATCACCAACGGAATCCTGTGCTATCTCAACAATGAGGATATTACAACAACTCCCGTGCCATAACCTATGGGTGCCTTAGAAGAGCTAAGAGCCGCTCGGATTGCTCTCCGTCAAGGAAAAAGAAGCTTAGCCCGCATACATGCCCTACGCGCCGTGGCTATGGATCAATCTTCCGAGGAAGCCTGGCTGGTTTTGGCAGCCTCCGACACCCCAGAAGCCGCCATTCGCCATCTGCAACGTGTCTTACAGATCAACCCCAATAACCGCGCCGCTCAAAGAGGGCTAGAATGGCTTTTATCTAAGAAAGATCAACCTGCCTCTTCGCCCTTAGCCGAAACACAACCAATTCCAATAGCTAAGAAAATCAGCCACCCTTCTAAACGAAATCGCAGCATCCTCTCTCTTTCCAGTATCTTACTCATTTTTTTGACTTGCCTTCTTGCCGTTACATTGCCCATCCCAATCTTGGCGCTGGTTTCGTTCACTAGCCCGGCAGTAGCCCAATTTTCATTTCAAAACAATTTCCTTCCCTCAGAGACTCCCACAGAAACGCCAACCGAAACGTTTACGCTCACCCCCACGCAAATCCCATCTTCAACGCCCTCTCCCACGCCGACTGAAACCCCTTTTCCTACTCCCACCCCAAGCCTTACCCCCCAACCGACAAACACAGATACCCCAACCGTAGCCCCTTCACCCACTGCAAAATCAAAAAAGAAAAAGAAAAAACAAACTACCAACCAGAACAAACAGCCTGCTCACCCGCAAGGTGGCTATGCATCCTTTTTGCCAAAAGGAGTTGGCGAGAACGATCCGTGGATTGAGGTTGACATAAGCTCCCAAACCTCTTATGCTTATATCGGTAGACAAATGGTACGCTCGTTTATTGTTTCAACCGGAACATGGCAGCATCCCACCGTGACCGGAGTGTACCGTATCTACGTCAAATATCGCTATGCCAACATGTCCGGACCCGATTACTTCTTGCGGAATGTCCCTTACGTCATGTATTTCTACAAAGGCTACGGCTTGCATGGCACTTATTGGCATAACAATTTTGGTGTCCCGATGAGTCATGGATGTGTCAATTACACCATCACAGATGCAGCGTGGTTATTTGATTTCGCCAGCGTAGGAACAATTGTTTATATCCATGAGTGACTCCTTTTCACCCCCACAGAAACATTTATTTGCCGGGCTGATTTTTGACGAGCAGGATCGGCCGGTTGAAGCCGTGTATGTCGGGCGCGAGCCCTGTTACGTCGTCGATGATCAAGGATTCCGACGACACATCCCAGCCATCGATATCGATCGGCAGGTTTTTGATGCCATTGTCAACCAAATCGCGGGGCATGAAGAGATCATCAGCGAACAAGCTGCAAAAATGCTCGGGCAAGATGATCCGTTCTCCAAAGCTCTGATCGCCAATCAACTCAAAAATATCGCTCAACAATTCCCCATATTGTTGACCACAGGAATCCCAGAAGAAACCCGCGCCTACCTCGGCATGATCGGTTTTAAGATTATAATCAATATACATGGCGAGGTTGTCGATATTATTCAACCCGGAATAGTGAATCCCAATGACGATAACGGTTGAAAAACGATGAACGAAAACATTCTAGATGTTAACGAGTTAGATTTCCATTACAACGTTCTCGAATACTCTTTTCAGAACCCGGTTGTCATCGACTTTTGGGCTAGCTGGTGTTCTCCTTGCAAAATGTTGACTCCCATTCTCGAAAAATTAGCCATTGAAGCCGACGGCGCCTTCCGCTTAGCCAAGATCAATGTCGATCAAAACCCAAATTTAGCCATTCGCATGGGTGTTCACAGTATTCCGCACGTCAAAGGCATCAAGAGTGGTCAAGTTGTTAATGAGTTTGTAGGGCTACAACCCGAAGCAAAAATCCGAGAATTCATCCAGAGCCTTTTACCTCGACCGAGTGAATTATGGGTTGAGAAAGGAAATCACTTTTATCAAGAGGGAGATTGGCAGGAAGCGGCAGACGCCTTCCGCCAAGCCTTACAAATTGACCAGTGGAATACGGCTGCACGCCTTGGTTTAGCAAAAAGCCTATTCCGCCTCCACAACTTTCGCGAAGCCCAGTTCTGGCTAAGCGACTTTCCACCTAGTAAAGAATACACTGCTGCAGAACGGCTCAAGGTTCTCATTGATGAAATTATCCATGTTGAAGTTGACAACCTGCCCGACAACGAACTGGAAGCCGCTTACCAAAACAGCCTGCGCCTAATCCATAAGGGCAACTACTACGCTGCCCTAGATGGATTATTGGACATTTTGAGAGTCAACAAATCTTTTCACGGCGGAAAGCTAAAGGAAATCGTTGTCGAAATCCTCGACTTATTGGGCGACTCAGAGCCCGAAATTCGCTCCTATCGGCAGGAATTGGCATCGATCCTTTGGTAATCGATCCTTTACGTAAAGTCTTCTTATCAACATACGTAGGACAACTCCTCGGAGTTGTCCTACAACTTTTGCGCGCACATATCTAGATAGGGCTTTTCCGAAGCTTAAGGTTAGTCTGAGTTCAGGATGAACCTATTCCCCTTAGCGTGTCACTTCAAGTGCAACGCGTATCTTGGTATGCCTCGTCGAAGATATCTCACTGCGTTCGACATGACAGAGGGGAGCGTTCGACACGCCCCCATGTCACATCGAGCAAAGGGAGAAGAAGTATTGAAGATTTTTCCTCGCTGCGCTTGTCGAAGTGACAAAAACCGAATTCACAAATAGGAATTTTTGAAAAGCCCTAGAGAAAAAATCTTCTTGACATAACAGAGAACTCTCACGTATAATCTTCCCCGCCTGCCCAAAACGGGCAGGCGTTCGTGTGATAAAAAACCAGAAAGAGAGGAGTCATGCTCGATGCCTCCACAACCGAAACGAAAATTGTCCAAAGGTCGCCGTGACCGACGGCGAGCGCATGATGCCTTGCAAGCCCATCAGTTAGTTCAATGCAGCAACTGCGGTGCAATGCGTTTGCCTCATACGGTTTGCCCCTCATGCGGTCATTACAAAGGCAGAGAAGTCATTAGCACCGAAGAAAAGAAGAAATAAACCGCTCGAGCCGTGACCATCACGGCTCGAATGGCTCTAAAGGAGGATGCTGTGCTTAACCCACACGAGATCGCCTTCCTCTTTCCTGGGCAAGGATCACAACAACTGGGTATGGGCTATCAGCTTGCTCAGCAGTATCAAATCGCCCGAGAAACATTTGAGCATGCTGACCAATTTTTGGGTTTTCCCTTGAGTGAGGTTTGTTGGCACGGACCGATTGAAAGGCTCAATGATACCTACTACACCCAACCAGCTTTATACACTCACTCCATAGCTGCATTACGGGTCTTCAAAGAAATATTCGGCGATTTCCAGCCGCGTTTTATTGCCGGCCATTCCATGGGAGAAATCACCGCCTTGGCTGCTGCTGAAGCAATTTCTTTTGAAGATGGGCTCTTTCTAGCCCAACAGCGCGGTCGCTTAATGAAAGAAAGCGGAGAGAAACAACCCGGCGGCATGGCAGCTATTTTGGGTTTAGAAGCCGACACCCTTTATGAGGTTTGCAACGAGGCCTGCGCCCAAGGGGAAATTGTCCAGGTTGCCAACGACAATTGCCCTGGTCAAATCGTGATTTCTGGGTCTCACCAAGGGGTAGCAAAAGCCAGTGAACTTGCCCTTGCCAGAGGAGCCAAAAAAGCGATCAAGTTAGCCGTCAGCATCGCCGCTCATTCACAACTTATGGCGCCAGCCCAAGCAGAATTCTCTAAGTTTGTTGACCAAATTTCCTTCGTCCAACCAAAGGTCCCAGTGGTCGGCAATGTTTGCCATACCGCCATGACAACTGTTGCGCAATTGAAAGAGGACATCAAAGCTCAATTGACTTCGCCGGTTTACTGGACCGACTCCGTTCGTTATATGATTCAAAATGGAATCGTTCATTTCATCGAGCTTGGAAGCGGGTCTGTTTTATGTGGATTAATCAAACGCATCGATCCGAAAGTCCGTACTGCTGCACTTGGAACCCCAGAAGATTTTGCCAGCTTTCTTTAAGCGGTATAATCGGATAAAACGAAGGATTTGGTAAAAATGAATTGGTCGGATTCGCTTTCTTTATCCAATCGCGTTGCTGTCGTCACCGGAGCTTCCCGCGGTATTGGCAAAGCCATTGCTTTAGAGTTAGCCAGACGGGGAGCAAAGGTTGTCATTAATTACCTAAGAAACGAACAAGCCGCCGCAGAAGTGCTTGAAGAAATCCGCAAGATGGGTGGAGAAGCAACCACCTATCAAGCAGATGTTTCCCAATCTGATCAGTCTCAAGGGTTGATCAAAAACAGTGTTGAGCAATACGGCAAAATCGACATTTTAGTCAACAACGCAGGGATCACGCGCGACACCCTGATTATGATGATGAGCGAAGAAGACTGGGATATTGTCCAAGCCATCAACCTGAAGGGCACATTCAACTGTTCAAAAGCAGCCGTCCGCTATATGATGCGCCAAAAATATGGGCGGATTATTAACATTACCTCTGTATCGGGTCAAATCGGCAATGCCGGACAGTGCAACTACTCTGCATCGAAAGCTGGGCAAATTGGATTCACAAAAGCACTTGCTCGCGAAGTCGCTTCCCGTAACATCACCGTCAATGCGATCGCCGCAGGGTACATAGAAACCGATATTTGGGAAAATGTACCTCAAGAGATGAAAGAGGCATTTCTACAGTTAATTCCGCTAGGGCGCAAAGGACAACCCGAGGAGGTTGCCTACGCAGTGGCATTTTTGGCTTCTGATCAAGCTGCTTACATTACCGGTCAGATTCTCGGCGTAGATGGCGGAATGGCGATGATGTAGCTCAGAAAGGAGTAACCATGAGTGGAGATGGTAAGACGACAATTGCACCTAAGGTTCTTGAGTCGATTGCTCGCTTGAGTTGCCTTTCGGTTGAAGGGGTTAGCCGCATGGCGACCTCGCCGGTTTCGATTGGACGCTTGCTGAGCAAAACAATCCGCAAAGGTGTTGAGGTAGAAGTTGAAGGTGACACGGTATATGTAAACTTATATGTCATCCTTAAGAGCAACGGTAATATCCGTGAGGTGAGTCGGAACATCCAAAATCAAGTTTACCGCGCCATTACCGACTTAGTCGGCATGAACGTCGGCAAAATCAATGTGCATATCGAGGATATTGATTATAACAACGATCCCGAAGGATAAGCGGAGATGAAACCCCGCACCAAAGCGCGCAGCATTGCCTTACAGGCGCTGTATGAGATTGATCTCACCGGGCATCCCTTTGAGTGGGTTTGGACAAACCGCCTAGAAGAAGAAAAATTGGATAAAAAACAAGCCGAATTTGCTTACCAAATTATCAACGGCGTTGCCCCCCTCATGGATCTCCTCGATGACTTTTTGGCGGAACATGCCCCGGAATGGCCCCTGGATCAAATTGCCACCATAGACCGTAATATTTTACGCATTGCCCTATGGGAATTTGCAGTCTATGGGAAAACGCCGCTGAAGGTTGCAATAAATGAAGCCGTTGAACTGGCAAAAGAGTTTGGTTCCGAAAGCTCGCCTCGCTTTATCAACGGCGTTCTAGGAAGTTTGGCTTTACGCAAAAACGAGATTCAACAAGCCCTAAGGAAGGCGATTGCTTCTTTCTCAACCAGTCAATCCGCCTAAGAAACATTATGGAAATTTTCAGCATCGGACCGCTCGAACTCTTTTTCATTCTACTAATTGCCCTGATCGTTCTAGGTCCCAAAGATATGGTTAAGACCGGACGGACAATCGGCCGCTTCCTAAACAAACTGGTTAGGTCATCCACCTGGAAGACGATTCAACGCACAACCCAAGAAATTAAACAGCTACCCACCTACCTGATGCGTGAGTCCAATTTAGAAGAAGCCCTCAAAGATCTACCAACTACCGAAACCATCAAGAAGGAAGCCGGATTCGACCAACTGAGCGCAACAATTTCTCAAACCAATCAAGACCTCTCGGATTGGCTTAAGCCGCCTTCAGCAAATACCGTTATTCCCATCGATCAAGAAACACCTCCATCCTCCGACACTCAAGCATCAAACAGCTAACATGCGTAAGCTTCTTGAAAACCTTTGGTTTGTCATCAAGTTACCTTTCCTAATCGCCCGCTGGCTTGCTCGTCACCTTTCCCGTTGGTGGCAAAATACCTCCCAAACGCTTCACTTCTTGCTTACCGAAGAGGAAGAAGACCTGCCTATTGAAGAAACATTAACCAAGACCATACAGAATCCCAGTGGCATCTTTGAGCACATTGATGCCCTGCGCAAGCACATTTTTCGGGCATTAGTCTTTTTCATCATTACGACTTCTATTTCATTTATCTACACGGCTCAAATTATCGATTTCTTAGCCAAACCAATCGGTGGATTACAGAAACTTGTTGCCATTGACGTCACTGAGCCAATCGGCGTTTTTATGCGCGTAGCATTACTCACCGGTTTTACCCTAGCACTTCCCTATATTATCTTTGAGCTCTGGCTCTTTGTTGCGCCCGGCTTGAAAAGGCGCACCCGCTTAGGTAGCTTGATCACCATTCCCGTTGCCACAGCCTTATTTTTTAGTGGCATGGCTTTTGCTTATTTCGTCCTCTTACCGGTTGGCATCCCGTGGCTTACCCAAGTGATGGGCATTCGAACCGAGGTGCGTCCATCCAGCTATGTCCAATTTGTTACCACCGTCTTATTTTGGATCGGACTAGCTTTTGAGTTTCCGCTCATCATTTACTTCCTCGCATTGGTTGGATTGGTGCGCGCTCAAGCCCTTCTGGATCAATGGCGTTTAGCTGTGGTAATCATCGCAATTTTAGCCGCCACAATCACCCCGACGGTCGATCCGATCAATATGAGCCTCGTTATGCTCCCCATGATTGCCCTCTATTTCATTAGTATTGGCCTCGCTTCGCTTGCCGAACGAACCCGTCGCAAACAGGCAAATGTCTAGTTAGCCGGCACGAAAAAGCCTTCATTGGGAAAAAACAGGCGGGTTTTATCGCCCTTGTGTCGGTAGACAAGCGATTATGATGCCCTCTAAAATAATTGAAGTTATAATAAGAGAAGGGTTTTCTCACTCGTCACCTCATTGCTGTCCCATCAACAAAACCACGCGGCTAACCCAACAGGTTTATTGGCTCTCATAAATGAATAACACCATAAGGAGGAAACATGGAAAAAGAAGTAGCCATTGTCGGCATTGGTTGGGAGGGTTTCCAACCGACAACCTCGCACTATTCCTACAAAGAAATGATCTACCAAGCTGCTCAACGGGCTTACCATGATGCCAATGTCGACCCCAGAAAAGACATCCAAAGTTTCGTTTCCGTCGCTGAAGACTTTATCGAAGGCACAAGCATCTTCGACGAGTACACCCCCGACCAACTAGGCGCGGCGCTCAAGCCGATGCATACTATCACCGGGGACGGATTACATGGGATTATCACAGCATATCTCATGATCCGCAGTGGTCTCTGTCAAATTGCGGCTGTCGAAGCCCATTCCAAAGCATCCAACGTCAGAACCCTTCCTCAAATCACCCATTACGCCCTCGATCCCATCCTCAACCGCCCACTCGAATATCACCCCGAATTTATCGCCGGCTTAGAGATGAACCGCTTTCTCCACGAAAGCCAATTAACATCCGAAGAATGCGCCCTAATCGTCCAAAAAAACCGTCGCAACGCCTTGAATAACCCTTCTGCGCCCTACGGGTGCGATTTCCATCTCGATGAGATCCAGCAAAGCGAACCGATTTCATACCCGCTTTTAGAGAGTCACAGTTCACAAACCGCTGATGGCGCCATTGTCATTGTGCTTGCTCATCACTCAATAGCCAAATCCTTGCCCAAAGAGCCTATTTGGGTCATTGGGGTCGGCTGGTGCAATGATGCCTATGCTTTGGAGTATCGCGAATGGGGACATTTGCCATACGTTACCCAAGCAGCAATGATGGCATATCGTCAAGCTCAAATTCGCAACCCAGCGAGCATCATTGATTTTGCTGAAGTCGATGATCTATATGCCTACCGAGAACTGATGAGTCTATCAGCCCTAAACCTCATCCCAAAAACGCAATTAGGTGAAGCCATTTACGGTGGAAAAATCTACCCAGAGGGAGACATGCCTGTTAACCTCTCTGGAGGAAGCCTTGGGATGGGAAATCTGTTGGATGCCAATGGTTGTGCAAGGCTAATTGAGGCAGTCTTGCAGTTACGTGGCGAAGCAGGGAAGCGACAACTGCCCTCTCCGCACATCGGACTAGTCCAAAGCTGGCGGGGGATTCCAACCACCAGCACCGCTGTTCTCATCTTGGCCAATTCATAGAACAGGAGGATGGGAGATGAAATACCGCAAAGTTGCCGTTGTGGGCGCCGGGATGACCCAATTCGTGCGCCGCGCCAAAGAGACCCCGCCAGAATTGGCATTCAAAGCTGTCCGCGCCGCCTTGGACTCATGTGATTTGACCTTTGCCGACATCGATGCGGTCTGTCTTGGCACTGCGCCAGATTCCTTCGACGGGATTCACATGAACGGTGAGTACCTGAGCAATGGCGCTGCTGCCTTTCGCAAACCCTATATGCGCTCTTATGTCGGTGGAGGGACAGGGGTTTTCGTTCCAATACAAGGATGGTATCACGTTGCCAGTGGCTTATTTGACACGGTTCTTGTCGTTGCAGAAGAAAAAATGTCTTCCTATTACCCCCATGCTCAAGCTGCTTTCTTGACCATCTTTGACCATACGATTGAAAGGCCTCTGAAACCCAACTTACTTTGGATCTTCGCCCTAGAAATGAACCGCTACATGACCACCTACGGGATTTCTAAAGCGGACGTCGCCCGCGTATCCGTTCTTCATAAACGCAACGCCGCTGATCATCCCTGCGCCTTGCTGGGTGACCCCCACATCACTGTCGAAGATGTGTTGCAATCCGAAACTTTAGCTTGGCCCGTGCAAAGGCTGGATGTCAGCCCGGTTTCAGACGGTGCGGTCGCTATCATTCTCGCTGCCGAACATGTTGCGCGGCGCATAACCGATAAGCCAGTCTGGATCGAAGGGGTTGGCTGGTGCTTAGATACTGCCTATTGGACCAACCGCGACCTCGCTTATCCTCGCTATGTAGAAGTTGCCGCCAAAATGGCATACGAAATGGCTGGAATAAAAGAACCCCGCAAAGAAATCCATATCGCCGAGCCTTACGATCCGTTTGACTACAAAGCCCTACATCACCTTGAAGGTTTACAACTCGCAGAGCGAGGCAGAGCCATCGAATTGTATCTCAACGGCGATGCGGAGCGAACGGGTAACTTGCCAATTTGCCCCTCTGGTGGTCTGTTAGGGGTTGGCAACCCGATTGCCGCAGCCGGCTTGATGAAAGTTGCCGAGCTATTTTGGCAATTGCGCGGAGAAGCCGGCCAGCGCCAAGTTCCCGGCAACCCGCAACGAGGCATAGCTCAGGCGTGGGGAGACCTGATGCAAGTCGGAACGGTGATCATTTTGGGTCGCTGAATGCATGATTTAGCTTTAGCGAAGGAGTATGGAATGTCAGCAAAGAATCCTTATGCCAATGTTGTATCGCTTAGCGAGGAAGATTTCAGCGCTGCACGCGTCTTATTCAGACACGATAAACTGATTGCCAATTACGCTTGGGATAGCGGCATCGCCATCGGTTATTTTCTCGCCGGTCTAAAAGCTGGGCAGATTCTCGGTTCTTACTGCGCAAAATGTCGCAAAACCGTCGTTCCACCGCGCATTGTGTGCGAGTGGTGTTTCCGTCCCATGCAGCGTTTCGTTAAACTTTCCGATAGCGGCACGGTTAACACATTTTCGATTTGCTACGTTACTTGGGATGTTAGACGCATCAGCGAACCGGAAATTCCCGCCGTCATCGAGATTGACGGAGCCTCTGAGGGCAACGGAATTCTGCATAAGCTTGGGGAGATCGACCCCCAAGAGGTGCATATCGGCATGAGAGTCCAAGCCGTGTGGAAGCCACCTGAAGAACGCTGTGGTAGTATTACAGATATCCTTTATTTTCGCAAAGTTTGAGGAGGACTCGATGTTCATCCATCCCCCTTTTCCATTTCAACCCCCTGCGCAATGGGCCGGTGACTTGCCGGTAACCAGTCGCTATACCTATGGTATTGCTTTAGAAAAGTTTTTTCAAACCCTTAAGGATGAAGGCGTAATCTTGGGCTCTCCCTGTGGGCAATGTGGCAAAACTTACGTGCCCATAACCCTCTTCTGCCCCGAATGCCTAGCCGAGCTCAATGAAACTATCGATGTTGGCTTACGAGGCGAAATTTTTTCCTACACCCTGCTTTATAAAAACTTGGACGGCAGTCCCCGCGAAACACCTGAAATCATCGCCTATATCAAAATTGCTGACGGTGGGCTCATCCATCGGGTTGAAGGGATTCCCCCTAGCCAAGTGAAAACTGGCACGCAAGTTGCAGCCAACTTAAAGCCAAAGGATGAACGCGTTGGTTCTATTTTAGATATCCGCGCCTTTAAGCCCATCTATTAGGAGCAACTCGAAGACGATCGATTCTCCAAAATTACATCAGGCAAGTCACTAGCGAGATAACATGGGATAGGGGTAGAATGCCCCTATCCAGACTCTTCCATATCGGAAATGAGCTTTATGACACACTTTATCTCCAATTTAAAAGGTTACCGTTTTTTCCTCCT
>CALFWB010000093.1 GCA_937928795.1 uncultured Anaerolineales bacterium
GACAAATCCTTCAACGCGACTGCGTGGAAGGGTGTCGAAGACGCCATGAAAAAATACCCCGATCTAGTCGAAGGCAAGTATCTCGAGTCGCAACAACAAGCCGATTACGAGGTCAACATTAATGCCTTCCTCGAGCAGGGCTGTGATCTGATCGTTACCGTTGGCTTCCTGCTTGCCGATGCCACCGCAGCAGCCGCCCAAGCCAACCCCGACCAACTTTTTGCCACCATTGACGTTGACTACCTAGAGTTTCCAAATCTGCGCGGCAGCGGCTTTGCCATTGACCAAGCTACCTTCCTCAACGGCTATCTGGCTGCCGGCATGACTAAGACCGGCAAAGTCGGCACCTACGTAGGCATCGCTTTTCCAGCTACTACCAAGTTCATGGATGGCTTCGCCTTAGGTGTTGCTGAATACAATAAGGTGCACGGCACCAACGTTCAGGTGTTAGGTTGGGATGTCGAAAAGCGCCAAGGTTTGGAAGTCGGCAACTTTGAAAGCACCGATGACGGACGCAAGATGGGCGAGACCCTAATGGATGAAGGCGCCGACATCATCATGCCCGTAGCCGGACCAGTCGGTCTTGGCACCTTAGCTGTGATGGGAGAGCGCGATTTCGGCTTACTGGTCGGCGTCGATAACGATTGGTCACTAGCTAACCCCGATAAAGCAAAATACATCCTCAGCAACGCCATGAAGAACATGGATCTTTTCGTCCTCGAGACGATTGAGATGCTGATCAACAACAACTTCCAGAGCGGCAACTGGATTGGCACCTTAGAGAACGGCGGCGTTGGCTTGAAGTACGGTTCGGAATGGGAAAGCCAAGTTCCCGACTCGCTGAAGCAAGAAATCGCTGAGATTCTGCAGAAGATCATCAACGGCGAAATCGCTACCTTACCCGAGGGCGTGTACTAAACCGTCCCGTAATTACAACCTCACCATGAATTCAAACGTAGGGCGAAGGACATTTCGCCCTACGTTTTTTATTTTTACATGCCCATAGATATGATATAATATCCCCAATTGGATCGGCGGTCGGCGCAGGAGGTGCTTGCGCCGGCGTCGGAAGGGGTTCCGTCGAAAAGTGCCGCCGTTCTCATTTTATGGGAATAGGAGTTGCGCCGATCCATGTCAACTTGGACTTCTTACTATCTACCCCAAACCCTGGCTGAAGCCCTCGCCATCTTGCAAACCGATCCGCACAGCAAGGTGATTGCGGGCGGCACCGATCTGTTACTCGAATTGCAGCAGGGCCGCCATGCACCCGTGCGGACTCTCGTTGACCTTTCTGCCATCGCCGAATTGCAAAAGCTGGAACAGAGAAAGGAGGCGCTGTGGATCGGCGCCGCAGTGCCGCTCAATCGTGTCGTTGCCTGGCAACCGACGCGGCAGTTTGCCACAGCGCTCTTCGAAGCCGCTTCGTTGATCGGTGGTCCTCAGGTGCGCAATGTGGCCACTCTGGGCGGGAATGTCGCCCATGCCTTGCCGGCTGCCGATGGCGCTATTGCCCTGCTAGCTTTGGATGCACAGGTGATCCTTGCCACGCCGGAAGGCCAACGCGTACAACCCTTGCTCGCTTGTTATGCCGGCCCCGGAAAAACTGCCCTTCAGCGCACCGAGATCATCGTTGCCTTTTTGGTGCCACTCAGCCAGAGCGGCGAAGCCTCCGCCTTCCGCCGCGTGATGCGCCCGCAAGGGGTGGCAATTGCCATTCAAAATCTGGGCGTTTGGCTGCGCCGCGAGGATGATTGTATTGGTGATATTCGCATTGCTATCGGACCTGCTGGGCCAGTGCCTTTCCGCGCTCATCAAACCGAAGAAGCCCTGCGCGGTAAACCGCTCACCGAAGAAACCCTAGACGAGGCAGAGAAAGCTTTACTGGCAGAAGCGCGCTTTCGCACTAGCCCGCACCGGGCAACCGCCGAATATCGTGTTCACCTTGCCGGCATCTTATTACGCCAGACTTTGCAAACAGCTTGGCAGCGCACCCAAATGGATTTAGAAAAAGAAGCCGTTTCTTTATCGGTGAAAGGATGATGGAACGATGGAACTGATTGTGAACGGAAATCGAGTTGAAGTCGAGCCGCAGCACGGTGAGATGCTCGCTCACCTGCTGCGCGAACGCTTAGGACTAACCGGCACGAAAATTGGTTGCGAAGAGGCTGAGTGTGGGGCTTGTACGGTTCTGATCGACGGTGTGCCGGTCTTGAGTTGCACCTACCCGGCAGCGCGAGCAGCGGGGAAGTCGGTGTTGACCATTGAAGGGTTAGCTTTCTCCCGTCCCTCCGACGGAGAATACCCTCACCCCCTGCCCTTCTCCCAAAAGGAGAGGGGAGAATACCCTCACCCCCTACCCCTCTCCCAGAGGGAGAGGGGAGAAAAAGCCTCATTTTCGACTCCGCTTCCTCAGAACAAGGAGTACGAGCGGGAGTTTAGCTTACATCCCTTGCAGGAAGAGTTTATCCGCCATGGAGCGGTGCAATGCGGCTTTTGTATTCCCGGCCAGATTATGACCGCCTACGCCCTGCTGCAAAACAACCCTAATCCCAGCGAAGCTGAAATCCGCCAGGCATTGAAGGATACGCTCTGCCGCTGCGCCGGATATCCTTCGATCGTTCGAGCGGTACAATCGGCGGCGCGTCGCTTGCGCGGTGAAGAGCCATTACCGCCGCTGGTGGCGCCAGTTGTCTCCGAGCAGGGCAAGCCGCAACCCTCTTTACAGGTGATCGGCACGCTGCAACCCCGCCCCGATGCAGTGGAGAAAGTCAGCGGCACGGCAAAATTCACCGACGATCTGAAATTCCCCGGTATGTTGCACGCCCGCGTCAAGCGTGCCATGGTGCCCCATGCCATCCTCAAACGCTTGGATGTCGAAAAAGCCCGCGCTCTGCCGGGCGTTGCCGCTGTGCTGACCGCAGCCGACATCCCCGGCGAGAAGAATCACGGCTTGGTGATCTTCGATTGGCCGATTATGGTCGGAATCGGCGAGCGCGTGCGCTACGTTGGCGATGCCGTGGCGATTGTCGCTGCCGAAACGCGTCAAATCGCCACCCAAGCTCTCGATCTCATTGAAGCAGAGTATGAACCATTGGAAGTCGTTGCCGACCCAGTGCGCGCCCGTCAGCCCGACGCACCGCAATTACACCCTAACGGCAACCTGCTCAAACATATCAAGGTGCGCAAAGGCGACATGGAACAGGGTTTTGCCGAAGCCGAAGTCATCCTCGAACATACCTTTCATACCGCCATTACCGACCACGCCTTTATGGAGCCGGAGTGCAGCATTGCCCGTCCCACCGAAGACGGGCGGATGGAAATTTATGTCGGCTCGCAAATACCTTATGCCGACCGCAATCAGGTCGCCCGCGCTCTTGGCTGGCCGGACGAACGCGTCCATATCGTCGGGCAACTGATGGGCGGCGGCTTCGGCGGCAAAGAAGATATTGCCGGACAGATTCACGCAGCCCTGCTTGCTCACGCCACTGGACGGCCGGTCAAGCTGCTCTTCGACCGCCACGAGAGCCTCCTAGTGCATCCTAAACGCCATGCCACTCAGATTCGCGTCAAAATGGGCGCAAAACGGAATGGGCGCTTGACGGCGGTTGAAACCGAATTGTATGGCGATACAGGGGCATATGCCTCTCTAGGCGAAAAGGTGTTGACCCGCGCTACTACTCATTCCTCAGGCCCCTATGAAGTCCCTCATGCCCGCGCCGATTGTTACGCCATGTACACCAACAACCCACCGGCTGGGGCTTTCCGCGGCTTCGGCGTCACCCAATCGGCCTTTGCCATCGAAAGCATGATGGATATGCTGGCTCACACGCTGCGGATCGATCCGATTGAACTACGGCGTATCAATGCTTTGCGCGTTGGCAGTGTCACCAACACCGGTCAGGTGCTGCGCGAGAGCGTCGGCTTGTTGGATTGCATTGACATCGTCGCCCAGGAACTCAAACAACGCGCCGGCGATCACCCCTTCACCCCGCGCGTGGTGGAAGGACAACCGCATTTGCGCCGCGCTTGGGGCTTTGCCGTCGCCTATAAAAACACCGGTCTAGGCGGTGGGGCGCCAGATAAAGCCAGCGCCGAAGTGGAACTTTTTGAGAACGGACTGTTGGAAGTGCGCACTTCCTCAGCAGAACTGGGACAAGGGCTGGTGACCGTTTTGCAGATGATCGTCGCCGAAGAGTTTGCCCTCCAGCCCGAAGGGGTGCGCGTGCTGGTGATGGACACTGACCTAACCCCCGATGGAGGACCCACAACTGCTTCGCGTCAGACTTTTATGACCGGCAACGCCGCCCGTTATGCCGCTCAATCCTTGCGCCAAGCCCTAGCCGCCTCCTTAGCCGAGAAGTTCGATGTCGCCCCGGAGCGCATTCGCTTTGTGGAGGGTTTGGCGCAGGTGAACGGACACAGCCTGCCGCTTGGTGAAGTGGCCAAGATCATCCGCCAGGAGGGTCGCCTTCCCAAAGCCTCCTATGAGTATTGGGCGCCGAAAACGCAGCCGCTTGGCACAGGCGGAGATATGCACTTTGCCTTTTCGTTTGCTGCCCAAGCGGCTGAGGTGGAGGTCAATATCCTGACCGGCGAAGTGAGTGTCCTCGAGGTAATCTCTGCCATCGACGTCGGAAAGGCGATCAACCCCCTTGGCTTGCAAGGGCAGTTTGAAGGTGGCATTATGATGGGCATCGGCAATGCCATCACCGAACATTTCATCGTCGAGAATGGAATTGTCTTCACCGACCGCCTAGCGCGCTATCGCATGCCCTCTATTATGCTCACCCCCAAGATCACCGCTTATGCCGTGGAACATCCGGTTGAAGCAGGTCCCTATGGCGCCAAAGGCGTGGGGGAGATTGTCAGCATTCCAACAACCCCGGCCATCACCAATGCCATCTACAACGCCGTGGGCGTGCGCATCGATCGCTTGCCAGTTGACCAAGAAGTCATTGTGCGCGAGATCGCCCATGCCTGATGTACCGCGTTGGTTGGATTGGGCGCGTCAAATCCAAGCCCTGGCTCAAACCGGGCTTCACTACTCAACCGATGAATACAACCGCCAACGCTACCAACGACTGCTGGAGATCGCTGCCGAAATCGTTGCCGAGGCGGGAAAATTGGATTACAGCAAAGTCTATCACCTGTTTCGAGAGCCGATCGGGTATGCTACGCCGCGCGTTGACGTGCGCGCAGCGATCTTCCAAGGTGATCGTCTGCTCTTGGTGCGCGAACGAATGGATGGCGGCTGGACGATGCCCGGCGGCTGGGCAGATGTAGGCGATATCCCCTCCGAAGCCGCCGAACGGGAGGCTTTCGAGGAAGCCGGCTTGCGCGTCAAAGCGCGCAAGGTGATCGGCATTTACGACGCCAATCGCCTAGGCCCCTTAGAATTGTTCCACGCCTTCAAGATCGTTTTCCTATGCGACCTCATCGGTGGACAGCCTAATCCGAGCCACGAGACCAGCGAGGTCGGGTTTTTCGGTGTGGATGAGATCCCCGCCGTCCTTTCGGGAGAGCGCACCTTACCACGCCATATTGCCGATGCCTTTCGCGCCCATGCCGATCCTGCCGTACCAACAGTTTTTGATTGAAAGCGGTTCATCGAGGAATATGGCTTGCCAACGAGATAGTGCAGGCGTTGGTGGTTCGGGCAAATGAATTCATCCGTTGTTGTTTCATAGACTTGTCCTTTTACTGAATGAGATTAGTTTCTCAGGATCAAAGGCAAGAAAATCCGCCAATCGATTATCCCGCACCAATATCCCATGCAAGCGCGAGAGGCAGATGCCATTAAGTTGATGCTAACAGATTGCCCAACCGTGAAGTCCATTTTGTAATTGGTTGAGCTCAATGATCCACCGCTACCAGTTAGAGGGGTATACCAATCGAGGCGATAGTTCGTTGAATCCATTGCAGAAACTTTGTTGGCAAGAAATGCACAGACCAGCAGACAGGCTGTGAGGAAAAGCACCCTTTTGTTCATCTTGCCCTCCTACTGTAAGATCACCAGCACATAAATCACGCCGGTGCCTGTGCATCCTCCTTTGGAGATTTGCCGAACTTTCATCTTTAAGGTATGATAGAGCCATTGATTGGTTCGAAATCTTACCCGGAGTGAAAACAATGGAGTGGTTTAGCGGCTTAAATCCGGTCATTCAGGCGCTGATCGCCACAACCTTTACGTGGTTGCTCACTGCTCTAGGCGCTTCAGCGGTCTTCTTTTTCAGAACCGTCAACCGCAAAATCCTCGATAGCATGTTGGGTTTTGCCGCCGGGGTGATGATCGCTGCCAGCTTTTGGTCTCTGCTTGCCCCAGCCATTGAAATGGCGGAGGAAATTGGTTTGCCAGCCTGGTTGCCAGCCGTGGTGGGCTTTTTGTTAGGCGGGGCTTTCCTCAAGCTCATCGATACCGTATTGCCGCACCTGCACATGGGCTTGGCAACTGAAGAAGCCGAAGGCCCAAAAACAACTTGGAAGCGCATCGTCTTGCTCGTTTTAGCAATTACGCTGCACAATATCCCGGAGGGGTTAGCTGTTGGGGTTGCTTTTGGAGCTGTTCCAGCCGGCCTTTCCTCTGCGAACTTAAGCGGCGCTATTGCTCTTGCTTTAGGGATTGGTATCCAAAACTTTCCTGAAGGGGTTGCTGTCTCCATGCCCTTGAGAGGTGAGGGAATGTCTCGTTTCAAAAGCTTTTGGATGGGGCAACTCTCCGCTCTGGTCGAACCTGTTGCAGGCGTAATCGGGGCTGCTGCAGTTCTGACCATGCGCCCGATCTTGCCCTACGCCTTGGCATTTGCTGCTGGGGCAATGATCTACGTGGTGGTTGAAGAGCTCATCCCCGAATCTCAACGGGGTTCCTCAACTGACGTAGCAACGATTGGCGCCTTACTGGGTTTTGCGGTGATGATGCTTTTGGATGTCGCTTTGGGATAAACTTGAGGATGTTTGAATAACTTTATAGGAGACTTTGTTTGAAAAAACTTTTCTGGGATTATCTCTATTTAGTCATTTTGGCAGCCTTGATCATCTTCCTTGACCAGTGGACGAAAGAATTGGTGCGCCGTAACTTACAGGTCGGTGAAATTTGGTCACCCTGGGAGGCTTTGACCCCTTACGTCCGCATCGTTCATTGGAAAAATTCCGGGGCAGCCTTTGGCATCTTGCAGGGATTTGGCGGAATCTTTATGGTCTTGGCAATTGTGGTAGCCTTGATGATCTTTGTCTATTTCCCACAAGTCCCCCGCCGCGATTGGAGTTTACGCCTAGCTCTCGGCTTACAACTTGGCGGCGCAGTGGGAAACCTGATCGATCGCCTCCGCCAAGGTTATGTAACCGATTTTATCTCGGTAGGCACGTTTCCGGTTTTTAATATTGCCGATTCGAGCATCTCGATCGGTGTTGCAGTCTTAGCTTTGGGCATTTGGCTCAAAGACTGGCGCAATAAATCCAAAGAACAAGATTCAAGTTCCGAGCCTTATGACTCTGGCGAGGAGCTTTCAAGCGAAGCATCTTCCGAGGGTCAACGCAGTGGATGAGCGGCAAATTTCATTTGTCTATCAAGGGGAAAAGCCTCAACGTTTGGATAAAGTGTTGCAAACTCACTCACCAGAATTCTCGCGCGCCCGCTGGCTGGGCCTGATTAAGGATGGTTTTGTTTTCGTAAACAGTGTGGTTGCCAAAAAAGGGGGACAGATGGTGCAAAGCGGAGATACCATCCTTGCTGAAATTCCTCCGCTGCCACCAACCCAACTTGAACCCGAAGCGATTCCTTTAAGCATCCTCTACGAAGATGCGCATTTGTTGGTGATTGATAAACCGGCTGGAATGGTTGTTCATCCGGCCGCTGGGCATGAGCGCAGCACCCTTGTTCACGCTGCCCTGGCATATGCGCCGCAGATCGAAGGGGTGGGCAGTGCAGGACGACCAGGCGTGGTGCATCGCCTAGATAAAGATACTTCTGGCATCCTTCTGATGGCGAAAGACGAGCGCACCCACCGCTGGCTGCAAGATCAGTTCCGTTTGCGCAAGGCAGAGAAAAGCTATCTCGCTCTGGTGGACGGAAAGCCTCCCACCCCAAAGGGGCGCATTGAAGCCCCTATCGGACGCTCGGCTGAGAACCGCAAAAGAATGGCAATTCTGCCACCCGGCAAAGGTAGAGTTGCCATCAGCGAATATCACACCCTTGAAGCTTTCCCGCGCCACACCTTGCTCGAGGTGCACCCATTGACAGGGCGCACGCATCAGATCCGTCTTCATTTGCAATTCATCGGCTGTCCGGTGGTTGGCGACCGAGTTTATGGACGGCAGAAACCCACTTTGCCAATCCACCGCCATTTCCTTCACGCCCATCGTTTATCGATAACCCTGCCGGGCGAAAACCAACCGACCACGTTTGAAAGTCCCCTTCCCAATGAACTGAGCGAACTACTCGAAACCCTGAGACGTTTTGGAGGATAGCATGAAATTCATCGATTTACGTTCGGATACCGTCACCGAGCCAACACCAGCTATGCGGGAAGCTATGGCAAAGGCAGAGGTCGGCGATGATGTGTACGGTGAAGACCCAACAGTCAACCGCCTTCAGGAATTGGCTGCTGAAATGATGGGCAAGGAGGCTGCTTTGTTTGTCCCCTCTGGCACAATGGGCAACCTCGCCTCGATTTTAGCTCATTGCCAGCGCGGTGATGAAGTAATTGTGGGAGATAAAGCGCACACCTTCCTCTATGAAGCAGGAGGGATTTCAGCCTTGGGAGGAATCCACTCCTGTCAATTGCCCAACCAACCCGATGGGACGATCGCCTTAGAACACCTACAAGCCGCCATTCGCCCAAAAGATATTCATCAACCGCCGACGCGTTTGATTGCCTTAGAAAATACGCACAATCGCTGTGGCGGTGTGGTGCTATCTCCAGCGTATTGCCACAAGGTGAGCGAATTTGCTAGAGAACGCGGCATCCTCACTCACCTGGACGGGGCGCGCATTTTTAATGCTGCTATCGCCCTAGGAATCTCTGCCAAAGAACTGGCTGATCCGTTCGACTCGGTCACCTTTTGTCTGAGCAAAGCCTTGTGCGCTCCAGTAGGTTCGTTGATTTGTGGCAGTCGAGACTTTATCGAGCGCGTGCGTCGCGTTCGCAAACAATTGGGTGGCGGAATGCGACAGGTTGGCGTTTTGGCAGCGGCCGGGATTGTGGCATTAGAAACGATGATTGACCGTTTAGCTGAGGATCACGCCCGCGCCAAGCGTTTAGCCCAAAAACTGGAGGGCGCACCGGGATTGAAAATCGAATCCGGTTCGCCGGCAACCAACATGATCTTTGCTCAACTGGAATCGGGCTCGCCAATCACCACCAAGAAGGTCTGTGATGCCCTGAAGGAGCGCGGGGTGTTAGTGGGTGCCATTGAGCCGCACCGCTTCCGCATTGTCGTTCATTACTGGATCGATGATGCAGCGGTAGAGATCACCGCCCAGGCTTTCTGGGAGGTATTGAAAACGCTAAAAACTGATCATGGGGCTTGATTAGCGAGTAGCAAAATCCGAAACTCACAACAACCGGTGGTCTCAATACGAAATGGCACTCTACTCGAGCGGCAATAGAGACCTTTTCTGCCCATCAGCATGGCGAAATTTAGCCCCTAGATGGCGGAATAATGGGGTGTCATTACGCCCAAAGGCGAATCAGAAATGCCCCCAACGAGGTTCGAACTCGTGTTTCGGCCTTGAGAGGGCCGCGTCCTGGGCCACTAGACGATGGGGGCCGACACGCGAATTTTACCACAAAATTTAATAAGGTTAGACTTCTGCAGTGATTGGTGTCCACGCAAAAGTTGTAGGACAACTCAATCAGTTGTCCTAAAAAGCATCGTTGCCAACAACTTTTGAGTGCACACCCTCTTCCCTGCCCATTGACGTCTTCTTGAACCTTGATGTATGATTCAGCCAACCTCTTTTCTGATGGAGCAACGATGGCGAAGAAAACACCCTCTCATAAAGCGCCAAGCGCTAAAACCACCGCTCGAAAAGCGAGCCGGTCTTCCCCCTCTCCTCTGCTCACTTGGGTCGTTCTGGGGGCAGTGGCAATCTTGCTGATCTATGCTGTCTCGCAACAGATCGCCTACGCCAATCGGCGCAATGTCCGCATCCCAGAAGTTGACTCTCAGCAAGCCTTCGAAATGTACCAACGGGGCGCCTTCATTTTAGACGTTCGTCAACCTGAAGAATGGAACGAAGGGCATATCCCAAACGCTACCCTCATTCCGCTCGATCAACTAGCGCAGCGAGTTAATGAACTGCCGCGCGACCGTGAGATTGTGGTGGTTTGTCGCTCCGGCAACCGCAGCCGCGAAGGCACGCTAATTTTATTGGAGAACGGCTTCAAACAGGTCAGCTCGATGGCTGGCGGGGTGCTCGATTGGGCAGAAAAGGGCTATCCGCTGGTGCAGGGGCCTTAGGGGAATGAAAAAGCGTTTTGAAGGCTGTCTGCTCGGTTTAGCCTGCGGCGATGCCGTTGGGGCAAGCGTCGAATTTCAACCGCCGGGCAGTTTCCTGCCCCTCACCGACATGATCGGTGGTGGACCGTTTAAACTTGAGGCGGGTCAATGGACGGACGATACGGCCATGGCACTCTGTTTGGCGGATAGTTTGATCCATTGTCGGGGCTTTGAGGCGCGCGACCAAATGGAACGCTATTGTCGCTGGCGGGATGAAGGCTTGTGGAGCAGCACGGGGGTGTGCTTCGACATCGGCTACACCACGGCGGCTGCCCTGCGCCGTTTTGAGCAGAGCGGCGATCCGTATGCTGGCTCAACCGACCCCTTGACCTCTGGCAATGGATCGCTCATGCGCCTCGCTCCAGTCCCCATGTTTTACGTCGAAGACTTGAAAAAAGCGGCCTTTTACGGCGGCGAAAGTTCGCGCACCACGCACGCCTCGCGCGAGGCGGTGGATGCCTGTCGCCTGTTTTCTGTCATGCTTGCTCTGGCGTTGCGCGGCGAACCCAAACACGTGATCCTTTTTGAAACCTATGAGCGCCACTTTGCAGAGGCTGATCTGTCGCCGGCTATCGCTGAGATCGGGAAAGGTTGCTATCGCCATAAGAAACAAACCGATCTGACTGCGAATGGTTATGTGGTCAACACCTTACAGGCCGCTTTGTGGAGTTTTTGGCAGGCTGAGAATTTCCGCCAAGCTATTTTGCTGGCAGCCAATTTGGGACATGATTCCGACACTACCGCTGCGGTTTGCGGGCAAATCGCCGGCGCCTATTATGGGGTGGAGAAAATCCCGCGCGGTTGGCTGAGCCGTTTAGCGCGCGCAGAAGAAATCCGCCACTTGGCCGACCAGCTCTACGAATTGCGCTGGCGTCCTTCTCCTCAGCCATGATTTTTTGTCAGAACTGTTTGTGACATTTATCACTTAGCCATCTGGGGGATTTTTGCTATCATCTACAATGAACTTATTCGGATAAGCGCATAAGATGATAGGCTGATGATTGTGAATTCCCTAAATCCTTCCCTTTCTCAAGAAGTTAACCAACTCCATGCCGATCTCTGTTCGGCTCTCGCCGACCCAACCCGGATCTTGCTGCTTTATACCCTCTCTGCAGGCTCGCGCACCGTCAACGAGTTAACCGCTGACTTCGGCCTTCCCCAATCGACCATCTCGCGCCATCTCAAGACTTTGCGCGAGCGTGGTTTGGTGATTGCGACGCGCAAGGGGCAAATGGTGGAATATGCTCTCGCCGATAAGCGGCTGATTCAAGCCCTTGATTTGTTGCGCGAAGTGTTGCGGGATAGCGTGCTGTATCGGGCGAGCGTAGTACAGGAGGCGGACTAATCCCAGATAGCCAACAGAAAAGGAGATGCAATGAGAAATTTTCGCTATATTTGGCTGGTTGGATTGGCTGTGACGCTGGCGGTAATCCTCATCCCGCTAGCGATTTTTTGGCCGCGCACCGAAGCTTCCGTGGATAACCCGCGCGCCTTTTTGCCCAAGCATAAACCCCATACCCCGCACAACAACATTATCCAGGGACCCTTCAATACCCCCCAAGAGGTCACCCGCGCCTGTTTGAATTGCCATCCCGAAGCCGCCGAACAGGTGATGCAAACCGTTCATTGGACATGGGAGAGCAAACCCGTGCCGATCCCAGGCCATGATAACGTCGTTGTCGGGATTGGCAAGAAGAACCTGATGAACAATTTCTGCCTTGGCATTCAAGGCAACTGGAACAAGTGCAACACCTGTCATGCCGGCTACGGCTGGGCAGATAACACCTTTGACTTCACCAACGCGGAGAATGTCGATTGTCTTGCCTGCCATGCCGATATGGCCACCTATGCCAAAGCCGATTATGGCTTGCCGGCCGAGGGGGTAGATTTGGTCGCTGCAGCCAAAAGCGTGCGCAACCCAACCCGCGAGAACTGCGGCGCCTGTCATTTTGACGGCGGCGGCGGCAACGGCGTCAAGCACGGTGACCTGGACGAAAGCCTCTACTTCCCATCCGAAAACCTCGATGTGCACATGGGGCGCGAGGACTTTCAATGCACCGATTGCCATCGCACCGAGAAGCATCAGATCAAAGGGCGCATGATCTCAGTCAGTGTGGAGGGCAGCAATCAGGTCTATTGCACCGACTGTCACAGCGAACGCCTCCATGCCGACCAGCGCATCAACACCCACGTCAAGTCGGTTGCCTGCCAAACCTGTCATGTGCCGTCCTTTGCCCTCAAAGACCCCACCAAAACCTATTGGGATTGGTCAACTGCCGGTCAGGATCAACCCGAAGATCACTATACCTTTTTGAAGATCAAGGGCAACTTTATTTATGAAAAGAACGTTTTGCCCACCTACCTGTGGTTCAACGAGAGCGTTTCCTATCGCTATCTCATCGGCGACAAAATTGATCCATCCAAACCGACCCTTTTGAACCCACCGGCTGGTGGCATTAAGGACCCCACAGCCAAGATTTTCCCCTTCAAGGTTCATGTTGCGCGTCAACCGTATGACAAGGTGTATAACTATCTCCTGCAGCCCTTGACGGCTGGCGAAGGTGGCTTATGGACGACCTTCGATTGGGCAGACGCCTTACGCAAGGGTTCAGAATTTACCGGTTTGCCCTTTAGCGGTGAGTATGACTTTGCCGAAACGTGGATGTATTGGCCGATCACCCACATGGTGCAGAGCAGCCCCAACGCCTTGCAGTGCAATGACTGTCACAGCGTCAACGGGCGCCTCGATTGGCAAGCGCTCGGTTACCCCGGCGACCCGATGCAATGGGGAGGGCGCTTCAGCAACCGCTGATCGCCAAACTTGCTGCAGGGAAGCAGGCGACAGGGCTGCTTCCCTGCACAACCCTCAAACCGCTTCTAAAGGACAAGAACAGCTATGATCAATGCCAAATCTCTTTCAAACGCCAAACTGCTGATCCCGCTGGTTTTCTTGACGTTGTTTGCCGGCTTGATCGTTCAACAGGTTCTGGCACATGCGGGTCAGGTCTCCCAAGCTCAACCTTCTCCTTTGCATCCCACTTTTACCCTTTTAGATGCGCAAGGGAAGAATGTGTTGGAAAGCGGTGCGCCGATCTCGACCATGCAGACCTGTGGGCAATGTCACGACACAGCCTTTATCGCCAGCCACAGCTTCCATACCGATTTAGGCTTTAGCGCCCTAACGCAACCCGGTCAGGCTCCCAGCGGTCGCCCATGGGATACCAGCAACGGGCCGTTTGGCAAATGGAATCCGCTGCTCTATCGCTATCTCTCGCCAATGGGAGACGAAAATCTGGACTTAGGGGTGGCGGATTGGATTCGCACGATCGGTTTGCGCCATGTTGGCGGTGGCCCGGCCGAACAATCCCGCCAAGGGGTTCCCCTGACCCAGCTTCCCCCCAACAGCCCAGAGGCGCGTACCCTCGCCCCCGATAACACGGTGCAAAGCTGGGATTGGCAAGCTTCAGGCGTTGAGGAAATGAATTGCTTTCTCTGCCACACTCCCACACCCAACCAAGCCGCCCGCCAGAAAGCGCTCCTCGCCGGGCGCTTCCAGTGGGCAAACACGGCAACCTTGTTGGATAGCGGCTTGGTCACGGCCAGCGGCGAGGGCTTTGCCTACAACCCTGAAGCCTTTGATGAGAACGGCAGCCTCAAGAAAGAATATGTCTTTATCCAAGACCCGACCAATGAAAACTGCACTGCCTGTCACGGGGTTGCTCATAGCGGCATAGAGCCGCTGGTTTTGAGCGGTTGTTCAATTGAAAATTGGCAGACGGCGACCAGCGGGCAGGTCTTTGCCGGGCAACGCATCTCTCGTTCTGGCATGAATATTGCCGATAAATCCACTCTCGACCGCCCCTTCGATATCCACGCCGAACGCGGGTTAAAGTGCACTTCTTGCCACTATTCGCTCAATAATCCGACCTACGCTCAGCCCGCTTCCCAAGAGCAACTCTCTCATTTGCAATTTGACCCACGCCGCTTGGAGATCGGCGAATATCTGCAACGGCCAGATCACAACTTTGCGCGCGGGCAAAGCGCCCAAAACACCCTCGCCCCAGAGCTGCGCGGCACGATGCGGCGCTGTGAGTCCTGTCACAACGCCGAGAAGACGCATACTTGGCTGCCCTATGCGCGCCAGCACTTTGTCGAAGTCTCCTGCGAAACTTGCCACATCCCCAAGCTCTATGCCCCGGCGGTATCCGCAGTGGATTGGACAGTGCTCACCGCTCAAGGCACTGGGGCATTTTCCTGCCGTGGCGTGGAAGGCAACACGGGAACGCTGAACGATTTGGTGGGCGGCTTTCAGCCGGTCTTGCTCTCCCGCTCGGATGAGCGCGGCAACCAGCCTTTGGCGCCCTATAACCTGATCGTGGCATGGTATTGGGTCTACGATTCGCCTAATGGCCCGCGCCCGGTGCGCCTGCAAGACCTGCAGGCAGCTTGGCTGGAGGGAGAAGCATATCACCCCGAGGTGCTGCGCCTGTTCGATAGCAACAAAGACGGGCAATTAGACCGCAGCGAACTACGCCTCGATACCCCCAAGAAGCAAGAATTGATTGCCGCTCGCCTGAGCGCTTTGGGCTTGCAGAACCCGCGCATTCAAGGGGAAATTCAGCCCTATTCGGTCAACCACAATGTGGCGCGCGGCGAATGGGCGGTGCGCGAGTGCCGCGTCTGCCACAGCGATTCGTCTTACCTTGCCCAACCCATGAAGTTGACCGATTATGTGCCGGCTGAGGTGATGCCGAACTTTGTCCAAGATGCCAATGTCACCGTAGAGGGCGAATTGGTCCTGCGCGGCGGCGCTTTATATTATCAGCCCGTGGTCGCCAAGCAAGGCCGCTATGTCTTCGGTCACAATCGCGTGGCGTGGGTGGATTGGGTGGGCGGCTTGTTCTTCTTGGGCGTTCTGGCCGGCGTGGCTGGTCATGGCACGGTGCGCTTCATCAGTACCACAAAACGAGCGCGCCATACAATCCCGCTCAAACGGGTGTACATTTACGCAGTCTATGAACGCTTCTGGCACTGGTTGCAGACCTTTACCATCGTGATCTTGCTCTTCACCGGCCTGATTATCCATCGCCCGGATGTGTTTGGTATCTTTAGCTTCCGTTACGTGGTGACGGTGCATAACGTTATGGCAGCCATCTTGGCGATCAATGCTTTTCTCTCGTTCTTTTACCATCTGGTGAGTGGCGAAATCCGCCAGTTTATCCCACGCCCCTATGGCTTTTTTGACCAAGCCATTGTGCAAGCCAAGTACTACCTGCGCGGTATCTTCAAAGGCGAACCCCATCCCTTTGAGAAGCGCCCCGACCGCAAGCTGAACCCCTTGCAGCAAGCCACCTATTTCGCCATCCTGAACATCTTGCTGCCCTTGCAAGGCTTGACGGGCATCCTGATGTGGGGCGTGCAGCAATGGCCGCAGATCGCCGAGCGTTTGGGTGGGTTGCCCTTCTTGGCGCCTTTCCACAGCTTAATTGCTTGGCTATTCGGCGCCTTTATTGTCGGTCATGTTTACCTGACCACCACCGGCCATGAGCCGTTGGCAAGTATCAAAGCCATGATG
>CALFWB010000094.1 GCA_937928795.1 uncultured Anaerolineales bacterium
GTCCTAACGCTTTCTAAAAATTGAATCGTGGCAGCGAGGATTTGCTCCTGCTGCGCCTCGCGACCGATTGTAGCCACTCCATCGCCGGGTTGGTCGCCGTACCAGCCGAAGCGCGCGTGATTGCCACCCTGAATCCTCACCCATTGCGTGTTTGGCGGCAATAAAGCTTGCGAGGCTTGAATTTTTTCTAAAGTGGCGAGCGTATCTTGATCGGCAAACACGGAAAGGACGGCGAGGTTGCTATCCGAGAGATCATCGCTGCTGGCTGGATAGGCTGCCCATAAGACCAAGCCGTCCACTTGCCGGGGGTGCTTCTTGGCAAAATTAGCTGCCATTGCTCCACCGAGCGAATGCCCGCCGATCACCCAGCAGCGTATTTCGGGGTGTTGTGCAATCACAGCTTCTGCAGCATTCGGATTGAAAAAGGCTAAGTTGAGGGGCATCTTAATCAGAAACACGGGGTAACCCTGGGCAGCAATGGCTTTGGCGAGGGGAGCATAGGCGCGAAAGTCCACCCGCCCGCCGGGGTAGAAAATCAACCCTAACTCTGCAGTGGCGTTGCGGGGGAAGAATTCCAACCTTCCCTCCGTGCTGCGCACTTCAACCTGAGCGTCCGATTGCAGCGCCGCCAAGGCTTCCGCCATGGGCGGCAGAGCCTGATTTGCCCAAAGGACAAAGCCAAAAGTTGCCACGAGCAGTAAGGTAAGGAGGGCAAAAAGTAAGACCTTAATCCATCTAGACATGAGAAGCCTCTATCTTGAGACGTTCTGCGCGCGCAGGAAGGATAATACGCCGATAAGCAAAGGAAACCGTCCACACCATGAGCAGCGCCGTGAAGACGCCTGGCGCCCACACGCCAAGGTTCTGCAGCAGAAAGCCGCCAACCGTTGGCGCGATGACGCGGCTCATGGCTTCCAGTGAAGCCGCCAAGCCCAAAATGCCGCCGACCTCCTCGCGGCTCACCGCTTTACTGATAGCACTTTGAATGACGGTGTTCAAAACGCCTCCCGAAATAGCTAAGGGCAACAGCAAAATCATCAGGGTAACCAAGTTGCGAGTGAATGCCCAACCAAGCAAGGAAGCACCCATCACCCATAAAGCGCTGATCAGCAGGGCGTTCTCGCGGAAGCGCCGCGTCAGGATACCGATCAAACCGCCCTGGGTGATCACGGATAACAAACCCACATAAGCCAACACAAAGCCGGTCGTTTGGGCTTGCAGACCGATGGCTTGGGCGAACAGGGCAAAGACCGTTTGAAAAGTTGCAAAGGCTAAGCCAAAAAACAAGCGCACATGCAGGAGCGGTCCGACTTTGGGTCGCTGCAAGGCTTGCAGGAGTGCCTTGAGGGTAAACGGTACCTTGGGGCGTTGGGCGATTTCGGCGCGTCGTTCGGCAGTAAGCGATTCCGGCAATAGAAAGTAGATTTGCAACAGGTTAATAGCGGAGAGTGATGCGGCTGCATAGGCGGGGGCGCTGTACCCGAAGCTGCTCAAGGCACCACCAGCCGCCGGCCCGATGATGAAACCCAACCCAAAGGCTGCGCCGATAATCCCTAAACCGCGCGCCCGGTTCTTCTCATCGGTCACATCGGCAATATAAGCTTGGGCAACGCTGATGTTCCCACCGGTCAAGCCATCTAAAACGCGGCTGAGAAAGAGAATTGCTAAGATGAAACCGTTGGCTTGCTGAGGAGGAAGGTTGGCGGCAAGCCCACGTCCAATGGGCTCTGCCAAAGCCAGCAAGAGGAAGCCGAGGAAGGTGCCAAAGACGGAAAGCAACAAAATCGGGCGACGGCCAAAGCGATCCGAAAGGCGTCCCAGAATGGGCGCCCCAAGCAATTGTGCCGCAGCGTAAGAGGCTACCAATAAGCCCACCAAGGTGGGCGTTGCACCATACGTCTCGGCGTAGTAAGGTAACAAGGGCAGAATCAAACCAAAACCTAAGAGATCAACGAAGACGATGATGAAGATGGTCAACAAGCGAGAATTTCTCATGAAGTCACCTCTGAGTTCACAGATGGGGAGTTGGTGGGCTCGGAAGAAAGCACTGCCAGGGCTTTGAGCTTACGGATTAAGCCGCTGAAGATCAGGCTGTGAATTGGATAAAGCAGATACCAATAAGCCAGCCCCGAAAGACCCTTGGGGGCGAAAAAGGCAGTCTGCACCAAGCGCGTTTGTCCTTCGCCATAAGGCAGCGCTTCGAACTGTAACCAAGCTTTGCCGGGCAATTTCATCTCAGCGCGCAACAAGAGACGGCGGCCCTCTTCAACCGCTTCCACCCGCCAAAAATCGATCGCATCACCGACACGCACGCTCTGCGGGTCACGCCGTCCGCGGCGTAAGCCAACGCCGCCGATCAAGCGATCAACTGCACCGCGAATTTGCCAGAGAAAGTTCAGGTATAACCAGCCGGTTTCACCACCCAAACGGGCAAAGGTGCGAAAGGTTTGGGCGGGAGCAGCATCGACAACCGCTTGTCGCCGTTCGAGGATCATCCCTTCTTGGGTGGTGAGCGAAACCGGCACGACGTCCCCTTGGCTGGTGGATAACGCATCGCTCCACGAGGTCTCAATGTGTGAGGCATCCAGTTCAGATAGGGCGAGAGCCAGCGCTTGGCGATAATCCAATGGCTGAATGTTAGGGAACAATTGGCGGGCAAGCGAGTTGCGGACGATGACCTCGTTGCGCAAGCCGTCAATCAGCGGACGCGCCAGGGAAGCAGGGATCGGAGTGACCAGATGAACCCAGTAAGATGAAAGGCGCGGGGTGAGAAAAGGCACCGGCAGCAGCCAGCGCTTCAAACCGCGCGCTTGGGCATAGCCCAACATCATCTCGCCATAGGTCAAAACCTCGGCGCCGCCGATTTCGATAATTCGATTAGCGCTTTCGGGCGTTTCTAAGGCGGCGATCAGATAGGCGATGACATCGCCAATGGCGATGGGTTGAACGCGTTGATACACCCAGCGCGGACAGATCATGACCGGAACGCGTTCGGTCAGGTAGCGGATCATCTCGAAGGAGATGCTGCCCGAACCCACCACAATGGCGGCACGGAATTCGGTGAGCGGGACACCGCTTTGGCGCAACACCTCTCCCGTTTGTTGCCGCGAGCGCAAGTGCTTTGAAAGGTTTGCCTGTGGGTCGCCCAGTCCGCCTAAGTAGATGATTCGCTGCACCCCCGCTTGCCGAGCGGCTTGGGCAAAATTCTGCGCGGCTTGCAAGTCGCGTTGCGCAAAATCGGCGTTGGCGGTCATGCTGTGCACCAGATAATAGGCAGCCGTCACACCCTGCATGGCAGGCGGTAGAGTTTCGGGGCGCAAGACATCTCCTTCAACTACTTCCACCCGATCGATCCACGGGCGGCCTTGCAAACGGCGGCGGTCGCGCGCTAACACGCGCACACAATAATTTGCCTCCAGCAGAGCCGGCACCAACCGTCCGCCGATATAGCCTGTTGCGCCGCTGACCAAAACCCGCTGATTTGTTTTTTGGTTCATTTCGTTCAAAAATGTGTCCATTTATTGTCTAGTATTTGCCTATATTATAACAGAATTTTTAGGGAGGAGATTAGAGTTTTGTCAGAATATAAGAGGGCTTCTTTCTAACTTCCCCAAACTCGTTGCTGGATAACGCTTTTGCCATCTTAACTCTATTTTGGTTCGCCCCTCTTCCCCCCTAACGAAAAAATATCTGCAATGCCCACAGCGTTGCCATGCCAACCGCTAAGGTGAGCAATACGCTCTTGGTTCGCCATGCCACCAGCGTGGCTGCCAGAGCGGCTAGGATGCGCTCATTGTGGAAAGAGAGGTTCATTTGCCCGTTTGGCAGGAAGACTTCTTGGGCAATGATGGCGGAAAAGACCGCTGCTGGCACCAGTCGCAAGGCGCGCCCCAGCCACGGCGAAATCTGCCACCGGCTGAAGAGCAGGATCATCGAGAGACGGGTGAGGTAAGTTGCCATTCCACCTAAGAGGAGAATCCACCAAATTTTCATTTCTCCTCCTCCAACCTATATCCGCCCAAAATACCGAGCAAAGCTGCCAAAAGCAAGCCCAGCTTATAGGGCAATCCACCGCTGAAGACAGCTATTAGGCTGGCGATGATCGCAGCAGCAACGACACCGCGATCCTTCAAGGTTGGCACGATGATGGCAATGAAGGTGAGCGCCAAGGTGAAATCGAGCGACCAGTTCTGGGGCAGGTTCGCACCAAGGAAAACACCCACCGCGGTACTGGCTTGCCAGGTGCCCCACAAAGCCAGCCCGGCGCCGAGGAAGAAGCCCGCCGAGGCGCGACCTGAATTGGCGCTGCGCTGAAATTCGGCGATGGTTACGGCATAGGCTTCATCGGTGAGCAGATAGGCTAAGAGGAGCTTCCAACCCGGGCGCAGATTTTGAAGATAGGGCGCTATCGAGGCGCTGTATAAGAGGTGGCGCAAGTTGACCACAAAGATCGTCAGAACGGTCAAGAGCATAGGCGTAGCCGCATAGAGTTGGGTGGTGATAAACTGAGCTGAACCGGCAAAGATCACCGCCGACATGGCTTGGGCGGCCGCAACGGGGATGCCGGCTGCCAACGCCAACACACCGTAGATCATGCCAAACGGCGCAACGCCGATCAACAGCGGGAATTCTGCCCGCACCCCCCTCCAAAACTCAGCCATCAGGCTGGGCGGGTTTGGTTGCTCTGCCATGCCTTACGCCTGAGGCTGAGCTATTCGATTTGCAGGATTCTGAGGGTGATTGTGCCGTTTGGTGTTTGGGCAGTAACCACATCCCCGACTTTATGCCCAATTAAGGCGCTGCCGATCGGCGATTCGTTAGAAATCTTTCCGTTGCGCGGGTCGGCTTCTTTGGCGCCGACGATCAGATAGGTTTCGGGCGGATACTCGCCCTCTTGAACGGTCACGCGCACGCCCACTTGCACTTCCTCGACCGGCCCATCGTTGTTTTCAACGATAATGGCGTTCTTGAGCAGGTATTCCAACTCTTGGATGCGTCCTTCGAGGAAGGCTTGGTCTTCTTTGGCTTTATGGTAATCGGCGTTCTCCGAGAGATCGCCTTGCGAAACGGCATGGCGCAGGCGCTCGGCGATTTCCCGGCGCGCCACGGTCGTCAGATATTCCAATTCTTCCTTCAGTTTGGCTGCCCCTTGCGCAGTCAAAATCGGCGTCTCACTCATCTTCCTTCACTCCGCTAAGAATTAGCCGAATTATAACAGATTATCGGGCTCGCCGCCGCACCCGCATCCAAACGCCCGGGCGCGGTTCTAAGGTAGCCCCCATGTGCGGATGGATGCGCTCAAATTGAAGCGGTTCAAAGGTGAAATGACGGAGCAGATAGGTCAAGACCAAGCGCGCCTCAAGTTGACCGAAGGCAGCTCCGATGCAAGCGCGCGGACCGCCACCAAAGGGGACAAAGGCAAAAGGAGGCGATTGGCGACCGCCCAAGAAGCGCTGCGGGCGAAACTCGTGCGCTGCTTCCCACAGGCGAGGATCGCGCTGGGTGAGGTAAATCGAGTAAAACAGGCGGGCGCCAGCCGGTACGCTGCCCTCTTCAAGTTCGAGCGGCTCGGCGACACGGCGGTTGCCAATGTGAATAGGCGGATAGAGGCGTAAAGCCTCCTTGATAACCGCATCCAACAAGGGCGATTTGTCGCCTTGAGTCACTTCAGCTTGCAGTTCCTCTAGCACCGCCGGGTGCCTGCCCAGCAAGACGAAGACCCACGCCAAAAGGGCAGTTGAGGTATCGTGACCAGCGATCAACATGGTCAGCATCTGATCGCGGATCACGCCATCCGAGAGATCGGCTTCGATCAGCGCTTGGAGCATATCGGGGCGCGGCTCACCAGCCCGCCGTTGGGCAATCAGATTGTAGAGATAGGCATCTAATTGACGCAAGGGGATAGTGAAGGAGGGGCGCGGCATCTGCCGCCATAGAATCCACGCGCCGGGCGAGATATAGGCGATCGCCTTGAGGATCGGTTGCCAGAGCTGGGGTAAATCTGGTCCAATATCTTCGCTGAACAGGGCTTGGAAGATGATCAACAGGGCGATCTTACGGCTTTCGACCAAAAGATCAACGGCTTCACCTTCCTGCCAGCGGTCAGAGACGCGTTTGGCTTGAGCGACCATCATGGCTGCGTAAGCGGGGAGCTTGGCAGGGTGAAGGGCGGGTTCCATCAATTGGCGATACCGATCGTGTTCGTCCCCGTCAACCACTAACACGCCGCGCCGCAGGAGGTCGGTGACCGGATCGGTGTTCCGCCAGAGTAGTTTTTGGCGCTGCGTGACCAGCACGGCGCGGTTGGCTGACGGACCGAAAACAACATAGGGGTTGAAGCTCGGCAAAGGAATCTGGAAAAAATAGCCGACTTCATCGCCCATCACTTGCAGCGGACCAAGCGGTGAACCGCTCTGCAGCCAAGCGCGGAGGACACGTAAACCGAGGTCTGCCGGGGGTTTTTTCTGCATGTGAAGATTGGCCATCCGGTGATTTTATCCTCCACCATAATCTTACCCGATTTTGAGGGAATGGTGTATTCTCGAATGTGTGCACTCAAAAGTTGTTGGCAACATTGCTTTGTAGGACAACTCATTGAGTTGTCCTACAACTTTTGCGTGGACACTTCAAATTGGGATTGCTTGACAGCCTTTTTACTCTCGATTATAGTGCATCCCATGCGAAGGTTGGCGCATTCCCTCAAGTTGCTCACCCTCGGTTTTGCCACGTTTGGTTTCGTTTTCGCTTGTAACCTGCCCGGCTTTCTTATTCCGCAACCGACAAACGAGGAAATAGCGCCCCCTGCGGCGGAGAAGCCGCCGCTTGAGCCGTTGCTTCTGCCCACCCTTCTCCCAACCGCCACTCCGTTGCCCACGGTGGTTCCAGCCACCAGCATCGCCGGCGGTGAGCGCGCTCTGAGCCACGGCGATTGGGAGCAAGCCCTCCAAGCGTTTCAACAGGCAGGCTCTGCAGCCGAAGACCCTGATCTCAAGGCGGCCGCCCTCTTAGGGCAAGGCAAAGCCCGCTACGAAATGGGCGATCCGCGGGGAGCGATTAACCTCCTCGAACAGCTTTTGCGAGATTATCCTCAAAGCCCCCATGTCCCTTACGCCCACTTTGTCTTAGGCGAAAGTTACACCGTCCTGGGACGCCATAGTGAAGCGGCCGATGCTTTTTTGAATTATCTAGCTCATCGTTCTGGAGTCGTGGATGCTTATGTGCTCAATTTACGCGGCGACGCCCTTTCGTCCGCCGGGCGCTATAGCGAGGCAGCCAATGACTACCGCGCCGCCCTTCAAGCCCCTTCGTTCCTCGACCCCTTAGCCCTTCAAATCAAACTTGCCCGCACCCACGCTTTGGCCGGCGATTATCAGACCGCAATCGCTCTCTACGATGATGTCTATAACCGCACCAGCAGTGATGCCACCAAAGCCCAAATGGCTTATCTGAAAGGACAGGCTTTCTCGGCTTTGGGGCAGATGCAAGAAGCGTATGCGGCTTATCTGGATGCCGTCAATCAGTATCCAACCGCGTATGATTCCTATCTAGCCTTAGTCATTCTGGTCGAGGCCGGCGTGCCGGTCGATGACCTGAACCGCGGCATCGTGGATTATTTTGCCGGGCAATACGGCGTTGCTTTGGCTGCCTTTGACCGCTACTTCCAAAAAGGCGGAGCGAACCGCGCCACGGCGCTCTATTACTATGGCTTAACCCTGCGGGCAAGCGGTGCTTTTGAAAAGGCAATCAAAGCCTGGGATACCTTGATCGCCGAATTCCCCGAAGACCGCTTTTGGGATGACGCTTGGGATCAAAAAGCCTATACTTTATGGAACTTCATGCGCGAGTATAACGCCGCCATCGAGGTTTTGCTGAATTTTGTCCAGACCGTTCCCGATCATCCCCGCGCGGCTGAATTTCTCTTCGATGCCGGGCTGGTAGCAGAGATGGATGGACAACTGCAACGGGCGGCCGAGATATGGGAGAAGCTCGAGCCACAATATCCGGCTAGTGAATATACCTATCGGGGCGTTTTCTTGGCCGGTATCAGTCGTTTTCGCAGCGGCGATTATAACGGCGCCTTGGCTTTATTCAGCCGCGCCCTGAGCCTTGCGCCGAATCGGCGCGAAAGGGCAGCCGCTTACCTATGGCAAGGAAAATGCCAGAAAGCTTTAGGCGATGAGGCTGCTGCTCAGGTCACTTGGGGGCAAGCCGTGAACATCGACCCCACCGGCTATTACAGCGAACGCGCCCGCGAGTTGATTTTGGGGCAAGCCCCCTTTACCCCGCCGCAGATGTTCGACCTCGCAGTCGATCTGGAGAGCGAGCGCCGTCAAGCCGAAGAATGGTTGCGCTCAACCTTTCAAATCGCAGCGGAAGTTGACCTGATCGGACCGGGCGATCTGGCAAACGACCCACGCTATCAGCGCGGCTGGGAGCTGTGGCGACTCGGCTTGTACGACGAAGCCCGCTTGGAATTTGAAGATTTGCGCCAGTCCATCTCTCAGGATGCGGTCAACAGTTTTCGCTTCATGAACGCTATGCTGGAGTTGGGCGCCTATCGCCTAGCCATCTTTGCTGCCCGTCAGGTGTTAAACTTAGCCGGCTACGACGACGCTACTTCGCTGAGTGCGCCGCTCTATTTCAATCACGTTCGTTTTGGGCTTTATTTTCAAGAGCTGATCCTCCCCACTGCCCAAAAATATCAACTTCATCCTCTCTTACTCTTTAGTATCGTGCGCCAAGAGAGTGCTTTTGAGGGATTTGTGCGCTCTGTGGCTGGGGCGCGCGGCCTGATGCAGATTATGCCGGCTACAGGAAATGAAATCGCCCAGAATTTGGGTTGGCCACCGAATTATACCCCTGCCGATTTATATCGTCCTCAGGTGAGCATCGAATTTGGCGCCTATTATCTTGCCAAGTGGCGCAATTACTTCCAGGGAGACCTCTACGCCGCACTGGCAGCCTATAACGGTGGACCAGGCAATGCTATAGCTTGGCATCAACTCGCCAACGGCGACCCCGATTTGTTTCTGGAGGTAATTCGATTTGCCGAAACGCGCAACTACTTGCGTGGCATCTATGAAATCTTTGGCCTTTACCGCCGCATCTACAATCGAACGCCTTAGTACAGCCCCCCAAATCTCCATTCCGAATTCTCAACCGCAAATTCCCCAAGCTACGCCGTAACCGTTCAACCTGCCCCCAAATCCCCAAAAAATACCCGCAATCTGCCAAGTCTGGGGATAAAAATTGTGCACTTCGCCTCAATTTGCGTTTATTCGCGTGCATTCGCGTTTATTCGCGGATGAAATTTGCGTATATTTGCGTTTATTCGCGGATGAAATTTGCGTGTATTCGCGTTTATTCGCGGATAAAATCCACATCGTATCCAGCTCAAGTGATCTGGATCACCTGACCACCACACAGCTCCACCAGCATCTGCGGGGTGAGCTTGAAAACGGCGTGTGGCGTGCCGGCTGCTGCCCAGATCTCATCGTATTGCAAAAGGTCTTGGTCGATAAACGTTTGGACGGGTTGAATGTGACCGATGGGTGGGACGCCTCCGATAACGAAGCCAGTTTGCTGGCGGACAAATTCGGCATCAGCCTTGCCCAGCGGCTCGCCGATCAACGCTTCGATGACTTTTTCATTCACCCGATTAGCGCCGCTAGCGATCACCAAAACAGGCCTGGCAGTGCGTTTGGTCTTAAAGATGATTGACTTCACGATTTGGGCAACGTCACAGCCCACTGCTTGAGCGGCTTCAACTGCCGTGCGGGTGGATTGTGGCAATTCGATGACCTCTAGCGCATAACCGCGTTGACGGATGGCTTCTTGAACTTTCTGGGCACTGGGGCTGAGTGTATGCTTCATGTTTTCAATCCTCGGGTGAGCTTACACCCATCCTGCTCGTTGCTATCTGATCAAGCCGCACCGTTTCCATGCGCAGCTTGGTTTCGCAGAGGCTCACAGCCTTGATTATAACCTGAATTTTAAGTGAGCAATAGCCCTAGGTTTTGCCTTGAAGCCTTTCAGCACTTCAGGTTCGTTGTATAATAACCGATCGAGAAAACCGCTATGAGGACCATTGCTTGGGATAAAGGTGCCCATCCAGTTCGCCGAATTAATTAGGAGTTATTGCCTAGGCACTCGCCTTTCAGGAAGAGTTTAACCGCTAAGGAGGCAGACGGTGAATATTGTCATCACCGGTTCAGTCGCTTACGACTATCTGATGAGTTTTCCGGGTTACTTCAAGGAGCATATTCTCCCCGAACACATTGAAAACATCAGCCTATCCTTTTTGGTCGAGACGATGGAAAAACGGCGCGGCGGCATTGCGCCGAACATTGCCTATACCTTAGCGCTCTTTGGCGAACGACCGCGCCTACTGGCTGCCGTGGGAGAGGATTTTGAGGACTATCGGCGCTGGCTGGAAGAAAACGGCATCGACACCCAAGGCGCCAAGGTGATCCCCGGCACCTTTACCGCTTCCTTTTTCGCCAACACCGACCTTTCCAACGCTCAAATTGCCACCTTTTACACCGGGGCAATGGCATTTGCCTCGCAACTGCGTTTATCCGATCTGGACGGCGAAAAGCCCGATCTGGTGGTGATTTCTCCCAACGACCCGCAGGCGATGAAACAATATGTGGAGGAGTGTATTTCCTTGAACATCCCGTATCTGTACGATCCCAGCCAGCAAATTGTGCGCCTGACGGGGGAGGAAATTCGCCACGGCATCGATCATGCTTTGGCGCTTTTTGTCAATGAGTATGAGTTCGCCCTGATTCAAAAAATGACCGCTTACAGTGCCGCCGAGATCGCACAACGGGTGCGCTTCATGGTGGTCACTTGTGGTGAGTGTGGCGCTGAGCTTTACGCCGAAGGAGAACATCTTCACATCCCTGCTGTTCCACCCGAAAGGGTTGCGGATCCGACCGGCGTGGGGGATGCCTTTCGGGGCGGTTTTCTGGCTGCCTATGCTCGCGGTTTAGATTGGGAGACCTGCGGCAAGGTGGGCGCCTTAGCTGCTACCTATTGCTTGGAGCAACACGGCACCCAAAACCATCGCTATACTCCTGCCGAGTTCATCCGGCGCTTCCGCCAATTTTTTGACGATCAAGGGAAATTGAACATCTTTTTGAGGGGTTAGATCAGGGGGCAGCGGTCGGCAGGGAGACAGCCCAAAGCTGCGAGCGAAAAGTTGGCTTCATTAAAAACTTACAGTGCTGAAGCCCTGCTTCAGCCTTGCGAAAGCGAGGCTTTGGCACGAGATGCGTTCACTTCGCAGCGGGCGGCCTTAGCCCCGCAACTCGAAATTGGGGCATCCACTGTTACGGAAATCTGCGCTTTCTTGCTAGAAGACAAACAAATGGATAAATTTAGAATTGCTTTTAGAAAAGAATCACCCTTGCCGAATCTGAAACGTTTATGTAAAATTAATGTAACAGTACTTCACATCTATCTGCCGTTTCTTCGCTAAAGGCGGTGAGTGTGTACGCGCAGTTAATCTCCCCTTCAATTGAGCAGAGGTGGGGAAATTCACAGGAGGAACTGAGGAACTTAGCGCCAACACCGGCTGAGGAGTGGCAACGGACGCTGGCTTTTCTCGGCTTTGGGGCTGCCGAGAAAGCGGCTATGTCCCGTTCGGTAGAGGCGCTGATGCAGCGGGGTGTGGAGCTTGTCATCCAGACATATGATCATTTGCAACGATTCCCCGAAACGGCGGCTATCCTCGGCTGGGAAGAAAGCGCTGACCCAGAGCACCTAGAAGAGCGTCGCCGTTTTTTCACTATCTGGTTGGCGCGCACCTTGGGGATGGACACCAGTGATGAATTTGCTGCCTATCTCTTTCGGGCAGGAAAATTCCATGCCGGCCACGGTCCGCGCCAAATCCATACCCCCCCAACCTATGTAATTACCTCGATTGGTGGCGTACTTTCCTGCTTTGCTCAAGTTCTCGGTGAAGCCGGGCTCTCAGCGCCAGAGATTGCGGCTGCTATGGCGGGCTGGAGCAAATATTTGAGTGCCCAACTTAACTTGATGCTGTTTGGTTATCACATCGCTCGCGAGTTTGAGAGTGGCGACTTTCCCATTCGGGTAAAGCTGTTCGGCACGTTGCGTCCTCTCGTTGGTACGAGCGAGGTCATTGTCCCTGCCCATCAAGGGGACACGGTGAAAAAAGTCTTGGGAAAATTTTTCAACTATTACCCTGAAGCCCGCGCCCATGCTCTGGAAAAACTCTGGGATACGGAAGAGAAAAGCCATTCGGAATGGCTGGAGGTTGTTTCGGTCTATTTCTTCCGTAAGGGTTGGCGAGTGCTGCTAAACGGGCGCGATCTATCGTACGAAGGCGGCTATGGGCAGCCCATCGATTCCCAAGACGAAATAGCGGTCTTTCCACCCGGTCGCTGAGGATTTTTTCAATGAGGTCGTCACTGCTTCTTCCCGGCGACTATCTGATTGGGGCAATAGCCTAGAAAGGAGGTTTGTCAGCAACTCAACAACTCAGCCACGCTCAACCAACCCTCATCGCTTCATAAAACCTTGATGCAGGAAAACTTAATCTATCCATCATGTCAAAGGAGGTAAGAATGACCACACTTGGAGGGTATGCCGATCGCATTGGTCGAATTGACCTTAGTACCCTAACCGTTACCTATGAATCCATCCCAGATGATTGGGCGCGCAAGTATATTGGTGCACGCGGACTTGGTGTAAAGTACGTTTTTGAAAACGGGCCGCAAGTGGATCCGCTTTCTCCCGATAACATTCTGTGCTTCATGAACGGACCGCTAACCGGCACCGAAGCGAATATGAGCGGGCGCATGGCCATCGTCACCAAATCGCCCTTGACCGGCACGATCTGCGATAGCCATCACGGCGGTTGGTCGGCGGCACGCCTGCGCTGGGCTGGTTTTGACGGCTTGATCTTCAAGGGCAAAGCCGAAAAACCGGTCTACGCTTATGTCCATGACGGGATGGTTGAACTGTTAGACGCCTCGGAGGTTTGGGGCAAAGGTGTCCATGATACAGTGAAATACTTCCGCGAGAAATATGGCGAAAAAGACTTATCGGTGATCGCCATCGGGCAAGGCGGGGAAAACTTGGTGCGTTTTGCCAACTGGGTCAACGAGCACGATCGCGCTAGCGGCCGCGGTGGCACCGGTTGTGTCGGGGGCAGCAAGAAGCTTAAAGCCATTGTCATCAAAGCCGAGAAGAAAATGCCCAAAGCGGCTAACCCAGAGGCTTGGAAGGAAGCCCATAAGCGCGCTTTGGCGGGCATTATGGCAGAGGAAAATATCACTAGCCCGCGCAAGGGGGGCTTGTCGGTCTATGGCACCAACGTCTTGACTAACATCACCAGCAACATGGGCGCTTACCCGACCCGTAATAGTCAACTCACTTCCTTCGGTGAACGCGCCGAAAAGAACAGCGGTGAATGGGTGAAGGAAAACATCCTAGTCGATGATCCCACGTGCCATGCCTGCCCCGTAGCGTGCAAAAAGGAAGTTGAGATCAAAGAGGGACCCTTTGCCGGCTTGCACATGGAAAGCTTCGAATACGAACCGGCTTGGTCTCTGGGGGCTAACTGCGATAACGACTATGCCCCATCGATCGCCAAAATGATCGATATGGCAAACGATTACGGGGTGGATGCCATTGAAGTTGGCAATGTTCTCGCTGTTTATATGGAAGCTAGCGAGAAGGGTTACACCAATGGTGCCGGCGGGCTCAAATGGGGCGATTATATGGGTATGATTGAGACGATAACCAAGATCGCCTTCCGCGAAGGCATCGGCGATGTGCTTGCCGAAGGCACCGAGCGGGCAGCCAAAGCTTGGGGGCACCCCGAAATCGCCATGACGGTTAAGGGAATGGCTATTCCAGCCTACGATCCGCGTGGCTTGAAGGGGATGGGCATTGCCTATGCCACCAGCAACCGCGGCGCTTGCCACTTGCGCGCCTATACGCCAGCCGCCGAGTTGAACATCATGCCTTTCCGTTCGCTCAAAGCCGACCCGTTGGAATGGAAGGGAAAGGGTGAACTGACCAAACTCTTCCAGGATGTTCATGCCGTCTCCGACTCGTTCGACCTGTGCAAGTTCTCCGCCTTTGCAGAGGGCATGGAGGAGTACACCGCGCAGTTCAATGCTATGACCGGCTTGAACTACACGGTCGAAGAACTGCTCAAATGCGGCGAGCGCATCTACAACCTTGAGCGCTATTACAACAACCTAGCCGGCTTCCGCGAAGGCAGCGACTAC
>CALFWB010000095.1 GCA_937928795.1 uncultured Anaerolineales bacterium
CCCCTCCCATTGTTGATAAACGCCGGGTTGATGTCCCTTGAGTACGACGTATAGCGACTTCTTGCGACTAGGCATCGGAAAATTCTCGCCTTAGGATGCCGTATAGGGCTGCATCTTCAAAGTTTCCGAAACGATAGATGGCTTGGCGCAGGGTGCCTTCGTAGCTCATACCGATCTTTTGCATGACCCGCCCAGAGGCGGGATTTTTGGTCATGTGCCGAGCTTCAACACGATTTAGTCCAAGCTCTCCAAAGGCGAATTCTAACACCGCTTGAGCAGCCTCGGTTGCATAGCCTTGATTCCAGTACGGTTTTCCAATCCAATACCCTAATTCAGCGCTTTGGTTCTTCCAATCGAACTGAAGCCCCATCGCACCGATGAGAAGATGATCGGCTTGACGAACGATGGCATAATGCATAGCGATTTGGCAAGTGATTTGGTTTGCATGTCCCTGAATCCATTCAACAGCCATTGCTACTTCATAAGGATGGGGAATGCTGCTGACCATGCAAGCAACCTCGAAATCACCGGCTAGAAAGGCGACTCGTGGGGCGTCGCTTAACTGAAAGCTTCGCATCAGCAAACGCGAGGTGGTGAGATAAGATTGGTGAAAGGTCATGCTTGCTCTCTTTCGATGAAGATACAATCGTTTTTTTCTAAGGTATGCTTCAGATATTCTTGCTTGCGCTGTTCTGGGTCGCTTCTTCCCACTTGGGAGCTTGCAGAGGGAGAGTAAAGCAAGATAGGCAAATCAAAACGTTTTTTGGGAAACCCCAATGGATCGAGCGCCACCCGAACAAAGCGACCGTAAAGTTTGGCAAGTGAGATCCGGAACAGGTGGATCAACTATACCAGACGCAAGGAGGTTTGTCTATAAAAAGTAGGAGTATATCAGTAATACGCAATTTAGACTTGAGGGTTTGCCCTAACTTCAAAAGAAACACGTTACCTTTGGGGGTATAATCCTCCTAGGTTCGATGGAGGTCAAGATGTCATTTGGTGTTGATGAAGTTCGAGCGTTGATGGAACTCCTCTCTCAGCAGCCGCAGTTGCGGGAAGAGTTGCGTCATTTGCTCCTTGGCGAGAATGCCCTTTCCCTGACACAGGCAGTGCGTGAGTTGGCAGAAGCGCATCAGCGCGGGGAAGAGCGCCTGAAAGGTTTGGAAAGCGCCGTAGCGGAATTCACCAAAGCTCAGCATCATAATGGAGAGCGTCTGCAAGCGATGGTAGAATTAGGGAGTCGTCTGCAAGAAACGCTCATCGAACTGATCGAAGCTCAAAAGCGCACGGAAAGAAGCATTGAAGAACTGGTGGTTGGTTTGCGCACCACGCGTCTTGAACAATATGCAATTCTGGCGACATTAGGCGTCTCACTAGAAGAAGAAGCTGCCGATAGCGTCGAGTATGTCCTGAGACACAAGGGCTATGAATTTATCCACAATTTTTATTATTTGCGTTGGGATGATCATGTCAAGCTGGTGGCTTTGGCAAAGCCTCCAGAGGGAGAGATTGTCTCTGTGATCACCAATACGGTTGTGCGGGCTGGGCGAGATGAAGTCCAACGTTGGGCAAGGTTAATGCGCTCCAAAGAGTTTATCGAGCAATTGAGAATGATGGATTACTTTCCTCCATATCTGGTTTACCTTTATGCCATGCGCGCTTACCAGCCGGCCAAAGAAGCTGCTGAAGAAGAAGGGATTGGGCTGATGTCCATCGAGGGAGAGCTGGTAGAACCGAAACGCAAATTTTGATGGGCGGCTTGTTAGCCGCCCTTTTCTATCCTAACGTGCGCCTTGAAGCTGGCTTACCTAGTAAATATCGTTCACCGTGTTATAGACGTTGAATTTACCGGTTGGGGTGATCAGGTCTTTGATGCGAGTGATCTCCTCGAGGGTGGCATCGTCATAGACGACAATCTCACCGCTCTCCCCGGGTATATCGGCTGTTCCCCAGAGGCTGATCCAGACTTGCGTGCCATCTTTGTTATACTCAATGTGGACGGCGCGGCCATAGGTACCAATCTCCCAACATTTATAAACATGGGAGGGATTCTCTTTGGCGATGACACAGATCGTGCGCGCCAGGGCTGGGTCTGAGTTCAAGGCCATATCCACCCAAATCCACTTGCTCTTGGGGTGCGTCTTGATGAAGAGACTCCCCGATCCGGGAATAGGCGTTGTGCGCACCGCTGTCCAAGCGTGTTCAGGATGTCCTTCGGGGTCGGTGGCAATCGAAACCACCGAAGCTTCTCCAAGATGGGGAGTTGACCACACTGGTCCGAACTCTGCATCGATCCAATTCGCTCCTCTGCCTGGGTGAGGGACTTCGCCAACATCCACCATAGCAGCTAAAGAACCTTGCTTAAGGTCAATCACAGCTACCTTGTTCGACTGATTGGCGGCAACAAGAAAATACCGCTTGGTCGAGTCCATCCCGCCATCGTGGAGGAAGAGTTCGGCTTCGATCATCTTAATCGCCGGATTGCGTGGATCCGTGTAGTTGACCAACCAGACCATGCCCGTTTCTTTGACATTCACGATCCATTCGGGGTGATAATGGGAGGCAAGAATCGCTGCAACGCGAGGTTCAGGATGATATTCACCGCTATTATAGGTATAACTGCGTGTTGACACCACCTTTAGAGGCTCGAGGGTCAAGCCATCTAAGATAACAAAATGGGGCGGCCAATAGCAGCCGCTGATCGCGTAGCGATCGCTGAAATCTCCTTCCTCCCCTTTGTATTTGCTCACCTCTACCGAGCGCGCATCATAACAGGTTTGGACACGGGCAACGACCTCGGGCTTTTCCATCCAGAGATCGATCAAAGCTAATCGCCCATCGCGACCGATGACATAGGCATAGCGTCCGGTAGCGGACATGCGCGTGATATGCACCGCGTACCCACTATCCACCGTGTTGACGATTTCATAGGTATCCCCATCAATGACGGCGACTTGGCCGGCATCCCGCAGGGTTACAATGAAATAGTTCTGCCAATCTCGCCTGGTTTGCGGCGCGCTGGGGCGTTGGTCAAGCGGTACGAGCAATTGCCAAGAGTCCTTCATCTGCTCTAGGGACATTTCGGGCGGGGGCGGTGGCTCATTTTGGAGGAATTTTGCCATGATTTCGGTTTGTTCTTGGGTGAGGATACCTTGCTTGCCCCAATCTGGCATACCGCGAGTTGTGCCATTGAAAATGATGGCTGCTAAACCGGCTGTCCCTTTGGGTAGGGTGAGATCCGGGGTCAGGGCTGGTCCAGTTGCTCCTTTGCGCAAGGTGCCGTGGCAACCGGCGCAACGTTCAAAGTAGGTTTGTTTTGCCCAAGCAAACTCTTCTTCGGTAAGGTTTGGCGCTTGGGAAGCGATCTGCGCCGTTGGGCTGGTTTCTCCCTTGCCGGCGGTTGTCAAGTCAGTTGGGGAAAGCAGATGGTTGACAATAGCTTGGATTTCTTCCTCGGTGAGAGTTTCGCTGAAATTAGCCGGCATTAGCCCCGCTTGGCACGGCCCGTTTGGGCATTCGGGCGCTAAAAAGGCGCCTGGATCGAGAATGGACTCTTGAATGAACTCGGCCACTGTTTTGGCTTTGCCGCTATAGGCGCCGCTCTTAAAATATTCTTCAGCCAGAGAAATGATCTTGCCTAAGTCGGGACCTAGCATTCCGCTTGCACCGGGCACCCCTGGGATGACGTGACAAGCTGCACATCCACCCTTTTGATAAGCTTGAAGGGCGAGAACCTTTGTATCGGTTTCACCCGCTTGTACAGCCGGCTCTGCGCCACTTTCGCCGCTGCTTTGGGCGCTCCCAATATTGCCGATGACGATTTGTCCCTTCATCTGCAAGACGCTCGAAGTTTGCAAACCATCAAAGTACTCTAACACGCCAGCGGTTGCAGGAGCGATAAATGTCACGGAGGTTATCTCTTTCGGCTTGCTGACAATTCCGCTCTTAGCGTTTATGCCGGAAAGAACAATTTGATGTTTTCCGGTTGTTCCATTAATGAGCACAATGCGCACGCGGTCGTTCGGGCGGGCAGTGAGACGTGGGTTGATTTCTCCATTGATCTCTCCGCCCACGCCCAAAAAGGCCGGTTTTCCCTCATGAAGAACGGTTGTTAGAATGAACTCTTTATTGACGCGTTCATCTTGAGCTGTGCAGGCTGCTAAGACAATCAGAAGCAATCCAATGGCCATTATCAATTTGGGGTAAGGCTTCATATCTCGATCCTTTCCTTCGGGATTTGGACGAGGCTTTGAATTCTGACGAAGACCTCGTCTAGGTCAAGGGAGTAAATTGCTGCAACCTCTTCAAGGGTGCAGAAACGATTTAGGTAACAACCGATGCAATCGGTTTTCCATTCAACAAACAATTTAGTCAGTTGGGGATAAGAATTTAGGGTATCAGCAACCGTCCAGGATCGAATCGATTCAAACGCCATACCCTAATTTTAGGGTTAGAGTGCAGAAAAGTCTTTGCGCTTGCGCAATGTAGATGAATTAATTGATCCCTTCGGCGATCTCGACCAAACCATGAGGTTGGAGGATGACCACTTTCTCGCGGCCGATGTCTAATAACCCTTTTCTTTCCCACTCGTTTAGGGTACGGCTGACGGTGAAGAGGGTGGTGCCGCACATCTCGGCAATCGCTTGGCGGGTGAGGGGGAAGTTGATCAAAATCCCTTGATCCGTTTTTTGCCCGAATTGAGCGGCTAACTTTAGCAGAATGCGAGCGATCCGTTGCTCAACGCGCTCCGCAATCAGCGCTCGCTGTCGTTCCTGTAATTCGAGGACGTAATGGTGCATCAATTGCAGGATGTTGAGCGAAATGGATGGCTCTTTTTCTGCTAACTTTTGGAGGAAGCGAGCCTCCCAACCCATAGCTATACTGTCTTCGATTGCTTGAGCGGTCACAGGATAGCCACTAGAAGGTTGAAGGAGGGCAATACCTCCAAAGGTTTGCCCTGGAGTGATCAGTCGCAGGATAATTTGTTGTCCGTTCGGGGTGTATTGCAACAGGCGTGTACGACCCCGACAGAGGACATAGACATGGGTAGTGGGGTCTCCTTGCATGAAAAAGAACGCCTCTTCCTCAACCGAACGCAGGATTCCATTTTCCATCAATAACGCAAAGTTGGCGGCATTGATCGAACGGAATAGACTGGATTGGCGCACAATTGCGCTAAATGCTTCTCTATTCATGTTCTCTCATTTTAGTCGGAACGATCGTTTTTGTGCAAGGGAGAAAAACGATGGGTGTGCACTCAAAAGTTGTTGGCAACATTGCTTTGTAGGACAACTCATTGAGTTGTCCTACAACTTTTGCGTGGACACAAACGATGGTCTTTAGGTTGAAAGATTGCGCTAGCGCAAGGTATCTTTCTTGACTCTTTGGTAAAGTTGGGTTATGAGCAGAAAGTTTTCTCTCCTTCCGTTAATGGGACTTGGAGGGATTGCCTTGTTGATGTCCCTATGGAGCGGTTTAGCTCGTCTGGGCTGGAATTTACCCTCTTTCCCTCAACTCACCTTTGCCCATGGTGGACTCATTGTGAATGGTTTTTTGGGCGTTTTAATTCCCCTCGAACGCGCTGTTGCTCTACGGCGGCAGTGGATGTTTCTGGCTCCCTTGCTTTGCGGTGTGGGATGGATCGTCTGGTTCTTTTTCCCAGTAGGGGGTAAGTTTCTTTTTCTATTAGGGAGCATGGGAATGGTTGCCATTTTGAGCATGATGTTCAAAAGAGAGCCTCAGCTTCATACAGCTACCATGATGGCAGGGGGGATGTCTTGGGTGCTAGGCAATCTCCTTTGGCTGATGGGGCGTGCAATCTTTGAAGTGGTGTTATTTTGGATTGCCTTTTTGGTGTTGACCATTGGTGGCGAGAGATTGGAGTTAAATCGCGTCTTGCGCTTATCCAAGCGGGAGCAAGCTCTTTTCAAAGGGTGGATTGGGTTGTTGGTTTTTGCTGCGCTTCTCTCCATTTTGTACTTGGATTGGGGCGCCCGCTTCAGCGGTATAAGTTATCTCTTGCTGTTCGGTTGGTTTCTGCAAAAAGACCTTGCCTTTCGCAACTTGCGCCATCCGCAATCGCTAACTCGTTTTATTTCCATTGCGCTGGCAAGCGGGTTTCTCTGGCTCGGCATCGGGGGGCTTTTCTTTGTCTTTGTGGGTAAAACGGTTGCAGGTCCGTTCTACGATGCGGCCTTACACTCCCTGTTTGTCGGTTTTGTGGGCAGTATGATTTTTGGCCATGCGCCGATCATTTTTCCAGCCCTGTTTGGACTTACGGCACGGTTTTCAAAAGCCCTTTACCTACCATTGGCGCTTTTGCATCTTTCACTCATCCTCCGTATGGTTGGCGATATCACTCTTAGGGTAGAACTCCGGCAATGGGGAGGATTGTTCAACATAGTCGCAGCGTTGGTGTATTTGGGTTTGACTGCTCGTTTATACTTGAAGGGGAAGAGCTAAATGCCAACGGTTACGCGCTGGTTTGTCAAGACTTCCTTTGTTCACCTTGTGTTTGCTCTCTTTCTAGGCATCCTTCAAACCTGGCCGGGGTGGAGAGCAACCGCTTGGTTTCCCTCTTACCTGCATCTACTGGTTTTTGGCTGGTTAACCCAATTGATCTTTGGGATTGCGATTTGGATGTTGCCCAAATTCAGCAACGAACACCCACGCGGATATGATATGCTCAATTGGATCACCTATATTGGATTAAATCTGGGGCTTGTTCTGCGCTTTGTGTTTGAGCCGCTTCAGGGAACTCTATCGAGCAGTTGGCGGGCAGGATTCTTGGTCTTGGCAGCTTTTTTACAGTGGTCAAGTTGTCTGGTTTTTGTCGCTCAAAGCTGGGTGCGGGTGAAAGGGCGGTGAGATGCCTCTATTAAGCCGCTGGATGGTGCGTGCGTCGTTGGTCTATCTCGGTTTGGGAGCAACGTTTGGCGCTCTCCTTCTTGCCAACAAAGGGTTTCCCTTCGAGTCCCGCCTTTGGCTGCTTTTGACGGCTCACGTCGAAACCATGTTCTTTGGCTGGATGACTCAGTTTGCCATGGGGGTGGCTTTCTGGATCTTACCTCGCTTTAGCGGTATGAAGCCACGGGGTCAGGAGTGGCTCATTTGGATGGCTTTTGGGGGGTTGAACCTTGGCATCGGGCTGGTAATACTTTCGAGTTGGACAGCAGCACCTTACCTGGCTATGATGGGTAAGGGTTTAGAGTTGCTGGCTTGGCTTGCTTTTCTGTTGGGGTCATGGCCCAGAATTTACCCCTTTATGGCTGCCCGCAAAAGCCCTTGATAGGCTTTGCCGCTGATTGATCAAATTCCTGCTTGGCGTTGTTAGTCAAGCATAACGTAACCTTCGGCTTGTTCTCAGAAAAGAGACACAGGCTGAAACCTATGATACGGAAATCTGTTCTACCTTGTGAAGAGAGGAACCAATGTTCAAATTGAGAATTACTAGTCTTCAACCTCCATCCGTGTCCACGCAAAAGTTATAGGACAACTCATTGAGTTGTCCTACAAAGCAATGTTGCCAACAACTTTTGAGTGCACACCCTCCATCCCGTCGGATAACCGGCTTGTTTGTGGTATACTTTTCTTCGGATACCCGCCTTGATTGCTGAATGGCAAGAGACGATCGGGATCGAGGTCAAGGAGTGGCGCCTGCGCAAGATGAAAACGCGCTGGGGTTCCTGTAACCCTCGGGCACAACGTATCTGGTTGAACACCGCTCTAACCCAAAAGCCGCTGGCGTGTCTGGAATCTGTTATCGTTCACGAGATGGTTCACCTTATTGAACGGCGGCACAATGCCCGCTTTTATCAATTGATGGATCGCTTTCTGCCCGATTGGAGAGAAAGACGCGCCAGATTGCTAGAGAAATAGACCATTGGTCTGAGATGGATTCTGCCGTAAAGGGAATGGGAAAATGACCCCAAAGCTCGATTAGAGGGTTGGCGAGGATTCTTAATGTCAGCTAAGTCTGTGATTGCTATTGCTCACCCAAACATTGCCCTGATTAAGTATTGGGGAAATTTGGATGATGAATGGACAATTCCTGCCAATGGCAGTATTTCAATGACCTTGGGAGGGGTCTTTACCCAAGTGTGCATGACTGCGGCTGAAAACCTTGAGCACGACCAGTTAACGATGGATGGGCAGGTTGCCTCCGAGGCAGCCCAAACGCGCTTGCGTCAATTCATGGATCACGTACGGCACTTGAGCGGAAAGACGTTTTTCTGCCGTGTCGAAAGCACCAGCAATTTTCCTCGCGGCAGTGGGATTGCCTCTTCGGCCGCCGCCTTTGCCGCCCTGGCTTTGGCAGCCGCCAAGCTCTATGATTTACCAACGCATCCTATTGAGCTGAGCCGCTTAGCGCGGCTTGGCTCAGGCTCTGCCTGCCGCTCCATCTATGGCGGCTTTGTTGAATGGCTTGCCGGCAGAGATCATCAATCCTCCTATGCCATCCCGATTGCCTCGCCAGAACATTGGGATTTGGTGGATTGTGTGGCGGTCGTTAGCACGGAACATAAAGCTGTTAGCTCAAGAGAGGGGCATCGCTTGGCAAAGACCAGTCCGTTGCAGCGTTGCCGCGTCCAAAGCGCCGACCAACGTTTGGAGCAGTGTCGTCAAGCGATCTTACAGCGCGATTTTGAGCAGCTTGCCGACGTGGTTGAATGGGACAGTAACCTGATGCACAGTGTGATGATGACCTCTCAACCGCCTTTATTTTACTGGCGCGGTGAGACGTTGGTTATTATGGAAGAAATCCGGCAGTGGCGTAACCGGGGAACCCCGGTTTGCTATACCATCGATGCTGGTCCGAACGTGCATATCCTCACTCTAAGCAATTATGCAGAGCAAGTCAAGGAAAAACTGAGCCAAGTTGCAGGCGTGAGAGAGGTAATCATGGCGAAAGCCGGGGAAGGAGCTTATTTGTTAGAGCCTTAGTGTCCACGCAAAAGTTGTAGGACAACCCAATGAGTTGTCCTACAAAGCAATGTTGCCAACAACTTTTGAGTGCACACGAGCCTTGAGGGAAGCCGATAACAGTACCGTCGCTTGACAAATGGTAAGTTGATAGAATGCTGAGGTGGTTCTTGGGCATTCCAGAGAGCTGAGTTAGCATTCTATTAGAAGTTGAGCGAATTCGCACCTCATCCCTCCTAAAAGGGGATATAATCAATGTGTATCACTTTAGTAAGGAAAAAAGCAAGAAAGAATGATGAGTTTCGATTTACTGACTTTCGTTATCGGTATTGCGATTCTGATTTTCTTCCATGAGTTGGGGCATTTTATCGCAGCTCGGCTGTTCAAAGTAGAGGTTGAAGAGTTTGGCATCGGGTTTCCGCCGCGTCTCTTCAAGTGGGCTACCATCAAAGGTACAGACTTCACTTTTAACCTAATCCCCTTAGGTGGTTTTGTGCGCATTAAAGGGGAAAATGACCCCGAAGTGCAGGGTGGTTTGGCTGCAGCGAGCCCTTGGGTACGGCTTGCTGTCATTGGCGCCGGCCCGCTGACCAATATTCTGATCGGAATTGTCCTTTCGGTATGGCTATTCTATCAGGCGGGGGAGCCGGTCTTGGATCGGGTCAAGGTCATGGCGGTGGCACCCAATTCCCCTGCAGAACAAGTGGGCTTGCGTCCCGGCGATATTATTTTGGAGGTCGATGGTAATCGGGCTGAGTCGGTTGAGAGCCTGCGCGATTTGATCTATGCTCGTCTAGGTCGGGAAACCCAGCTTGTGTGCGAGCGAGAAGGTCAGACCTTCAAGGTCACAATTGTGCCGCGCAACCCTCCGCCGGAGAACGAGGGAGCGATTGGGATCATGATGGGCTATGATACCCGTCCCATCTCCATCTTTCGCGCCGTGCCGCGCGGTGTCAACGCGGCTTTTAATTATGTGCGGGTTCTCTTTTCCTTGCCGCGTTTGTTGGCAAGCGGGGAGGTATCAGCAGAGGCGGCTCGCCCGGTGGGCTATAAAGGAATGTTTGATATTTATCGTCAATTGGGAGACTCGGTGGCTTTCTTCACCGCTATTACCATGTCCCTTGGAGTTCTCAATCTTTTTCCCATTCCAGCCCTAGATGGCGGACGGATTGTGTTTGCATTGGTAGAAGTCGTCACCCGTCGGCGGGTGCCACCACGCTTTGAGAACGCCATTCATTACATTGGATTCGTTATCCTACTTGCTCTCCTAATTTACATAAACATCATGGATTTTGTAAATCCTGTGGAATTACCTTTTTAGGATTGGAAAGATGAAAAACCCCACAAAAGTTACCCTATCGGAATTGAAAAAAGCTCTACTCGATGTAGATACACCGTTACCGGTCGCTTATTTATACCGTTTGTCTGATTTGAGCGAGAAGGATTTGACCGAAATCAAGTCCTTCTGGGGTGAAATCCCCGTATGGCGCAAGCAAGCTCTGATGGAAGACATCGAGGAGATGGCGGAGAATGATCCGCTGCTCTCTTACGAGAACTTGAGCCTCTTCGCCCTGACCGATCAAGACGCCCGAGTGCGCGAGTTGGCGATCCGCTCGTTGTCCTATTATGAGGAGCCGCACTATCTTGACACCCTACTAAAAATGCTGGAAAATGACGAAGCGCCCAATGTCCGCGCGGCTGCGGCTTTTGCCCTCGGCAAGTTTGTCTTTTTAGGAGAAGTGGAGGAATTAGCCGAAGGGCGCTTACATGAAGTCGAAAATCGATTGATCCAGACCTTTACCAGCAACGATGCCCTTGTGGTCCGCAGTTCTGCCTTAGAAGCTTTGGGCTTTTCGAGCCGCCCAGAAGTGGATGGTTTTGTGCGAGAAGCCTATTATTCGGGCAACCGAGACTTGATTGCCAGCTCGCTGATCGCCATGGGGCGTTCGGTGAACAGCGATTGGACGCCGCTGGTCGAAGCCATGTTGGAAAACGAAGACCCTGTCATCCGTTATGAAGCTGCCCGCGCGGCCGGTGAATTGGAGGCGGTAACCTGCCGGCGCCGTTTGTTAGAACTAGTTGACGACCCCGACTTAGACGTGCGTTTAGCCGCCATTTGGTCGCTCTCTCAAATCGGTGGTGAGGGAGTGATGGAAAAATTCATGGAACTCTATGAAACGTCAGAGGATGACGAGATCTTGGACTTGCTAGAGGATGCCCTCGATAACCTTGCGTTCACCGAAGGGGATGGGTTTTTCGGTTTGCTGGATATCGATCAAATGATCAAAAACGAAGAGGGCGAATTCGATGACTACCTCGAAGAATGGGTTGATTTTGACCATCTGGAGGACGAAGACGAAGAGGAGTGACCGACCTTGCGATTCTTGTTGACTCACGGATGAGCCGCACCTCGCTTGGGATTTTCTCTTTCCTCCTTTGGTTGACCTTGAGTGCAGCTTATCCGCTGCAAGTGGGGGAGAAACAGGTTGAGTGGGATTGCCTGCTTACCTACACGTTTGGCGAATCCCTTACTCTTAAAGGGAGTTTGACCATCCAAGACACTCCAAATGCGCTAAGTTTGATTTTTCAATCGGGTTCGCAGAGAATTGTGCAAACCTTAAGCCTAGATAAGCAAGGTAACTTTGCGTACTACCATGATTTTCGGCAAACGCCGTTTCGCCCCTTTGCCAAAGTGGAAATTTGGCTGGAAGGCGTTTTATCCGATGGTACGCCGTTCACGACCAATAAAAAAGAATTTCTCTATGAGGACAATCGTTTTCCCTGGAAAACACGCTTTCAGGCCCCTTTTCGAGTTCATTGGCGGCAGGGCGACTTGCAGTTTGCCCAAACGATCTTGAATGTGGCAAAGGAAGCCCAGGAAGCCATCGAGCAATGGTTGCCTGTTGAAGCGGATTGGGTCATTGATATTTATGTTTATGAATCGCCTGGCGAATTGCGCCAGGCTTTACGAGGTGCGGGCAACAGTTGGATCGGCGCTCATGCTGACCCAGACCTAGGGGTGGCTTTAATTGCCATCAGCGCCGGCTTAGATCAGCGCTTGCAGATGGAACAGCAAATTCCGCATGAGTTGATGCATATTTATCTCTATCGTTATCGACCGGCTGCTTACGCTAGGCTGCCCGTTTGGCTGCGTGAAGGGCTGGCCACAGCAGCAGAGTTCTATCCGAACCCGGATTATTACACAATCTTAGAAACGGCAAGGCAAAACCGCAGCCTTCTCACCCTCCAAAGTTTGTGCGATACCTTCCCTCAAGAAGCAGGTCCGGCTTATCTGGCTTATGCCCAGTCGGCGGCCGTGGTTCAATATTTGCTCGATCAATATGGAATTTCCAAGATACGCCAATTGATCGACACCTACGCCGATCAGTACGAATGTGGAGCTGGTTTTTATCGCACGTATGGCTTTACGCTTGAGCAATTGGAGGCAGAGTGGCAGGAAGCGCGTTTTGGGGAGGCTAGTACGGCTCGGGCGCTGGCAAACCTTGCCCCCTGGGGAATTCTCCTTCTCTTGGTGCTCTTTGCGCCCATACTTTTGGCATTACAACTCGTCTCTCATGCATCTTCTCGGAGGAATTAAGATGACCGAACACCAACAAAAGCGGCTACATGCCATTGTAGAGGGCACGGTTCAGGGAGTAGGATTTCGCATGTTTGTGACGCGCCTAGCTGCGGATTACCATCTGACGGGTTGGGTGCGCAACCGGTGGGATGGAAATGTAGAAGTGGTTGCCGAGGGGGAAGAAGAGCAGTTAAATCGGTTGCTGGCTGGCTTGAGGGTTGGCCCGCGCTCGGCAGATGTGACCAATGTGCGCGTCGAATGGTCGCCCGCAAGCGGTGAATTTCGGGATTTCCGCATCCGTTATACCGGTTGAGCCTACTAGCCGAAGGCGATTCCTCGCTCTTTGAGCGAAGCATAGCGATTTCGCCCGACAATGATATGGTCAAGCACCTCAACATCGAGCAATTGACCGGCTTGAATGATGGCGCGCGTGAGGGCGATGTCTTCACCGCTAGGGGTCGGATCGCCGCTGGGGTGGTTATGGATGACAATAATGGCGGCGGCGTTGAGGCGCACCGCTTGGCGAAATATCTCGCCGACGCGAACCTGAGCAGAGTTGAGCGAGCCGCGCACAATGGAATGGATGCCTAACACGCGATGGCGCGTATCTAGGATCAAAACCCGCATTTCTTCTTGCTCTAAACCGCTCATTTCGTGATCCACAAGCACGAAGGCGTCTTCGGGGCTGCGAATGATCGGGCGCTCATCCGATTCGAGGCGTAGACGGTTGCCGAGTTCGAGAGCGGCCTTAATTTGGGCAGCTTTTGCCGTCCCAATTCCATGCTGGGCACTCAATTCTTGAAACGAAGCCCGATGCAATCCGAGAATACTGTGGAAATCGCGCAGCAAGCGTTGCCCAATTTGCACAGCGTTCTCGCCCGGTAGCCCGGTGCGGATCAAGATTGCCAACAACTCGGCATTGCTCAACGCGGCAGCGCCCTTTTCCGCCAGTCGTTCGCGTGGCCGATCGGTTTTGGGCAAGTCTTGAATGCGGAAGGTGATCTTGGGTTCGCTCATCTCATGCTCCTTCTTTGGCATCAAGGTTGCACACTTTGTTGAAATGAGTTCATCGGCTGAATTGAGCTGCACGTTAGTCCTGTGGCTCAATACATGCTATAATCGACACAATTTAAGAATCACTCATGGATACAAGCACCTTTCGCAATTTGATTTTGATCCTCTCTGCTTGGGGCGGGGCGTTTCTGGCAGCTTTATGGTTAAGTCTGGTCATTTGGACCTATCGGGATATTCGCCAGCGGACGCGCGACCGCTTGGCGCGCATCTTGGCAATCCTTGTTGTGACGGTTTTATTTCTGCCCGGTATGGTCATTTATTGGATTCTGCGCCCTCCCCGCACCCTTGAAGATGAATATCAGCAGACGCTGGAGGAAGAAGCCCTCTTACAAGCCCTTGAAGAAGCGGTCTTATGTCCGGGTTGCGGGCGTAAAACTGAGGCGGATTGGATGGTCTGTCCCTCTTGTCATACAAAACTTCGCAAGCAGTGTCACCAGTGTAGCCGGTTGCTGGAACTAGCATGGAATATTTGCCCCTATTGTGCGACCCCGGTGCTTGGAATGCGCAAGGAGGAAAAAGACCTGTGAGTTTGGGAAACCCACAGGTCTTCGAGTCAGGTTAGCCTCTCTTGTAGTTCAAGGCATTCCAACCGGCATAGACGCCTACGTCGCCGAGTTCTTCCTCAATGCGCAAGAGTTGATTGTATTTTGCGACACGGTCAGAGCGGGCTGGGGCGCCGGTCTTGATTTGACCCATATTCAAAGCGACAACCAAATCAGCGATGGTGGTATCTTCAGTTTCACCGGAGCGGTGCGAGGTCACGGTTTTCCATCCTGCCCGGTGGCAGGTCTCGACGGCCTCGATGGTTTCGGTGAGCGTGCCGATTTGATTGAGCTTGACCAATAGGGCGTTGGCAACTTTCTCACGAATGCCGCGTCGCACGCGTTCCGGGTTGGTCACCAGCAGGTCATCGCCCACAATCTGAATGCGGTTGCCCAATTCTTGGTTTAGGTAAATCCATCCTTCCCAATCATCTTGAGCAAGTCCATCTTCTAGGGAGACAATCGGGTATTGATCGACCCAAGATTTCCAGAAGGCAACCATCTGCTCACTGGTCAGTTTCTTGCCTTCGCGGCGCAGATTGTAGAGGTGCGTATCTTCCTCGAAAAGCTCTGAAGCAGCCGGGTCGAGAGCAATGCCAATTTGTTCGCCAGCTTTGTAGCCAGCTTTTTCAATTGCGGCGAGGATAACCTCGATTGCCTCGGCGTTGGCTTTGAGAGCAGGGGCATAACCCCCTTCGTCGCCGACCAGGGCGGTGTAACCACGCTCCTTGAGGACGGCTTTCAGGGCTTGGTAGATTTCCGAACACCATTGCAACCCTTCGGCAAAGGAAGAAGCACCGAGCGGCATGATCATGAACTCTTGTGCGTCGGTGGATTGCCAAGCGGTGTGTGCTCCACCGTTTAGGATATTCATTTGTGGCACTGGCAGAACGTGGGCATAAACGCCGCCAATGTAACGGTAAAGGGGCATACTGAGGGCATTGGCAGCAGCCTTGGCAACCGCTAAGCTGACGCCTAAGATAGCATTTGCCCCTAACTTGGATTTATTGGGTGTGCCGTCTAGTTCGATCATGGCTAGGTCAATGCCCCGTTGATCGGTAGCATCCCAGCCGATCAAGAGATCGGCAATTTCTTCGTTAACATGTTCGACAGCTTTAAGCACGCCTTTGCCGTTGTAACGGCTCTTATCGCCATCGCGCAGCTCCAGCGCTTCATGGACGCCGGTCGAGGCTCCCGAAGGGACGGCTGCCCTGCCCCAACTGCCATCCATCAACGTGACCTCCACCTCAACGGTGGGATTGCCGCGCGAATCGAGAATTTCGCGCCCGACAATATCTTCAATCATTGTATCCATACTTCACCTCGTTGAAAAATTCATTTCGCCTGTGCACAGAACGCTTCTGTCCGCAGGGGGATATTTGTGAAAATCAGTATAAGTATACCCCTTTTTACTCTGTCGAGACCATCTTTGGTGTGGAAATTGTATTTTGACCGTCTCCGGGCTCTGAGATGGGTTCAGTTAGAAAGGTTTGGCTGCGGTGACTTTTCGTTCGCTCTTCGACAGCTTGAATGAAAGCGACGAAAAGGGGGTGGGGACGGTTGGGCCGCGACAGGAATTCGGGATGGAACTGCGTGCCGAGCATAAAAGGATGATCAGCTAATTCTGCAATTTCGACCAATTTTCCATCTGGAGAGATACCCGAAAAGACCATTCCGTGTTGGGTGAACAATTCGCGGTAGGCATTGTTGAACTCAAAGCGGTGTCTATGACGTTCATAGATGATGCTTTTATCGCTGAATTTGGCGTAAGCTGCAGCCGCCTTAGTGTTGGACACTAAGCGGCAGGGATACAAGCCAAGCCGCATTGTCCCTCCCATATCGGCAATATCGCGTTGATCGGGCATTAAGTCAATGACCGGATGAGGGGTCGAACGGTCGAATTCGGTCGAATTGACATGATCGCTGCCTAACACATGGCGGCCAAATTCCACCACCATCAATTGCATTCCCAGACATAAGCCTAAATAAGGCACCTTGTTTTCCCGCGCATAGTGTGCTGCTTGGATTTTGCCTTCTGTCCCCCGACTGCCAAAGCCACCCGGGACAATGATGCCATCCACATTTTTGAGTACATCCCAGCCCTTGCCTTTTTCGAGATCAGAGGAGTGCACCCAAGCCAGATCGACTTCAACGCCGACATGCAAGGCAGCGTGCTTAACGGCTTCGCGCACACTCAGGTAGGCGTCATGGAGTTCAACGTATTTGCCCACCAAGGCAATTTTGACAGTCGGTTTGGGAGCGCGTACTTTTTCGACCAGTTGATTCCATTGAGTCCAATCCGGCTTTTGGCGGGCTTCCAATCCCAAACGACTGAGAACATAATCTCCAGCCCCCATCTCTTCAAGCAGGAGGGGGACTTCATATAAAACGGGGGTCGTGACCATGGGGAAAATGGCTTTGCTATCCACATCGCAAAACAAGGCAATTTTATCCACCAAATCGTCATCGACCGGATGGTCGGAGCGCGGCACGATAATATCGGGAGAAATTCCGATCGAACGCAGTTCCCGCACCGAATGTTGAGTGGGTTTGGTCTTTAACTCACTGGTCGCTTCGATATAGGGCAGCCAGGTGACATGGATGTAGAGCGTATTTTCGCGCCCAATGTCTTTGCGCATTTGACGAATGGCTTCCAAGAAGGGCAAGGACTCGATGTCGCCGACCGTGCCACCGATTTCTACGAGGACAATTTCGGCTCCGGTAGTTTTGGCAACTAGGGCAATGCGTCGTTTGATTTCATTGGTGATATGCGGAATCACTTGGATCGTGCCGCCGAGAAAATCGCCGCGCCGTTCCTTAGCGATAATTTCGGCATAAACTTGACCAGTCGTTACATTACAAACACGGTTTAGGCTGACATCAATAAAGCGTTCGTAATGCCCTAAATCCAAATCGGTCTCTGCACCATCATCAAGGACGAAGACTTCACCGTGTTGATAGGGGCTCATCGTGCCCGGATCGACATTGATATAGGGATCGAGCTTTTGCACAGCGACCCTAAACCCCCGCTCCTTGAGCAACCGCCCTAGCGCTGCCGCCGTGACGCCTTTCCCTACCGAACTGACCACTCCACCGGTGAAAAAGATATATTTGGGTTGAAGGATTTCTTCCATCAATTTACCTCCATCCTCTTTTTGAATTTTTCTGTGAAATCTGTTTCATCTGCGGATTTGCGTCACCTGCAGATTTTTGGGCCGGCTGAAGAGTTAGACAATCCCTTTTTACAAAAGACGTGGGGAGGATGCTGATGAGCGGCCTCCCCACTTGGGATGTTTGTAGCTTTGCGAAGGGCATTCTCTCATCCCACCATGCTTTCCAAATCTTGGGCAGCGCGGCGCATTTCGAGAAAGACCAATCCTAATTTGGCATTTTGGCGTGCCAAAACGGTTAAGACCGCTTCCTGTCCGACCGCAGTTAGGATGACAAATCCATCCGAGCCGCGGATATAGACTTGTTCGAGGGCACCGCGACGCAGTTCAATCGAAATTCGCTCGCCCAAACTCAACATGGCCGCCGACATAGCGGAAACCCGATCTTCTTCGACTTCAGGCGGTAAGGCGGAAGCCATGATGAGACCATCCACAGAGACCAGAGCGGAGGCTTCAATTTCGGGTGATGCGGTTTGCATCGCTCGCAATCTATTTACCATCTGCTCGGTGCGCGACTCGCTCATTTGCCATCTCTCCTGCTCAAAGTTTACCATACTTAGCGGTGATTATTAGGAGATTGTGCGCTCCGCATTTCTATCCTTCAGACATGCCCTTAAAGCCAATGGCTAGGGATCGAGATGAAAGTGCTGCAACGCATCGAACATGTTGAGAAGGGTTTGACTTGAGGATTTGAATGATAAACCTAATTTGTGCCTAGGGGAATCACGTAGAATAGAACAGCGAAGTAGTGGAAAACACTGCCTAAAAGGACAAAGAGATGCCAGATGGCGTGGTTATAGGGCAGGCGTTTCCAGACGTAGAAAATTGCCCCTCCACTATAAGCCAATCCACCCCCAAAAAGCAGCAGGATGCCACCCAGAGGAACAGAATTGATTATGGGTTTGATTCCAACGATGGCAACCCAGCCCATGGCAATATAGATCAGAGCGTTCCAAATCGATTTTTGGCGCAAGAGGAAGCCTTGTAAGGTGATACCGATGATTGCCAACAACCAAACGAGCCCTAAAAGTGACCAACCCCAGGGTCCTCGCAAATTGACCAGTGTAAAGGGCGTATAGGTACCCGCGATCAATAAAAAAATCGCACAATGGTCAAGGCGACGCAAGACTTGTTTGGCACGGGGTATCGGAATGCTGTGATAAAGGGTGGATGCAGTGTACAACATGATTTGAGTTGCTCCATAGATACTTACACTGACAATGTGCCATACATTGCCCAGTAAGGTGGCAAAAGCGGTTAGCACGGCTAAGCCAGCGATGGAGAGAACAACACCAATGCCGTGGCTGATGCTATTGGCGATTTCCTCACCACGAGAATATAAGGGGGATTCAGAGAGCGTTTTCATTAAAGGTAACCAACTGTTTAAGGGCGAATTTATCAGGATTCCATTATAACTACTATACCATATAAGATTGGGTAGTGTGCACTCAAAAATTGTTGGCAACTTTGCTTTGTAGGACAACTCATTGAGTTATCCTACAACTTTTGCGTGGACACGATTGGGTAAGTGTATACGGTGACTGAGTTCGAGTATTTCTACAACCGACTTCGTCACCTTTATTCTTAGAAGCTAAGGTAAATGGTTATCTGAGCTGCGGAGGGATCAGGGGGAGATTGATAAATGGAGATACTGAGAAGAAAAAGAATTGTGATCAGCATTGCTGAACTCAAACACCACATACATAATGCCCTAAGGACAAAGACCTGCAAAACGGTTAAGTAAACCGAAAGCAGGCTGCCCAGCAGGGTGATGGCGATCATCAGCAGAGGAGCTTGGAGAGATAGCCAATCTTGGCGTTGTTGCTGCCAGACCCATAGAAAAAACAAAGCAAAGTAGCTGATCATACCCAACACGCTGTTGGGGACAAAACCCAACAGTTTCGCATAGCGGCTTTGCAATACCGTGTTGCAATTTGTGAACGGGCCACAGATCGCTGGCACGCGGAAGAGCTGCACATATGCAATGTAGGCAGCAACCAAAAGTCCGACTGTGCCGATAGCGGGGAAGAGGAAGTTCATCCACCTTGCAGGGATTACAAAAGCGCGATTGCTCAGCAGAGTGAAGAGCCCGTAGAGGATGGCGAGGATAACAAAACCTAGAACAAGCCATCCAATCCACAATTCAGACCGTGTTTTGGCTTTCAAATAGGACATAAAGGAAAACCGTTTTTCTTACAGGCGTTTGTTTGCTTTCGTTCTACGGACAACGGATTAAGCCTTGTGCCCAAAGGCAGCCGCCACAGGTGGGGGCGGGGTTGCCGTAACAATCTTCTTGATTTTCATCAGCCATTTCACACGAGTTGCACGAGGTGCAAGGGGGGAAATCAAAGTCCAACAAGCGTTTTCGCAAGGCGTGGTAGTTTTCATCCATCCAAATTTCTTTCAGGCTTTGTTGGTTGATGTCACCGACGAAATATTCGCGAGAGGTTCGCAGCCGTTTTCCTAAGTAATAGGTGTGCGTGTAGAGGAGGGGTAAACAGGGGCTGACTTTGCCGTCCCACCGGATTGAGAGACTACCTCTTTGAATAAAGGGACATTGGCTGATATTCTGTCCAAGTGTGGCTCCCATCAATTCGAGGCGATGGGTGCTGCCCAAAACTTGGCTCATGACCGCCGCAGTGGTTGCCTCAATGTCCATCAGCGGGACGTGGATCAACGGACGCGCTTCACCGAATACACCTCCCGTCATTTGATCCAGAGAGCGCCAGTAAAGGCTTTCGGCTTGTAGGCTTTCATCATGGGCTAATACGTTGCTGACCGAGAACTCGGTTGCGCCCAGTTGCAAACCCAAGCGAATAACCTCGGGCAAGCTATGAATATTGCGCGACATGGCAACAAAGGCAATGCCTAATTTCGGCGTCATTAGCCAGGGCGTGAAACCAAAGGTTTGAAATTGAAAAGCCCTCAACCTTTTCAAGTTTTCGATAATTTGTGGCAGAGCGTTGCCTAGGCGAACATCTTGATAACACTCCGGCGAGGCACCATCCAAAGAAACCCACAAACGATCGAGATTCGATTCCACTAAACGGCGCGCCACCTGAGCGCTTAGATTCACGCCGTTGGTGATCAAAGAAACTTTAACCCCTTTTCCTTTGGCTTGTTCGATCATGTCGAGGATGCGGGGGTGGGAGAGCGGCTCGCCGTACCCGCCAAAGAACAGTTCCGGCAGGGGTTGCCATTGCAGAGCCTGTTCCAAAATGCGCTCAAAGGTCTCCCAAGCTAACCAGCCGGGTTTGACATCCCAAACATTGCGCATGCAAGTGCGGCAATTGAGGTTGCACTGGTTGGTGACTTCGATATAAATGCGCCTGAGACTGTTAATGGGTGGATGAAGAGTCCAACCGTTCCCATTGGGGTCTAGACGTAAAGATTCGCCTGGTGAAAGGTGCCAAGCATCCACAATTTCGGGTGGCAGGACCAGTTTTCCTTCTTGATCAATGTAGGCATATTGATGGCGACTCATAAAAGCATTGCCTCCAAGGTAAGTTTTCGATCGGCAAAAGCGCTATCATCGCGCAAGGTAGGGCAATCTTCTATCAGATGCGTATGTTGAATTAAGCCGACTGCAAAAGCCAGACAGGTTGCTTCCCCACATTGTCGACAGTTGGTGCGAGGGAGCAACTGCCAAATATCTAGGTGATGAGGGGCTCGCTTCGGTTGGGTGAGAGCAACCAAAGCGGCGCGATGTTCCCAAGTGGCGTTGATGGCTGCTACCAGGTCGTTCAGCACTTGCAAACCTTCTTGGGTGTCCTTGATTTGGGTGATATAAACTTTCTCTGGGTACAAGGTAAGAAAACCAGCCGGACGCCGAAAGGTCAATGTCAAACTTTGCGGGTTATAGGCTAAGACGCCCGGTAAAGTGGCAAGGTAAGGGATGACCTCATCTAAGGGGCGATTGGGCTTGCCAATCACGATGATTTTGCCCGGCTCGGCGAGACAAGGCAACGATTTAACAAGTTGGATCGTTTTTAGGTACATAAGCTATTTGTGAAAGATATTCCCTTGCTGCATGAGGAGACCCGCACCGGGCACTTCGATCAAGACCTTTCAGCCGCCCTCCAAAAGGTCGCGGGCTTTGCCCTTGAAGTGCTTTTTCAGGAATAAAAGCGCCGCTT